>JBBECO010000271.1:0-54810 GCA_040881785.1 Vicinamibacterales bacterium
GCACCTGACTGGGGGTCAGGGGGTCGCTGGTTCGAATCCAGTCGCCCCGACCAATTCGAGAAGGATGAACGGGTGAGCCGGGCACGGCTCACCCGTTTTGTTCTTATAGGGGGAGCATGCCTTCCGGCTGGCGACGACGGCCCCGTGGTTTGCCCATCTGCGTGCTGCTCAGCCTGCCATTCTCGGTTGCCGGACTCTCGTCGCAAGGCCCCGATACTTCCACACGTGCGGTCGTCACGGCGGTGGCGCAGTACGTCAGCGACTATCAGCGCGATCTGACGTCGATCCTGGCGGACGAATCCTACACACAGGACGTCGTCTCGCGGATGCCGAGAGACTCGACCGCCCCTCGAAGCCGCCGCATGGCCAGTGAAGTGTTCTTCATGTTCATGCCCGGGACGCGTGACTGGATGGCGATCCGGGACGTGATCGCGGTGGACGGCCTACCGGTTGAGGACCGCCCGGACATCAGGCAGGCGCTCGACGATCTGTCATCCACCGAAGTGGCCGCCACACTGAAGCGGCAGAACTCCAGGTTCAACATCGGCCGCATCCTCCGGAATTTCAGCGAGCCGACGCTCAGCCTGCTCGTCTTCGACGCCAACCACCGCGAACGCTTCTCGTTCGCGCGCAAGCGGGTCCGCAGGGAGGGGAATGCCGTCCTGGTGACGCTCGCGTTCACCGAGCGAGAATCGCCGTCGCTGATCACCGATCCGCTGCGCGGCCGGATCCTCTCGACGGGAGAGGTCATCGTCGAGGCGGGGATCGGGCGGGTGCGCCGGACGGTCCTGCGGGCCAACTCCGGCGAGATCAAGGTCGAACTGACAACGGACTACACGCGCGACGAGAAACTCGCTCTGTGGGTGCCCGCCGTGTTCCGTGAAAGCTACGAACGCGGCACGCCGCCCAGGCGCATCGAGGCCGATACCGAATACGCGCACGTCGTAGTCGTATGCGAGGCGCGCTACAGCAATTTCCGCCGATTTCAGACGAGCGCCCGGATCAAGTAACGGCCTCGGCCGTCTCGATCGCAGGCCCGGCGGCCGCGCTCAGTTGCAGCCGCAGCGGCCGCCGCGGGCGCCGCACATCGCGGCCGGGGCGGCGCAGTCCTCCGCGCCGGCCGGCCCGCTGGCGCCGACCATCCCGGGTGTGGACAACAGCTTGAGCAGGTTCGCGCCGCCGCAGGACGGGCACGCCGGCTTCCGGTCCGCGGTGACGAACAGCTCGAAGGGCCGGTCGCAATCGCGGCACTGATATTCGAAAATGGGCATGGCTTCAGTGTAGCTCGTCTACAATCCGGCATACCCCTGGAGACCTTCGCCCGCGAACTCGAGTCGCGCGATACCCCGGCACCTGAGATGGCAGGGGAGATCTGTGCGTGCATCTCCCGCCTCGCCGACACGCTCAAACCGGAATACGCGGACGCCCTGAAGTCAGTCGAAGTGGACGGCGTGCCGGTGAAGACCTACGCGGAGCGGAAGGGGCTCTCGGCGAGCAACGCCGGCGTCCGCGTGTTCCGCGCCCGCGAGGCACTCCGCAAGCGTGTCGTGCAGTCGTGCGGCACGTGTGCGGAACACGGCTGCGTGAACTGCACGTGCCAGGGGTAGGGTCCGGACGGTCCGAGGGTCCCTGGGACCTTTCGGACTATCCGGACCCTCCGGTCCTTTCGGACCTCTGTTACTTCTTGCCCACCGTCAGCTGGTTGACGACGCGCTTCACACCTTCGGTGTCGCGCGCGATCTTCTCGGCTTCCGTCTTCTGCTGGGCGGTCTCGACGGACCCGGTCAGCGTCACCACGCCGTTGCGTGTGTCGACGTCGATCCGGTGGCCCTTGACGTCCGCATCCAGGAAGTACTTGGCCTGGACCTTCGTCGTCAGCCACGCATCGGGCCGCTCGACCTCTGCGATGGCGCGTTCCGCCTGGCGCGCGGCCCCCTGCATGCCGCTGCGCGCCGATTCCGTCAGGCTCGGGTCTGCGGTCTTGTCGATCGTGAGCCGGTCGGTCACGTCCCGCACGCCGTTGGTGTTCCGCGCGAGCGCGAGCGCCTGACGCCGCTCCGCCTCAGTGGCGACCGTGCCGTTCAGCGTGACATGCCCGTCGTTGGTATCGACGTCGATGTTGCGGGCCTTCACTTCGTCATCGATGAAGTACTTGGCCTGGATCTTCGCCGTGACCCATCCGTCCGGCGTATCCATGCCCGTCCTGGCGGCCGGCCTGTCGGCGCGGCGTTCCGTTTCGCCCTCCTCGGCCTGAAGGCGCAGCCGATCCTCGACCCGCGTCACACCTTCGGTCTCACGGGCGATTCTGACGGCCTCGGTCTTGTCGTTGGCTTCCTCGACGACCCCTTCCAGGATCACGACGCCGTCGCTGTTGGTCGTGACGTCGATGTTCCACGGCTTGATCTCCGGGTTGACGAAGTACTGCGCCTGGATCTTCGTGGTGATCCATCCGGGCGTCCGGCCGTCTTCGCGGCCGGCGGTGCCGACGGTATCGGCGCTGCCGGGCCTCGATTCGGCTGTGGTGGCGCCTACTCGAAGCTCGTCGTTGACGGCGGTCACGCCCTCAACGCTTCTGGCGAGCGCGACGGCCTGCTGCCGCGCCTGTTCTGTTTCAACGACGCCGCGCAGCGTCACGGCTCCGCCGTTTGCGTCGACGGCAATGCTCCGGCCCCGCACGGAGTCATCGTCGTAGTACTTCGCCTGAACGGCGGTCTCGATCCAGGAATCGTCCCGCTGAACTGACGTCTGCTGGGCTGGCGTGTCCGTCTGTGTGACAGTCGGTTCCTCCCGATTGCATCCCGCGACACCTGCCGCCAGCGTCGCGATGGCGAGCCACTGAAATCCTCGAATAAACACTGATTCACCTCCTTCGGTTCCGACAAACCATGACCTTTGCAAAGATGACGCCCACCGCGGCGCGCACGGGCGCGGGCGGGAAGGCCTCTATAATGGAGAGCTTGACATCCCCCGAATCCGCCACCGACATCGCTCACGCGGCCGACGTCCAGCGCGAAGCCGAACGCCGGCGCACGTTCGCGATCATCGCGCATCCCGACGCCGGTAAGACGACGCTCACCGAGAAGCTGCTGCTGTACGGCGGCGCGATCGAGATCGCCGGCGCGGTCCGCGGACGCAAGACGCAGCGCGCGGTCACCTCCGACTGGATGGAGATCGAGCGCACCCGCGGGATCTCCGTCACCTCGTCGGCCCTCCAGTTCGAGTACGGCGGCTGCGTCATCAACCTCCTCGACACCCCGGGGCACGAGGACTTCAGCGAAGACACCTATCGCACGCTCATGGCCGTGGACTGCGCCGTCATGGTCCTCGACGCCGCCAAGGGAGTCGAGGCGCAGACACGGCGCCTCTTCGAGGTCTGCCGGCTTCGGCAGACGCCGATCCTGACGTTCATCAACAAATTCGATCAGCCCGGCCGCGCGCCGCTCGAGCTGCTCGACGAGATCGAGCGCACGCTGTCGATTCCCGCGATCCCGCACAACTGGCCGATCGGCACCGGGCCGACCTTCCAGGGGGTGTACGACCACCGCACGCACCGCGTCCTGCGCTTCGAGCGCTCGTCGAAAGGACGCCGGGCGCCGATGGTCGAGATGCCCCTCGAGAGCGAGGCGCTGCGCCAGATGCTCGGTGACACGGCCGCCTCCGAGCTGCGCGAGGACGTCGCGCTCCTCCAAGGCACGCTGCCGCCCCCCGACGTCGCCGCCTTTCTGGCCGGACGCCAGACTCCCGTCTTCTTCGGGAGCGCGCTGCACGACGTCGGCGTCGAGCCGTTCCTCGAAGCGCTCGTGCATCTGGCGCCGCCGCCCCAGGAGATGGAGACGGTCGATGGACGGCTGATTCCGCCCGCCGCGCCGTTCTCCGCCTTTGTCTTCAAGATCCAGGCGAACATGGACCGGCAGCACCGCGACCGCATGGCGTTCCTCCGGATCTGCTCCGGCCGGTTCACGAAGGACATGATCGTGCACCACGCGCGGCTCGAGCGCGAGCTGCGCATGACCCGATCGCATCGGCTCTTCGGCCGCGATCGCGAGACCGTCGAGAGCGCGTACCCCGGCGATGTCGTCGGCGTGATCAACCCGGGGTTGTTCCTGATCGGCGACACGTTGTCGGAGGTGCCCGGCATCGCCTATCCGCCGATGCCCGCCTTCCAGCCGTCGGAGTTCGCGCGACTGCGCTGCGTCGATGTCGCGCGGCGAAAACAGTTCGACCGCGGCCTGGCACAGCTGCAGGAGGAAGGCGTCATCCGCGTCTTCACGGCGGTGTCGGGGAGCCGGGACCCGATCCTCGCCGCCGCCGGCGCCCTGCAGTTCAACATCGTCGAGAGCCGCCTGCAGAACGAGTACGGCGTGCGCGCCGAGGTTGCCACACTGCCGCACCGCGCCGCGCGCTGGGCGGGCGCCACGAAAATCGAGTCGCGCTGGCTGGCACAGTTGCCCGCGAGCACCATCGTCTGCCTCGACGCGGACGACCGCCACGTGCTGCTGTTCGAAGGGGAGTGGGAGCTGCGCTTCGCGGAAGAGCGCGTCCCCGAGCTCCAGCTCGAAAGCCTCGCGTAACACCCACCTTCAGGTCGGGCGATTGGCGTCCGGCCGTATAATCCCGCCGATGAAGCTGGCGCCCTGGATGCTCATGGCCCTTCTCGCCGCCCCGCAGCAGCAAACGGCTCCGCCGCGCGACGCTGCCGGCCCACTGCAGGCGCCGGCCACCGCCATCGTCCGCGGCCGGATCACCGCGGCCGTCAACGACCGTCCGCTTCACCGGGTCCGCGTCACTCTTGACGGCGGGATTCCAAACGCTCCGTCTGCCGTCACCGATACGCGGGGTGAGTTCGAAATCAGCGACGTCCCCGCGGGTGCCTACCGGCTGACGGCGACCCGAGCCGGGTATCTCACCATTCAGTACGGCCAGCGCCGACCGCGCGAGGCCGGGCGTACGATTGAGGTCGAGGCCGGAGCGGTCATCGAAGGGCTGGTGATGGCGTTGCCGCGCGGTGCTGTGCTCGCCGGCCGCATCACCGATGAACTGGGCGAACCGGCTCCCGCTGTCACCGTCGAGGCGCTCGAGTATCGGTACATTCGCGGTCGCCGCGTGCTCGTGCCCGCCCGCATCACCCGGACGAACGACGCCGGCGACTACCGGCTGAGCGGTCTCGAACCCGGGACCTTCCAACTCCGCGCCCGAAGCCGGGAGATCTGGGAATCCGACGACGGAGAGACGACGCACGTCTACGCGATGACCTATTTCCCCGGTGTGCCCGTGGTCGAGCGTCCGCAGACAGTCGACGTGAAGGTCGGGCAGGAAGTCGGCGGTCTCGATTTCCCGCTGCTGCCCGCCCACGCCGCTCGGATCACCGGCATCGTGGAGGATGCCACCGGGCAGCCGCTCGCCGATCAGCAGGTACATCTTTCGGAGCTTACGCGCACCATCGGCGGCCGCATTCTGTCGAGCGGGCAGGGGGCGAGCCCGGTAACGACCGACGCGCGCGGCGCCTTCGAGTTCTCCCGTATGCCGTCGGGCGAGTACATCGTGTCATCCGGCGGGCCTGACGACAGGGCGAGCGCGACGATCATCCTCGAGGAAGGTGCCGTCGAACACGTGGTGCTCAGTCCGAAAGCGCAAGCGCGGGTCTCCGGCATCGTTACGACCGACGACGGCCAGCCGCCGCCGTTTCTCGCCTCACGCATTCGTCTCCTGGCAGTCTCGGCCGACCCTCGGAAGGTGCTGCCCGGCTGGGGAGAAGGCTCCGGAGACACGGTCCGGGCCGATTGGTCCTTCAACCTGGTGAATCTCGAGGGCCCATATCTGTTCCGGCTCATGAATCTGCCGGACGGCTGGATGGTTTCGACGGTCCGGGCCGGCGGTCGCGACATCACGGACACGCCGCTTTCCATCTCGCACGGCAGCGTCGTCAGCGGTCTGGAGATCGTCATGTCCCGCAAGGGCGGCCGCATCAGCGGCGCAGTCGTGACCGCCGCCAGCGCCCCGGCGCCCGATGCGACCGTTGTTGCCTTCGCGGAGCAGCCGGCGCACTGGATCCCGGGCTCGCGGTTCGTCCGTGCCACGCGGCCCGACAACGAGGGCCGCTTCTCACTCGCAGGACTTCCCGCGGGCGCGTACCGCCTGATCGCGCGGGACCTCGTGATGGACGGCCAGTGGGACGACCCCGAATTCCTCCGGAGCCTGCTGCAGGAGTCGGTCCGCGTCGACCTCGCAGCGTCCGGGATGGAAACGGTCAGACTCACTATGGGGGAAGGCCGGTGATCGCGATGCGCCTGGCAATCGCCTGCGCACTTCTCGTCCTTCCCACGGCGCCCCGGGCAGACCAGGCACCCGGACGTCCTGCGCAGGCACAGAACGCTGAGGACACCGCTGGCGTCATCCGCGGAATCGTGACCGACGCCGCGACTGGCAAGCCACTTCGGCGCGCCAGGATTCGGGTGTTCCCGGATGGTCCGGACTTCAGAGTGCGCCAGATCGTGGCCAACACCAACTCACGCGGTCAGTTCGAAGTCAAAGACGTCCCGCCCGGCTTCTACCTCGTGTCTGGCGCCCGCGCCGGGTACATCGATATGCAGTACGGTCAGCGTCGTCCGCAGGAACGCGGCGTCGCCGTGGAGGTGCGGGGCGGGCAGACCGTCGAGCGCATCGACCTCGCGCTGCCGCGCGGAGGCATCCTCGCGGGACGGGTCACCGATGATCTTGGCGAAGCTTATCCGGGCGTGCGCGTGGATGCCCTCGGCACACGGTACGACCGCGGGAAGCGGCAGATGTTCCCGGCGGGTACGGCAACGACCGACGACCTCGGCCAGTTCCGCTTGAGCGGCCTGCAGCCGGGAAGCTACTACGTCGCGGCGACGTCCACTGAGACGTGGCGCAACGAGAAGAAAGAGACGATCGGATACGCGTCCACCTATTACCCGGGCGGGCCGCTGGACCAGGCTCAATTGATCACGCTCGCGCCCTCGGAACACAAGGGAGAGCTGCACCTGAGCCTGCACGCCGGCCGCGCCGCCCGCATCTCCGGCCGCGTCGTGCGGGCGTCCGGCGAACCGGTGCCCGGCGCCGGCGTCAGCATGGCTTACAGCTATCCCGGTGTGATCATGGTGGCGGGCATGCGGTCCGTCCGCGCGGGAGGCGACGGCACCTTCGCGATCAAGGACGTCCCCGGCGGCGTCTACAACATCTCGTCAGGCGGCGACAGCGCGATCCTCACGGTCACGGGCGCTGATGTGAACGACGTGGTGCTGACGCAGCGCGTGGGCAGCACGGTGAAGGGAGTCGTGCTGACCGACGAGGCTACGCCGCCGCCGTTCCCGACATCCGGCGTCCGCGTGTTCATCGACACGCCAGGCGGAAAAGTGCTGCCGACGGTCAGGGTCGTCGACGTGGCCGCCGACTGGACGTTCAGGATGCAGAGCCTCGGCGGCCCGTTCCTGTTCCGCATGACGGGGCTTCCGGACGACTGGATGCTCGCGCACGCGGAACTGGACGAGAAGAACGTCAGCGACGAGCCGTGGGACGTGCCGACCGGCGGGCGCGAGTTCAGCGGCCTGAAGATGGTGCTGACGCGAAAGATCGGACGCTTCACCGGCACGGTGGTCGATGCCGATGGCCGCGCGACGTCCGCGGCGACGGTCGTGCTCTTCCCGGACGACGACGCGACGTGGATGCCGGCCTCGCGTCTGATCCGTTCGACGCGACCGGGGAGTGACGGGCGTTTCTCGATCTCGCAACTGCCGGCGGGCACGTACCGCGCCGCGGCGCTGGAGTTCGTCGAGAACGGGCAGTGGGAGGATCCGGCATTTCTGTCGACGCTGCGCGACACGGCAGAACGGTTCGTCCTCACAGGGGGTGGGTCGCAGGTCCTCACGCTGAAGCTGCCGGCACCTTCTCGGTAACCTGCCGCAACCCTCGTGGGGAGAGGCCGCCTTCACGTCGGGCGCACGAGCACGCCGGTCCCAACCTGAAAACGCCCGACCTGACAAACGCCCGACCTGAAGGTCGGGCCTACGAGAAGCGCGCCTGTTCCACCGTGTAGGCCCAACCTTCAGGTCGGGCGCCCGGCCGGCAAGTCATACGGCACGACGCGCCTGAAGACTTCGAGGTCGTCGTGCGCCACGAGCCCGTAGAGATGCCGGAGCAGGCCTGCGATCATCCGATCCTCGACGCAGACGATCCGGTAGGCTCCCGTGGGCGTCAGCACGACTGTCCCTGTCGTCCAGCCCTCCTTGCGTCTCGAGGACACGACGACAAGTGCCGCGCCGGGCACGCCGGCTTCGGCGCCGGTGCGCACGCGGTCCGCAACGTCAGGCCCCTGCCGAGTGGCGAGCTCCACCGCCGCGCGCCTGGCCCGGCGGCGAACGCGAGACGTCCGAAGTCCCTTGTCGATCGCGGTGAGCAGCGGATCGCCGAGCGGGGAGTCCGAGGCGGCGCCGATCGCGCGCAAGGAACCCGAGGCGACAAGATATGTGGAGATCCACCCCGCGGGCGTGAGCAGGATGAAGGTCAACCACGACAGTCCACTCGCCGCCGCCAGCGTGGTCGTGCTCACCTGAAGGTGTTGCGGGGTCGTGGCCGGATCCTGTTTTGCCGCCGCCGCGAGCAGGGCCCGGTTGTTCCGGACGGACACGTCCTCGGCGTGCGCGAAGAAACCGGGTATGCCAATAGCGGCGCCGGCCAGGATCGTCACGATGGCACCGGCGGCGACCTGCGGAGAAACCTGATCTTCGAAGCGGGACCAGTAATACCGCGGAAGGATGCCCACGAAGACCCCGGCGATGAAGCGCAGTGCTTCGCGCACGGGGTCAGCATAGCTGAAGGCGCCGCTATCTGTTGACGAGCATCAGCGCAATGCCCACCATGACGATCAGGATCGCCACCACCCACCACGACAAACCCGCGACTTTGTTCATACCCGACGCTCCCCCAGCAGGGATGAGTTGCAACCCGCTGGCCGCTTACAAAAGTTGAGGTTGACGGGGAAGGCCCGTTCGTCCGACACTCTGCCTACTCCCCAGGTTCTTCCGTGCGAAAGGTACGCCCCGCGTGTCTGTGCTCCCCGTCCATCCAGACGGTCGTCTGCTGTGGCGTCTGCGTCGCCGGTCATCGGACGTCAGCTGCGTGCTGTTCGCGGCCTCGCTGCCCGTCGAGGTGCAGGTGCTGCAGGACCGGGACGTCGTGCTGTCAGAGGTGTTTCCCGAGGAAGTGCTGGCGATGCGGTGGGCAACGGTTTACGGGGAGCGCCTCCGGCAGCAGGGCTGGCGGGAGGCGCCCGGGGAAGTGGCCTGACGGCCTCAGGCGAAGACGAGCGCGGCGGCGCCCCACAGCACGAGCGCGACGATGGAGGCCAGCGTCAGGTCCTTCCACAGCGGCGGGTTCTGTTCCGACTCGTCGAGATCGACGTCGAGCGCGCGCAGTCTCGGTTCGATTCGCCAGCTCTCGATCGTCCAGTCGTCATAATGCCTGGATCCCACAGACACCTCCTCCGGGAAAGACAGGGCCGAGGACGCAAGCGGCCTGCCAGCCCGGCGCGGCCTGGACCTGGCCGGATTCCGAGGAAATCGGCGTCTCAGTCGTCCGGATCCGGCGGGATTCCGCCCGCCGCGTCGCAAAAAGATGCACACCGGCGCCGGAGATCTGACGTAGACTGCTCGGTGCCAGCCAGCCTGCCCGCCGGACCGGACGTCCGGTAGCCGCCGGACCGCCGATCCGGCCACAGGAGCGGGGCGCGTCATGTCCAGTCGCAGTGCAGTTGTCGTCACCGGCCTGTGTGCCGCCACGCTCTCGCTCGTCGCGCAGTCCGCGCCGCCGGCCGCCGCCCAGGATCCGCAGCGCCCGCGTTTCCGCACCGAGGCGAACTTCGTGCGCGTGGATGTGTTCCCGACGCGCAACGGCGCACCCGTGAAGGACCTGACGGCGGCGGATTTCGACGTGCTCGAAGACGGTGTGCCGCAGAAGATCGAGACCTTCGAGTTCGTGCAGGTCCGAACCGGCGCGCCTCTGAACGAACGGCGGGAGCCGAATACGATCGGGGAGATGCGCGAGGCGATGCGGGACCCGCGCGCGCGTGTGTTCGTCCTGTTCCTCGATGTGCCGCACGTGGGGATCGGCAATTCGATGGTCATGCGCGAGCCGCTCGTCCGCCTGATCGATCGCGTCCTCGGACCGGACGATCTCGTCGGTATCATGACGCCGATGATGGCGTCCTCCGACGTGGTGTTTGCGCGGAAGACGCAGGTCATGGCCGGCGGCCTGCGCGACAAGTGGCCCTGGGGTGAGCGCTTCTCGCTCGCCGAAGACGAGCGGGAGATCCTGTACAAGGCGTGCTACCCGTGGGAAGCGACCAAGGACGTGGTCGCGGAGATGATCGCCCGCCGCCGGGAACGTTACACGCTCGACTCCCTGTACGACCTGGTCAACTGGCTGCGTGACGAGCGGGAAGAGCGCAAGGCGGTGCTCACCGTCTCGGAGGGATGGGCACTCTTCCGTCCCAACACGGACCTGACGCGCCCCCGCGTGATCGCTCCTGGCGTGACGGAGCCGATCCCCGGGCCGGAGCCGATCGGCACCGGGTCGGATGGCCGCCTGCGGATCGGCCACGAGAACAGTCGAGGCAGCGGAACGAAGACGGAATGCGATCGCGATCGCCTGTACCTGTCGCTCACGGACAACGACCTCTACTTCAGGGACATCATCGGGGCGGCCAATCGCGCCAACGCCAGCTTCTACACGGTCGATCCCCGCGGACTGGACGTCTTCGATGCGCCGATCGGTCCGGCAAAGCCGCCGCCGCTGGCGGTCGACATGGCCAATCTCCGCCACCGCATCGAGACGCTGCAGACCCTGGCGGAAGCGACCGACGGCCTGGCCGCGGTCAACAGCAATGACATCGACAAGGGGCTGCGGCGCATCACCGACGACCTGTCGTCCTACTACCTGCTCGGGTACTACTCGACAAACACGAAACTGGACGGCCAGTTCCGCAGGATTCAGGTCAAGGTGACACAGCCCGGCATCGATCTGCGCGCGCGACGAGGGTACAAGGCCGCGACGGAACGCGAGGTGACCGAAGCGCGCGACGCGGCCTCCGCTCCCGTGCCCGAGCATGTCAAGGTCGCCCACGACGCACTCGAGGGGCTCGGACGGATTCGCCCGGCCTGGACGTTCAGCGCGCACGCCATTGCCGTCCAGGGGGACGAGACGACGGTGTGGGTGGCGGGGGAGATGAAGGGTGCGGCAGCGGCAGCCGCCACGGCCGAGATCACCGTGAGCGTGGGAGGCGAGACATCGGTTGCGTCGGCCGTGCTGGCGGCCGGACAGCGCGGCTTCGTCGTTCCCGTTACCTTGCAGAAACGCGTGACCGACACCTTGACCGTGCGCGTGCGCGTTCCCCAGGGACCAGGGCAGGCATCGCTCACCGACATGCTCAGAATCGATGCCGTCGAGGGGCTCCCGCACGCATTGCTGTACCGCCGCGGGCCATCGACCGGCAACCGCATGCAGCCGGCAGGATCGCCCGCCTTCAGCCGTACCGAGCGCGCGCGGCTGGAGATCCCCGTCGAGGCGGACGCGAAACTCACCGGCAGCCGCGTCCTCGATCGCAACGGCGGCGTGATCGAGCTCCCGGTGACACTCGCCGAGCGCACCGACGAGGCGGGACAGCGCTGGCTGACCGCGGAACTCGTCCTGGCGCCCCTGGCCGCCGGCGATTACATCGTGGAGTTGAGTGGAACCGTGGGCGGGGCGGAGCACAAGGTGCTCACGGCGATCCGCGTCACGCGGTAGGACGTTTCCTTCCGCCAAAAGGCGGAAGCCACGGGGACCCGAGATTGACTCCCTTGAGTGCCAAGTGGCTTCCACCTTTAGGTGGAAGGAGACAGGCTAGATTCGCCCCCAACCGTAATAGTGGCTTCCACCTTTAGGTGGAAGAAGACCCGCTAGATCAACGCCGGAAGCAGAGCCGACAGGCGGTCGACTTCCTGCTCGAGCAGCGGGAGCGTCTCCCGGGCGGCGGCGACGTCGCCGTCATACCCGATCGCCTCCATGCGCGTCGCCACGCCGCGGGCGGATCCCTGGGGGAAGTTGCTGATCGTCCCCTTGAGCGCGTGCGCCGCGCGGCGCAGCGCGATCATGTCTTCCGCCGCAAGGGCCGTCCGGATCTGATCCATCAGCCTGGGACTCTGCTCCAGGAAAATATCCACCAGCTTCCTCGCCAGCTCCACGTCGTCGTCCAGACCTGCGAGGAACGCGGGACGTCCGGCGAGCTCCGGCGGCACGCTGCTCGGTGTGCCGTTGACGCTCAACTCTTCGACGGCGCGGAACAGCGCGTCGCGTGAGATCGGCTTCGAGACGAACAGGTCCATGCCGGCCGCCCGGCAGCGCGCCTGATCGTCGGAGAGCGCGGAGGCCGACATCCCGACGATCGGGATATGGCCGGAGGTCGCGTTCTCCCAGGCGCGGATCGTCGCCGCGGCCTGCAGGCCGTCGATCTCGGGCATCTGCAGGTCCATCAGCACGAGATCCACCGGCGTGCGCGCCAGCTCCTGCAGCGCCTCGCGGCCGTTCCGGGCGGTGACCACGCGGTGTCCCCTGCCCGAGAGCACGGCGTCGAGCAGCTCGCGGTGGACGTCTTCGTCTTCGACGACGAGCAGGGTGAGCGCGCGCTGATGCTCCTCGGCACCCGCCGCCTCGGACACCGGCGATGCCGCCGGCTCTGCCGCCTCGGCGGTGGCGAACGTCGCCGTGAAACGGAACGTGGATCCTTCTCCGGCGTCGCTCTCGACCCAGAGGTCGCCGCGCATCATCTCCACGAGGCGCATCGAAATCGACAACCCGAGGCCGGTGCCGCCGTAGCGGCGCGTGGCCGAGCCGTCGGCCTGCGAGAAGGCCTGGAACACCACGTCCTGTTTGTCGCGGGGAATCCCGATACCGGTATCGATCACGCCGAAATGCAGGCACACCTCACCCGGCAGCGCGCCGGCGACGCCGACCCGCAGGCGCACCTCGCCGCGGTCGGTGAACTTCAAGGCATTGCCGAGCAGGTTGATCAGCACCTGCCGGAGCCGCATTGCGTCGCCCACGAGGGCGTCGGGGGCCTCGTCGGCCACCTCGAGACTGAGCCGCAGCTGCTTCTCGGAGGCCCGGACGCGCAGCGTCTCCACGGCGTCGTGCACGGTGGCGCGCAGCGTGAACGGGGAATGGTCGAGGGTGAGCTTCCGCGATTCGATCTTCGAGAAGTCGAGGATGTCATTGATGATGGCCATCAGCGCTTCGGCCGTCGTCCGGATGCGCCGCACCATGTTCTCGCGCAGCCCGCTCTCTTCCATGTGCTGCGCCATCCCGATGATCGCGCTGAGCGGCGTGCGGATCTCGTGGCTGACGTTGGCCAGGAATTCCCCTTTCGCGCGATTGGCGTCTTCCGATTTGGCGCGGGCGTCCTCGACGAGGCGCGACTTGTCTTCGAGCTGCCGCACGAGATCGCGCGGACGGGTGACATCCTGGAAGCTGAAGGTCAGCCCGGCGATCTCGCCGTTGACGTCGCGGGCGGGCTGCGCGCTCCAGTGAAGGATCCGGCCGCTCGACGGCTGCTGCAGGTCCCCCTGGCCGGCGGCCCAGGGGTCTTCGAGCAGCGTGTGCAGCGTGGGCAGGAAGCTGTCGCCGTCGCCGACGGAGTAGAGCCGCGACACCAGCCGCGAGAGCTCCGCGCCGATGACGTTGACCGGATCGAAGCCGAGGAGGTCTCCCGCGCGGACGTTGGCCGCGTCGATCCGGCCGTCGCGGCGGACGAAGATGATCCCGTCGGACGTCGAGTTGAAGATCTGCTGCTGCCGCGTGCGGTCCCGCTGCGCCGAGGCGTAGAGCATGGCGTTCTCGTTGGCCAGCCGGGACTGGGTATCGACTGACTGCCGCAGCTCACGGGAGGAGCTCTCGAGGGCCTCGGACTTCTGACCGAGCTCGCTCACCAGCTGCCGCGCCAGCCGGATGACGTGCGACGTCCGCTGCGTGCGGCGGTCCGCATTCCGCGCGACCATCGCGGCGTAGAGGCTCCCCGTGTAGAGCACCGTGATCTTGGCCAGTTCCGGCCCCAGCGGGATGTCCCGGCCGTCGAGCAGGATGATGTACGCCACCACGCCCGCATAGGTGAGCGGCGCCAGGTGCGCGAAGAACAGCGCGCGGCGGACGGAAATGGGCGTCTGGTCCACGACCCGGAAGATCGGCAGGAGGAACAGCCAGCTCTTGTCACCGCCGCTGGCATAGATGGCCAGCCCGTCGATCCAGAGATCGAAGATCAGGAAGGCGACCCCGAGATCGAAGTACTTCCGCAGGTCGGCGTAGAAGAGATGCAGCAGGTACCACGAGACGGCGCAGTACAGCGCGAAGGCCAGGTTCAGGCGCTGCCACTCCGCCCAGTTGACCGACCCGTTGACGAAGTAGTTGTGGAGGAGGACGGTCAGCGAGACGAGCGCGTAGCCCAGCACACGGAGCTTCGGCACCGTGACGGTGTTGAGGCGTACTACGCGCTCACGCTTGCGCCGTTCGGCATCCTGGGCGTCGACATAGAGTTCCCAGGAGTCAGGCGAAGTCGCGGCACGCTTGAACAAGCGCGCAAACATAAGGGCTTTACGGAGGATGGGATTGTAGCAGAAGTGGGCTCGCGCGAGTGAGCGAGTCGGGGGTCTGGGGGCGAAGCCCCCAGACAAATATTGGAGCGGGCTACGGGGATCGAACCCGTCTGACTGGCTTGGGAAGCCAGGACATTACCACTATGCTAAGCCCGCTCAGGTGAGGCCCATTTTACCATGACGCCGCAGGACGCCCGGCCTGAAGGCCGGGCCTACGAACGGATGAACGCCAGGACCTCGTCGCGCTTCTCTTCCATCAGCGCCTGCGTCGTGGCCTCCAGATTCAACCTCAGCATCGGCTCGGTGTTCGACGCACGCACGTTGAAGTGCCAGTCGGGGTATTCGACCGAGGTGCCGTCCATGGCATAGACCCGGCCGTCCTGGTACTTCGCCGACAACGCGTCGAGCTTCGCCGGGATCAGGCTCATGTCTTTCAGCTTGGTGTTGATCTCCCCGGAGATGAAGTACTTCTCCCGCAGCGGCTCCAGCAGCTCTCGCAGTGTCTGGCCCTTGATCGACATCAGCTCGAGGATCAGCAGCGCCGGGATGAACCCGTTGTCGGCGTAGAAATAGTCGCGGAAGTAGTAGTGCCCGGTCACCTCACCGCCGAAGATGGCCCCCTCCTCGCGCATCCGCTGCTTGAAGAAAGCGTGGCCGACCCGGTTCATCAGGGCTGTGCCGCCGTATTTCGCGACCGTGTCTTTCACCGCGTAGCTGGCGCGGACGTCGTAGACGATTTTTGCGCCCGGGTGTTTCAGCAGGAAGGCCTCCGCGAGCAGCGCCGTCACGAAGTCGCCCGCGATGAACTCGCCGCTGCCGTCGATGAAGAAGACCCGGTCCGCGTCGCCGTCCCACGCGATGCCGATGTCGGCCTTGTCGCGCACGACGCGCTCGACGATGTCGCGGCGGTTCTCCTCGATGAGCGGATTCGCTTCGTGGTTGGGGAACGTCCCATCCACCTCGAAGCACATCGTCGTCACCTTGCACGGGAGCCCGGCGAACAGCTTCGGCGCGACGAGACCGGCCATGCCGTTGCCGGCGTCGAGCACGACATGAAAGGGCTTGATCGTGTCGGTATCGATGAACGACAGGACGAGCTTCACGTAGTCGTCCACGACGTTCTTGGTCGTCACCGTGCCGCGTCCGGCCGGCGGTGCCGGCAGTTTCCCCTGCGCGATCATGTCGCGAATGTCGCCGATGCCCGCGTCGCCGCTGAGCGGGAAGGCTTCCTTCCGCACCATCTTGATGCCGTTGTATTCCTTGGGGTTGTGAGAGGCGGTGATCTGCACGCCGCCGTCGAGCCCGTCGCGGGCCACGGCGAAGTACATCATGTCGGTGCCCATCATCCCGTAGTCGACGACGTCGGCTCCCTGTTCGGTTGCCCCCTCGATGAACGCCGCCGCCACCGATGGGGACGACAGGCGCATGTCGCGCGACACGGCAATGCGCGCGGCGCCGAGGTAGGCGACAAAGCCGCGGCCGATGAGGCGCGCCGCCTCCTCGTTGATCTCGGACGGGTAGAGGCCCCGGATGTCGTAGGCCTTGAAAATCGCGGGATTGATGCTCATAGCTTGCTGTAATCGGTCAAAACGGTCTTGTCGCCGAGTACCACGGGGCTCTCGACGACGGTGTTGCGGCCGACGTGGCAGTTGCGGCCGAGAATGGAGCCGCGGACGATGGCCTCCCGGCCGATCCACCCGTTGGGCCAGATGATGGAGCCGTCGATGACCGCCCCTTCTTCGACGTGCGTTTGCCGCCCCACCACGGAGTGGGGAAGCACGCGCGCGCCGGCCTTCAGGACGACCCCCTCATCGATGAAGCAGGGGCCGTGAAGCTCCACGCCCTCTTCGACTTTCACGTCTGGTGCCACCCACGGCGCCCCGGGGGGCAGGCCCGCGAACGGCGGAGCCGCGTAGCGGCCGTCCATGATGTCGCGATGCACGTCGAGGTATTTCGCGGGGGTGCCGATATCGATCCAGTAGCCGCTGTCCGTGTACGCGACGAAGGTCTCGCCGCGCTCGATCAGGGACGGGAAGTAGCTGCGTTCGATCGACCAGGCCGTGTCCTTCGGGATGCGGTCGAACGTGTCGGGCTCGAGGATGTAAATGCCCGCATTGATGGTGTTGCAGGTGATCTCGCTGTCGCCCGGCTTCTCGAGAAAGCGCTGGATGTTGCCGGACGCGTCCGTTTCGACGAGACCGTACGCGCGCGGATTCTCGACCGGCGTGAGCACGATCGTCGCCTTCGCCTTGCGCGTGCGGTGCAGCGCCAGCACGGCGTTGACGTCCACCTGCGTCAGCACGTCGCCGTTGAAGACGATGACCGACTCGGTGAGCTGGTCTCCCGCGTACCGGATCGCGCCGCCGGTGCCGAGCGGCATCGGCTCGACGACATACCGGACGCGCAGCCCCAGGCCTTCGCCCTCGCCGAACACTTCCTCGATCCGCCGGGGCTGGTAGTTGAGGCTGAGGATGACCTCGTCCACCTCGGGCACCTGCCGCAGCTGGTCGATCTGGTAATGGAGGAACGGCCGATTGAAGATCGGCACGATCGGTTTCGGCGTGTGGACGGTGAGCGGTCTCAGGCGGGTGCCCTTGCCGCCGGCGAGAAGAATGGCCTTCATGTCAGCCCGCAATTGTACCGCGGGGCTGAAGTAAAGTGTTCAGCAGATCGATGAATCTGCCGAATGCGATCACCCTCGCCCGGATCTTCCTCGTGCCGCTGCTCGTGGTCGTGCTGCTGACCAAGTTCGAAGGAAAACTCATTTTCGGCGTGCGCAAGGAGCTCGTGGGGGCGGCGATCTTCGGGATCGCCTCGCTGACCGACTGGCTCGACGGTTACCTGGCCCGCCGTCGGGGACAGGTAACCACCTTCGGACAGCTCATGGACCCGCTGGCCGACAAGCTCCTCATCACGGCCGCGCTGCTGTCGCTGATTCAAATGGGGCTGGCGCCGGCGTGGATGGTGGCGGTGATCCTGGGTCGCGAGTTCGCCGTGACGGTGCTGCGCAGCCTGGCTCACGCCCGGGGCGTAACCATCCCGGCCTCACCGCTCGGCAAACTGAAAATGGCGGCCGAGGTCACCGCCATCCTCGCGCTCATCCTCGGTCACGATCACCTGCAGCAGTTCTTCTGGCTCGGCATCGTCGCGCTCTGGGTCGCCCTGATCACGGCCGTCGTCTCGGGGATCGAGTACTACCGGAAGTTCAACTACGTACTGGCGCAGAAATAATACGAGGATCGGCCCGAGCGAGAGCGAGGGCTGGCAGGCGCTGGGGGTGGAGCCCGAGGCTATACCGTCGGCGCGAACGATGAGTGAGCGCTGGCAGGGGGGGGGGGGGGGGGCCCCCCCCCGCAACTTAATTAACGATGAATCGCCACCAGGTCCCCGACCTGGATCTCTTCGCGCGTGTCGCCGATCCGCACCAGCGACGTCTCGTGCTGCGTGGACGCGACCACCGCCTCGCCGAGCGTCAGCACCGGTCCGCGGCCCTTCAGCGTTTCACGGAACAGCGTCAGACGCTGGCCCGGCCGGAGGCCGTGATCCGAGCCGCGGTCGATCACCATGAGCGAGCCCGCGGTGCCGAGCTGACGCCGTTCCCCGCCGAGAATCACCCGCGCGGGCCGGGCATAATCGGCTTCCCCCGGGGCCTGCGCCTCGTGCGCAGCCGGCAGCACGAGTGGCTCGAGATAGTCCCCTTCCGAGATGCCGTCACAGGACTCCGAGATGGTGGCGACCGACACCTCGGCCTGCGTCTCCACGATCGTCAGCCATCCGGCGGTGTGGATACTGAACGGCCGTGTATCGCCGATCGGCCCCGCGAAACTGTCCGCGACAATGCGGCGGATGTAGAAGTGCTGCCCGGTGCGCAGCCCCTGCGACGTGCCGGCGTTGATCAGGACGGCGTCGCCGGCCGCGAAGAGGTTCTTCGCCGGCTCGGGGCCCCCCGCGATCCGGAGGGTCTGCGGCGGCATGACGAGGGCCGCCTGCGCGCCGCAGATCAGGTCCAGCGCCACGCTCCGCGCGATCAGGGGCCGCTGCGACTGGGCCGAGAGGGCGAGGGGGCCGCTGACGACCAAGGCCACCGCGATGGCCAGTCGCCACAGGGGCGACACCCCGAAAACACTGTGTTGCAGTCTGTGTTGCATGGTGTGGCTCTTTTCGGTCGAGGTCCTGCCGTTCATTACTTCTTGATCTGGGCCTGCATCTGGGCTTTCAGCTCCTCGAGCTGAATGCGTGCCTTTTCGAGATATTCGCTCTGCTCGAACTCCGTCACCAGCTTGTCGAGGTACGGGATCGCGGCGGCCGGCTGCCCGACCACCACCAGCGCCTGCGCCATCTGGTAGTAGACCGCGTCGCGGTGCGTGTACTCCGGGTCGTTCTTCAGGATGCCGGCGAACCGGTCGATGGCGCCCGGGATGGACATCCGCGAGCGCAGGTAGAAGAACCCGACGTTGTACTCCGATTCGCTGAGCCGGTCCTTGGCCTCGCGCAGCCGCTGCCGGGCCTCCCCGATGAGGGCGCCATTCGGATAGCGCTGCACGTAGGTCGAGAACTCCGTGATCGCTTCCCTGGTATCGGTCTGGTCCCGCGCCGGTCCGCGCATTTGCTTGAAATGCGCTGTGCCCAGTTGGAACTGGGCATAGTGCGCCCGGCTATGGGTGGGGAAGTGGGCGAGGAACTCCTTGTACTCGTTGATCCCCATGACCTGCCCCTCGATCGTCCCTTCGCCGAGGTACGTGTCACCGATCCCGAGCTTGGCGTCCGCGCGGAAGTTGCTCTGCGGATAGCTGTCCACGAGCTGCCGGAAATATTCACGCGCCACGTACCACCGGCGGTTGTTGAGCGCCTCGGTCCCGTTCTCAAAAAGGAACTTGTCCGGCTCCTCGGCGCCGACCGGCGGTTTCTTGGGTCCAGACGCGCCGCACGCGCTGGACGTGGCGACGAGCGCGAGGAGACACAAACAGCGCGCGATCACGCGCGCACGGGTGCTGACGAAAGCCATCGATACTCCGCTTCGATTCCCTGTTCCAGTGTGACGCTCGGCGCAAACCCCAGGTCGGCGCGCGCAAGCGTGGTATCGGCATACGTGTCGCGCATGTCCCCCTTCTGGGCCGGCTCCCGCCGGACCTCCAGAGGACGCCCGGCGATCCGGCCGATGATCTCGACGACCTGATTCATGGAGACTCGCGAGCCTCCGCCGACGTTGTAGGCGCGCCCCGGCACGCCGCGATCGCCGGCCGCCATGGTCGCGGCCACGGCGTCGGCGACGAACGTGAAGTCGCGCGTCTGTTCGCCGTCACCATAGAGCGTGACCGGCCGGCCCTCGAGCGACGCGCGAATGAACCGGTTGAACGCCATGTCCGGCCGCTGACGCGGACCGTAGACCGTGAAGTAGCGCAGCGACGTCGTGGGCACGCCGTAGTTGACGTGATAGAGGTGACACAGCTGCTCGGCGGCCAGCTTCGTGACGCCGTACGGCGAGACCGGCTGCGGCAGCGCATCTTCACGCATCGGGATGGGCACGCTGTCGCCGTAGAGCGAGGAGCTCGACGCGTACACGAACCGATGCAGCCGGCGGTCCACGCAGGCCTCGAGCAATTGCTGCGACGCGTCCACGTTGTTCGACGTGTAGATGCGGAAGTCGGATCCCCAGCTCTTGCGCACGCCGGCCTGCGCCGCCAGATGGAACACGTGGGTCGCGCCGTCGAGAAGCGCCGGGAGGTCGGCCTCCTGCAGCCGGACCTCGAGAAAGCTGAATCCGTTCCGCGAGCGGTTCACCTCGAGGTTCGCTTCCTTGATCGGCCGCGGATAGTAGTCGGTGAAGCAGTCCACGCCCAGCACCTCGAAGCCGCGATCGAGGAGCGCGCTCGAGAGATGGGACCCGATGAATCCGGCGGCGCCGGTGACGACCGCCTTCATGCGAACGCCTGCCGGATCCGCGCGGGCAGGCGGCAGGGCCGCCCGGAGGGATCCACGGCGGCGTGGACGGTGTAGCCGGCCGCCGCCACCTGCTGGTCCTCTCGCCGCACGACGGTGTAGGTGAACTGCATCCTCACGGCTGACAGCATCTGACCTTCTGTCCTCACGTCGATCTCGTCGTCATAGCGCGCAGGCCGCTGGTATTCGCAGTGCGCTTCGATGACCGGCAGACTCACGCCGGCCGCTTCCATCTCCCGGTACGTCCACCCGAGCGAGCGCAGCAGGTCGGTGCGCGCCACCTCGAACCAGACGAGGAAGTTCGCGTAGTACACGACTCCCATCTTGTCGGTTTCGGCATACCGGACCCGCAACGTCGTGACCGAAGCCGGCACGTCAGCGCTTCGCCCCTGCCAGCGCGGCCGCCCGCAGCTCCCGGGTGGCCGCGGCCGGATCCGGCGCCCCGAAAATCGCCGCACCGGCCACGAAAATCGACGCGCCGGCGGCGACGAGGCGGCCCACATTGCTGCTGTCCACGCCCCCATCGACCTCGATCGGGGCGGAATTGCCCGCCGCATCGAGCATCGCGCGGATCGCTCGAATCTTAGACTCGCTGCGGGGGATGAAGGTCTGCCCGCCGAATCCCGGGTTCACCGACATGACCAGCACGTGGTCGAGATCTCCGGCCACCTCTTCGAGCGCCGACACAGGCGTGGAGGGGTTGATGGCCACTCCCGCTTTCGCGCCGAGCGACTTGATGAACTGAAGCGACCGGTGCAGGTGGGGGAGCACCTCCACGTGCACCGACAGCCGCGCCGCCCCGGCGGCGACGAACGCCTCGGCAAACCGATCGGGGTCCTCGATCATCAGGTGCACGTCCAGCGGGACCTTCGCGACCTTCTTGAGCGAGGCGACGACGGGGATGCCGACGGTGAGGTTCGGGACGAAGTGGCCGTCCATGACGTCCACGTGGATCAGGTCCGCGCCGCCGGCCTCGCCAAGCGCGATCGCCTCGCCGAGGGCGGCAAAGTTGGCGGCGAGAATCGACGGAGCGATCAGGATCGGTCTGGACATACGCTAGCGGCTGACCTCGAGCGAAATGGTTTCCCCGGGCGAGATCTGGAATCCCGCCTGCGGGTTCTGCCGCAGCACGATGCCCCCCGGGACGCCCGGATAGGGATGATCGCCGACGACGGCGATCCGGAAGCCGCGCGCGCGCAGCAGGTCCGCGGCGCGGTCGCCATTCACGCCGATCAGGTCCGGCATCACATACGTCAGCGCGCGCTCGCCGCGGTTGATCAACAGGGCGACGCCGGCGGCGCTGGTTTTCGGCGGCGGCGTCTGCGCCACCACGGCTCCAGAGGCATACTCCGCCGAGCGGATCTCCGATGCGGCCGTCAGCCCGAGCCCCTCCTGCTGCAGCCGCAGTTGCGCGGTGCGCTCCGATTCGCCAATCAGAGAGGGAATGACCATCGCGCGCGGTCCGGAGCTGATCCAGACCTTCACGGTGCGTTCCTTGCGCGTGCGCTGCCCGGGCGCCGGATCCTGCGAGAGCACCTGGCCGGCCGGCACCTTCGGGTCCACGCGCCCGCCTTCCTCGACCCGCAGGTTGAGCCCGGCGTCGGCGACCAGCGTGCGGGCGTCGTTCACCGTCCGGCCGGCAAGGGCCGGGACCTCGACCTCGCGGGTCTTGAGGGCAAGGCGCATCGCGGCGGCGGCGAAGAGCACGTACGTGAGCAACAGGGCGCCGCCCAGGAGCAGCAACTTGCCTGCGCTCCAGACGCGCGTCTTGAAGGGCATGGACCTCGAAAGTTTAGCGCAAGTCCTTAGTTTTCACCAGCATGGCGGCAAAGAAGGCCTCCAGCCCGTCGCGGAATGGCAGCGTGCGAAGCGGCGCGCCGTCCTGCTGGAATTCCGGGTGCCGATCGAGAAACGCCTCGACGACCCGGTCATTTTCCTCCGGCTCCGACGAGCAGGTGGCATAGATGAGGCGTCCGCCGTCCGCCACGACCGCTCCCGCATGCTCGAGCATCGTCAGCTGCCCTCGAGCCAGGCCCGCGAGCTCCTCTTCCGATCGCCGCCACTTGATGTCTGGATCCCGGCGCACGGTGCCCAGACCCGAGCACGGCGCGTCGAGCAACACGCGGTCGAAACGATCGCCGAAGGGCAGCGGCAGGGCGGCGTCCGCCTGGACAAGGCGGACGTTGCCGGCCCCGGAGCGACGGACCGTCTGGGCGAGCAGCTCGATCCGCCGCGCGCGGACGTCGCTGGCGACCACGGAACCCTCGCCCCTCATGGCGCCTGCCATGGCGACGGTCTTCCCACCCGGCGACGCGCAGGCGTCGAGGACCCGCTCGCCAGGCCGCGCCCGCGCAAAAGCCCCGACCAGCTGCGATGCCTCGTCCTGCACGAAAAACAGCCCCTCCTCGTGAAGCGCTGTCTGGAGCGGATTTCCCCGGCGGACGATCAGTCCCTCGGCGGCGTGGACGGCCGGTTCGGTCTCGATCCCCGCCTCGCGCAGGCGCACGGCCAGGTCGTCCCGCGAGACCTTCAGCGTGTTCGCGCGAATCGTCAGCGGCGCGGGCGCATTGTTGAACCGCGCCCAGGCCTCGGCCTCGGCAAAGCCATGCCGATCCAGCCAGCGCGCCACGAGCCACTCGGGATGCGACAGTGTGATCGACAGGTAGGCGAGCGCCGCGGCGCGGTCGCTCGCGTCGGCCGGTCTCGCCGGCAGGGGCAGCCGTCCGCGCTCCCGCGCCACGCGCCGGAGCACCGCGTTCACGAGCCCCGCCGCGCTGCGCTTGCCGGCCTTGCCCGCCATGTCCACGGCGTCCTTGACCGCGGCCGAGGCCGGGACGCGATCGAGGTGAAGCAGTTGAAAAATCGTCAGCCGCAGGATCTCGATGACTTCGGGATCCAGCTTCCGGAGGGGACGCCCGGCGAACGCCGCAATGACGTGATCGAAGGCCCCCTGCCAGCGAAGCGTGCCGGTCGCGATCTCGCCGGCGAGCGCGCGATCGCGTTCGTCCTCGAGGCGGCTGCGCTGCCGCGCGAGCGCAGATGCCAGGTCGGTCCTGCCGCTGCCGACCTCGCGCAGGACCTCGTACGCCACCGTTCGAGCGGGTGCGATCATTCTTGATCGGCGGGGCTTCCGGGCGCGTTCAGGCGCGCGCCCGGAGCGAGCGCACGGCCCGCGAGAAAGTCGCGTGCCGACATCACGCGTTTGCCTTCCGGCTGGATCTCGAGGACCCGCAGCACCGCTCCGTCGCCGGCGGCGACCGCCAGCACCCCGTTCGACGCCGCCGTCACCGTGCCGGGCGCCGCGGTCGTCCTCTCTCCGGTCAACGCGGTCCTGTGGAGCAGACAGCGGACGCCGTCCACGCGGACGGCCACGAGCGGCCATGGCTGCAGGCCGCGGACCAGGTCGTGGATCCGCGCGGCCGGCAGCGTCCAGTCGATCGTCCCCTCGTGGCGCTCGATCTTCGGCGCAAACGTCGCGGCGGCGTGATTCTGTTCGATGGGGACCGGGGCGCCTTCCGCAAGCCGATCGACAACGGTCAGCGCCAGCGACGCCCCCAGCGCCGCGAGCGCGCGCTCGACGTCCGGCGTCGTGTCGTCGGCACCGATCGACCGGTGCGCCGTCGCGAAAACAGGCCCCGCATCGAGCTCCGTGACGACCCGCATGATCGAGACGCCGGTGTCGCGCGCCCCGTCGATGACGGCCCGGTGCACGGGCGCCGCGCCGCGGTACTGCGGCAGCAGCGACGCGTGGATGTTGATCATCCCCAGCCGCGGGATCGCGAGGACCGCGTCCGGGATCAGCCGGCCGTACGCGGCGACGACACCGAGGTCCGGTGCAAGCGCGGCGAGCGCGGCGTGAAACGCGGGATCCTTGACTTTCGTCGGCTGCAGGACGGGAACGCCGGCGGCCTCCGCGGCACGTCTGGTCGGCGTCGGCTGGAGCTTCTGCCCGCGCCCCCTCGGCCGATCCGGCTGCGAGACGAGCGCCACGACGTGGTGCCGGGACGCGATGAGCGTCTGGAGTCCGGGGACGGCGAACTCGGGCGTGCCGAAGTAGACGATGCGCAGGGGCGGCACCGGCGTCACCACTTGCCCGTGCGTTTGAGCTTCTGAACCTTGCGCACGATGAGATCGCGCCGGATACCGCGCAGCCGGTCCACGAACAGCGAGCCCTCCAGGTGGTCCATCTCGTGCTGGAGTGCGCGGGCGAGCAGCCCGGCACCCTCGACCGTTTTCTCGACGCCGTCCCGATCGAAGCCGCGCACGACTGCGCGCGAGGGGCGCACGACAGTCGCCTCGAAGCCGGGCAGACTCAAACAGCCCTCTTCTTCGAGCTGCAGGCCTTCGCAGGTGACGAACTCGGGATTGACCAGCTCGATCAACTCCCCGTGCAGTTTCCCCACGGACAGGTCGATCACGAACACCCGCAGGGGCACGCCGATCTGCGGCGCCGCCAGGCCGACACCTGGCGCGGCATACATCGTTTCCGTCATGTCCCGCAGGAGTGCGTGCAGGGAGGCGTCGAAGCGCTCGACGGGGGCGGCCGGCGCGTGCAGGACGCCATCCCCGTACCGCAGGATCGGCCGGATCATTGCCCGCCGGCGACGGGGGGCGCGCTCGGCTGAAAGCGCGCCCGCGTGCGCGCGGCCGCCGCGGACATCGCGCCCAGCAGCTCCGCCATGGAATCGCCGCCGAATTTCTCCACGAGCGCGTCGGCGAGCACGAGCGCGACCATCGCTTCGCCGACGACCGCGGCCGCCGGGACGGCACACACGTCGCTGCGCTCGATCGCCGCCGGCGCCTCCTTCATCGTCGTCACGTCGACGGACCGGAGCGGCTTCATGAGCGTCGAGATCGGCTTCATCCACGCCGAGACCCGCAGGTCTTCGCCGTTGGTGACGCCGCCTTCGAGCCCCCCCGCGTTGTTGGTCGGGCGGGCGATCCCGGTGGCGCGCGCGCCGGAGCGGTCGGGAAGGATCTCGTCGTGGACGCGAGAGCCCGGGCGAAACGCCACCTCCGGGCCGAGACCGATGCCGACGGCCTTGATGGCGGGGATCGACATCAGCGCTTGCGCCAACCGGCCGTCCAGCTTGCGGTCCCACTGAATGTAGCTGCCGAGACCCGGCGGCACGCCGGTCGCGATGACCTCGAAGGCGCCGCCGCGGGTATCGCCGGCTTCGCGCGCGGCATCGACCTCGGCGATCATGCGCGTCTCGACCTGGGGGTCCACGCACCGCATCGGTCCGTCATCGGGGAGCGCGGCGGCGAGGTCGAAGGTGACCACCGTCTCTTCGGGGAGGCGCGTGGCGCCGATCGCGAACACGTGGCTCGTGATGCGGATGCCGGCGGCGTGGAGCAGCTGCTTCGCGAACGCACCGGCGGCGACCCGCGCGGCGGTCTCGCGCGCGCTGGCGCGTTCGAGGACGTCGCGGATGTCCGCCCGGTCGAACTTCGCCGCACCGGCGAGATCGGCGTGCCCCGGGCGCGGGCGCGTCACGGCGGGCCGGTGCGCGCCGCCCGCGTCGGCCGCCGGTGCCTCGTCGAGGCTCATGGTGTGCTGCCAGTTCGCCCAGTCGTGGTTCTGGATCATCACGGCGATCGGTCCGCCGATCGTCTGGCCACGCCGCACGCCCGACAGGATCTCGGGCGTGTCGGATTCGATCGCCATCCGGCGGCCGCGTCCGTAGCCCCCCTGGCGCCGCTTCAGTTCGTTGTCGATCCGCCCGAAGTCGAGCGCGAGACCGGCGGGAATGCCTTCGAGGATGACGACGAGGGCGCGCCCATGCGACTCGCCCGCAGTGAGGTAGCGGACCATCAGGGGCGTTTCTTCTTCCAGGCGTCGTAACGCATCCGGAGCGTCTTGACGGGATTGGCGTCTTCCTTCGGCGTGATGTCACGGTCGGTCACGCTGATGTACATGTCGTACTGGCCGTCGTTGTACGACTCGCCCGGCGTGTCGGTCTCGAGCGCCTGCAGGATGTAGGCGACGTGGGCGGTCTTGGCCGAACACGGCGCGTCGATCTTCGGCTCGCGCTCGCAGGAGCAGCGCTTG
Source organism: Vicinamibacterales bacterium (assembly GCA_040881785.1). Lineage (GTDB taxonomy): Bacteria > Acidobacteriota > Vicinamibacteria > Vicinamibacterales > 2-12-FULL-66-21 > JACDCA01. Next base: position 26,629 of record JBBECO010000271.1, read on the forward strand.
TCGCCCCCTTTCGCATCAGCGGCTTCCATGGCGGCCATCACGCGATCGGTCAGCTCGCCGCGGGCCGCGGCAAACGCCTCGATCGCATCGGTGACCACCGCGTCGCTGGCGAGGATGTTTCCCTGGATCGAGTAATAGATCTGCGTGCCGGCCACCTGCCCCTGCCGGTCGAGCGACACCGCCTGGTTGCCCGTCCCGGAAAAGCCGGCCATCCGTCCCTGGCGATCGACGATCGCGAACTGCCGGCCGGCGAGCTGCGGGTCCTCTTTCAACAGGCTCAGAATCTGTTCGGGCGCGGTGCCTTTCTGCAGCTCCGCGTAGATCAGCCGCTGGTTGGCGCGCGTCCTGTCCACCGCCGCCTGGGCGGCGGCCACGCCCTTCCCGGGTACGACGATCGCCTGGACGTCGCGCAGGTCTTTCGCGGGAAAGCGCTCGAAGTTCTGTTGCGCCACGCAGGTGGCCGACGCGATGACCACCCGGCCCGTGGCGCGATCGACCGCAATCACCGACCAGGTGGCCGACGCGGTCTGCGCCACCAGCAGGAACGCCGCCAGAAAGAGGGGAGTGCGAAAACGGCTCATTGAGCCCAGATTGTATACGAAGAAACTGCAACGTCCCGGAGGGGTTCGTCGCGTTTCAGGCCTGAAAACGCGTCACGCCCCGCGGTTGCCCGCTTGCACTTGACCGGATCGGGGGTGCCGCGATGCAATGGATCGGTGACCGCTTCTTCAACGCGCACGGTGCGTGGATCGATGCCGCCACGGGCCGGCCCGTTCGCCTGCATGTCGGCGCGTCGGGCGAGGGACACGATCTCGACTGGGATGAGCAGTGCGCGCGGCTCGCCAATCTGCGGCATCCGCTGCTGAACCCGCTGCTCGACTACGGGGCCGCGACGGCCGGCACCCGCTTCGAGGCCTACGCGCACGGGGGAGCCGCGGCGACGCCCGGAGACTCCGCCGAAGCGGCGCTGGAGCACGTGGCGCAGTTCGTGCGCGCGGCCGGCATCGCGATGCCGCCGCCCCGGTCCGCGTGTGCCATGCGGGCGGTGACCGCGGCACGCGACGGCTGCGCGCGTCTCGTCGGGCTCACCTTGCAGGGGCGGCCGGCGCTCGAGGCGGTCGAGGAAGCCCTCGACGCGATGGCGCCCGCCGGCCCGGCCCTGGTCCATGTGACCGGCGCCGAGGGCGCAGGGCTTCAGACCCTGCGGATGCTGACGGCCCGCTCCGCCCGCATCCGCGGGTTCATCCCCGTGTCGCCGTCCGCGATCGCGCGTTTCCCAGCGATCCTCGATGCCCTGCGCGATCGCCACGTCTGCATCCTGGATGATGGTGAGGATCCTGCGCGGTCCGCGGCAGGCGTCGCGCGACTGATCGCCGCGCTCGCGGACTGCAGCGCCCGCCGTCATGTCGTCGTCCGCTTTCATCGTCAGCCCTGCCGGGTGGCTGGCGGGATCGAGCTCGAGCCGCTGCCGTTGCGAGCGCTGGTCGGGATGGTCTTCCTCCCGGCCGGCGCGGCTCACGGTACCCCGCCTGGCGGTCTCCGCCCCCTCACGGAGGCGGAACTGTTCGAGGCGGCGCGGCACGCCGGAGGCTTGCCGGGGATCTTTCTGTCGCGCCTGCGCGGTGACTATCCCGCGCCGTCGCGGCCGATGGTGGTGCACGAGACCTCGCCGCGGTATGTGGTGGAGGCGCCGGCGGCGATCCTGCCGCCGGTGGTCGGCGGCCGCGTGCTCGGATCGGCACTTCGCGCTGTGCCGCGCGCAGCGGCGCTCGCACGCGCCGGACGGCATGGCGCTGCCGCGCGGGTACTGACGCGGGGCCTGCGCGTCCTGCAGGGACGTGACCGAAGACGCGAGGCGGCCGAATGCGCGCTGCAACTCGGCTGGCTGGCACTTCACCGCGGCGATCCGGGAGGTGCCGCGCCGCATTTCGCGGCGGCGCGGGACCTGGCCGGCGATTCCGCCCGTGCCGTGCTCGGCAGCGTCGGCCTCGGGGTGGCGCTGACCGACGAGCACCGGTTGCTCGAAGCCGAGGCGGCCCTGCGCGGCGCGCTGGCGTCGGCCGCCACGCTGCAGGATCCCGAGGCGCACACGGCGGCTGCCGCCGCGCTGACGCGCTGCCTGTACTGGCAGCGCCGGTGGCACGACGGGATCGCGACGGCGGAGCGGCATCCTGCGGCGGCGGCTTCAGATGCCTCGCGCGCCCGGCTCGTCGCGGCACACGCCCGATGCCTGGCGCGCGCGGGCCGGACGGCGCGGGCCGTGACGCTGGCCCGCGAAGCGCAGTCGCTGGCCGGTACGGCCGCCGATTCGGCGACGCTCGCGTCTGCGGAGCTCGCGCTTGCCGAGGCCCTGAGGCTGGCAGGCGACGTCGAAGGCGCGCGCGTGTCGCTCACACGCACGGATCGCCTGGCGCGAGCCGCGCATCTGCCCCTCATGCGGGCGCGGGCGCTGCTGCTGCAACCGTCCGCGGTCACGCGCGATCCCGCCCGCGCGCTGCGCGCGCTCGCCCGTGTTCGGCTGCCGCCGCTGCTGGCCGCGCGAGTCCGCGAGGCGCTCGCAACCCCCGGGTCCGGCACGGCCCTGAGACTCGAACCGGTCGCGCAGCTCGAGTCACTGCTCGATCTGTCGCAGAAAGCGTCCGATGACGAGGGGGCGCTCGGGCGCGTGGCCGCCGAGGTCCTGGCGCGCCTCGGGGCGGCCGCGGTCGCGGTTGTCTCCGCCGACGAGCGTGTGCTGAGCCTCGAAGGGCGGGCGTGGCCGGGGGTCCCGCGCGCCGTCAGGCAGGCTCTGGCGTGCGGGCAGGCGGTCCCGCCGGAGTGCCGCCGCGAGCCGCAGGACGCCGCGGAGCCGGTACGGTTCGGCGGGGACGTGATCGCCGTGCTTGGCTGCCGCTGGACGGCGGGGGCCGCGATCGATCTCGAAGGGACGGCCGTGCTGCTGCGTGCCGCGGCGCTCTCGATCGCGCCGCACGTGCGGGCGATCCTCGACCGCCGCGTCCCCGAGCCTCCGGCCGCCTGGGCGGACCTTCTCGGCGAGAGCGCCGCCGCCGTCGCGCTGCGAGAGGCGGTCCTGCGCGCGGCGCGCGCGCCTTTCCCGGTACTGGTCGAAGGGGAGAGCGGCTGCGGCAAGGAGCTCGTCGCGAGAGCCATGCACCGCCTCGGGCCGCGACGCACCCGGCGCTTCTGCGCGCTCAACTGCGCCGCGCTGACCGACGACCTGGTCGAGGCCGAGCTCTTTGGTCACACGCGCGGCGCGTTTACCGGCGCCGCGACCGAACGGGCCGGACTCTTCGAAGAAGCCGACGGCGGCACCCTGCTGCTCGACGAAGTGGGGGAGCTGTCGCCCCGGGCCCAGGCAAAGCTGCTGCGCGTGCTGCAGGAGGGGGAAGTGCGCCGGGTCGGCGAGAACATGCCCCGCCACGTCGACGTCCGCGTCGTCGCGGCCACGAACCGGAATCTCGCCGACGAAGTGCACGCGGGCCGGTTCCGCACCGATCTGCGCTTCCGCCTCGACGTCGTGCGCATCGCCGTACCGCCCCTGCGGGAGCGCGCATCCGACGTGCCGCTGCTGGCGGCGCACTTCTGGCGTGACGCCGCCGCGCGCGTCGGGTCGCAGGCGACCCTCTCGGCGGAAGCGCTCGCGGCGCTCGCGCGGTACGACTGGCCGGGGAACGTTCGCGAGCTGCAGAACGTCATCGCGTGGATCGCGGTGCAATCGCCGCGGCGGGGCCGGATCGGGCCCTCTGCGCTGCCGCGGCACGTGGCGCAGGCCGCGATCAGCACGCCATGTACCTTCGAGGCCGCGCGCGAGGAGTTCGAGCGCCGGTTCATCCGTGCGGCGCTGGCGGGCGCCGGCGGCCAGCGCGCCCGCGCGGCCGAGGCCATCGGCGTGAGCCGTCAGGGACTGTCGAAGATGATGCGGCGCCTGCGAATATCGTAGGGGCGGGGTATTCTCATGGGCGAATGGCCCGTTACCTGGTCCGACGGCTGCTGCTGACCATCCCGGTGCTGCTCGGGGTCGCCACGCTCGTGTTTGCGCTGATTCATCTGGTGCCTGGCGATCCCGCGCAGGCGATGCTCGGGGAAGGGGCATCGCAGGAAGAGGTGCAGCGCCTGCGCACCTCGCTCGGCCTCGACCGCCCGCTGCTTGCGCAGTACACGGCCTTTCTCAGCGGGCTCGTGCGGGGAGACCTCGGCACGTCGTTCCGCTACAACACGCCGGTCACCACGCAGATCACGGCGCGGCTCGGTAACACGGCGAAGCTGGCGCTGGCGGCCATGGCGGTGGCGATCCTCTTCGCGATCCCGCTGGGGATCATCGCGGCGGTCTTCCAGGGGCGCGCGCCGGACCACGCCGCCATGACGCTCGCCCTCGCCGGCATCTCGATGCCGAACTTCTGGTTGGGGCCCCTCCTCGCGATCCTGTTCGCGGTGTACCTGGGCTGGCTGCCGGTGTCGGGCACCGGGTCGCTCGCCCACCTGGTGCTGCCGGCCGTAACGCTCGGCGCGGCGCTCTCGGCGATCCTGGCGCGCATGACGCGCGCCAGCCTGCTCGAGGAGCTGCGGGAGCTCTACGTGCTGGCCGCCCGCGCGCGGGGGCTGTCCGGCGCCCGCGCCGTCCTGCGCCATGCGTTCCGCAACAGCCTGATTCCGGTGGTCACGATCATCGGCCTGCAGTTCGGTGCCGTCCTCACCGGCACGATCATCACCGAGACGATCTTCGCGTGGCCGGGCCTCGGCCGCCTGCTGATCCAGGCGATCAACTTCCGCGACTATCCGCTCGTGCAGGGCTGCATTCTGTTCATCTCGGTGACCTACGTCGTGATGAACCTGCTCACCGACCTCACCTACGGGCTGCTCGATCCGCGGATCCGCTACGAATGATGGTCAAGGCCGGCGGTGTCATCGTGGCGCTGGCGATCGCGCTCGCCCTTGTCGGGCCCGCACTCTCGCCCTACGATCCATCGCACCAGGACCTCCCGCGCCGGCTGGAGGGGCCCAGCCTTCAGCATCCGTTCGGTCTCGACGAGCTCGGGCGTGACATTCTCACGCGGATCGCCGCGGGGGCGCGGATCTCACTGCTCGTCGGACTCGCGGTCGTCTCCGTGTCGTCGCTCGCCGGGATGTTCTTCGGCTCGATCGCCGGCTACTTCGGCGGGCGCGTGGACGACGTGATCAGCCGGGTGATCGATGTGCTGATGGCGTTCCCGGGGATTCTGCTGGCTATCGCGCTGGTGGCCGTCCTGGGGCCCAGTCTGGTGAACGTCGTTTTGGCGCTCTCGGTGATCGGGTGGGTCGGCTACGCCCGGCTCGTGCGGGGCCAGGCGCTGCGCGCCCGGGAGTTCGAGTTCGTGCAGGCGGCGCGTGCGCTCGGCGCGGGCTCGCCCCGCATCGTGCTGCGGCACGTACTGCCCACGGCCCTCCCGTCAGTGGTCGTGCAGGCGACGCTCGGCATGGCGGGGGCGATCATCGCCGAGGCGTCGCTGAGTTTCCTGGGCCTGGGCGTCCAGCCGCCGACGCCGAGCTGGGGCACGATGCTCGATGCCGGGCGCGCCCACCTCTTCGATGCGCCGCACCTGACGATCTTTCCTGGCAGCGCGATCGCGCTGCTCGTGCTCGGCTTCAACTTCCTGGGGGACGGATTGCGGGATCGCGTCGACCCGAAGATGCAGCGCTGACCCCTGTCACGCCTCACGCCCCGACGGGGCCCGTCACCAAGGGCACCAAGACCACGAAGAGCACCAAGAAGAACACTAATAAATTGGTTTCTTCTTTTGGTTTTCTTCTTTGAGTTCTTGGTGGCCTTGGTGTGCTTCGCGACAGGAGCCGTCGGCCCGTGCAGCGTGACGGGAGAAATTGTTCGTCGTGTTACCGCAAGCGCCCCTTCAACCCCAGCGCAAGCCGGTTCGTGGGGTCCTTCGCAAGCGCTCCTTCGATCGAACGCCGCGCGCTCTCCATGTCGCCGCGGCGCATGTGCGCTTCGCCGACCCGCGCGAGGATCGATGCACTGAGCGTCTCCGTGCGCACGAGCGCGGCATAGTCGAGCAGGGCGCGCTGGGCGACCTGCAGCTGCCCGCGGCGCTCGGCGGCTTCCGAGAGCACCCGGAACGCCTCCGGATCCACGGGGAACTGCGCGGCCGCCCGCTCCAGCACCTCCTGCGCGCGGGGCAGGTCGCCAGCGAGCAGCAGCGCGCGCCCAAACAGCGTGAGCGCCTCGCTGTTGCTGTCGCTCCCGACGGCGCCTTGCAGGGCTTCGAGCGCCTTGCCGAGCTCGACCCGGCCTCCACGGGCGGCGCGTTCGAGCCAGACGCGTCCGACCGCGACGTAGGTATCCCGGTCATCCGGGTATCGCTGGACGGCGTGGCTCAACTGGCCCACGGCCCGATCCAGCTGTCCGGCCCGGGCATAGCCCAGCCCGAGCGCCCGCTCGCGCGCGGCGCCAGGCTGCAGCGCCACCAGCGCTTCGAGATGGGTGAGGCGCGCCTCGTGCCGGCCGAGCGCCGCGTAGAAATCGGCCAGTTCCTCCCGCGCCGGCAGCAGCATCGGCGCCAGTGACACCGCCCGCTCGAGCGACGCGATCGCCTCGTCGGTCCGCTGATCCGCGCGAAGGCAGACACCCAGCGCGTAGTGCGCTTCGGCGAACCGTGGATCGAGGTGAATCGCCTGCCGCAGCGCGGGGATCGCGGCCGGCAATTGTCCGGCGCGGTAGGACGCCAGGCCGAGCTTGTACTGCGCGCGCGCCGACCGGTCGTCCAACTCCACGTATTCCCGGTACCGCTCGACCGCCCGAAGAAAGAGGGGGGGCGCCCACGACCCGTCGGTGAGCGCCCGGGCGTAATGGACGTCCCCGAGTAGTTCGCGCGGATGGGTGGCGAGGGGATCCAGCTCCGCGGCCTGCCGGAGGTCGCGGAGCGCCTCGTCGAACTGATTGCGCCGGCGGTAGGCCTCACCCCGTTTCAGGTGGGCGGCCATCGAATCGGGATTCTTGTCGATCGCGACGCTGAAGGCCTCGATGGCCGCGTAGGTGTCGTCACGGGCCAGGGCGGCATCGCCGCGCTCGATGAACTCCCGGTACGAGGCCTCCCGGCGCGTGACCGCGAGGCCATACGCGAGGCCGGCGGCCAGCGCCGCCAGCAATCCGAGGGCGAACAACCGTTTCACGCTCAAAATCCTAGCATTTCCGGGTGGAACCTTTACCACTTCCCGGTTTCTAAGTAGGAAGGGCAGCGCGGCCCCGGGCCGCTTCGGGTGGTAACATGGCTGAAGGTTTATCCGTGAAGCCAATTCCCTCCATTACCTGGACGGAGGTCGGTGGCCGTGAGGCGGCGCTCATCCAGCGCTGTGCCGCGCGCGACGAGGACGCGTGCGCGGAACTGGTCAGCGAGCATCAGCGGATGGTCTACCAGCTCTCCCTGAACCTGCTCGGCGACCACAACGAAGCGCTCGATCTCTCGCAGGAGGTGTTTCTGCGGGTGTTTCGCACCATTCACACCTTCCGCGGCGCCTCGCAGCTGCGCACCTGGATCTATCGCATCGTCGTCAACCAGGCGCGGAACCGTCAGCGGTGGTGGCGGCGGCGGCACAAGGCCCAGCAGGTGTCGCTCGATCAGCACATTCTCGAGCACGGGGAGCTGCCCGAAGCCGGCAACGGCGGGTCGCCCGACCGTGTGCTGGGGCAGAAGCAGCTGGCCGAACGGATCAGCGCCGCACTCGATCATCTGCCATTCGATCAGAAGACCGCGCTCGTGCTGCGCGAGATCGACGGTCTCAGCTACGAAGAGATCGGCTTCTCGCTGGGGATCGCCGTGGGCACCGTGAAATCACGACTGGCGCGCGCGCGCGAGGCGCTTCGCGGCCAGCTGAGGGACGCATGACACTGATGACCTGTTCGTCGGTTCGGCGGCGCCTCAACGCGTTTTGCGATCGGGAACTGCCCGTTCGCGAATTGATCGCCATCGAACACCATGTGGGGTCCTGTCCCCCCTGCGCCCGGGAACTGCGTGAGATCCGCGCCGTCGGCGACGGCCTGCGCCTGGCCGCGGCGCCGGGTCCCGCCGATGACTGGACCGGCCTCCAGCCGGGCGTCATCAGCCGCATGCGCGCCGAACAGCACGCGTCGTTCGCCGCGCGCGCGCAGCGCGTGATCGACGATGTGCACCTGGTGTGGATCGGACTGGCGTCGGCGGCCGCCACACTGGTACTCGCGGGATCGATCCTGAGCATCGTGCACTCGGCGCCTGGCCGCAGCGACTCGCTGGCCGCGATGTTCGCGATGATGGGGGCTGAAGCCGGCTCCGATCTGAATCCGGCGTCGCTCGACGGCCGCGGGCTCAACCTCGGGCCCACTCCGGTACTGGTGCCGACCGTGCCCGAATACGGCGTTGTCTACGCGACGCTGCTGGAGCGCTCCACGCTGCGTGACGACGTCATCGTGCCGTTCTCGGCGCGGGTGACGAAGGAAGGCCGCGTCGAAGGCATCCAGATGCTGGGCGGGGACGTCGGCGCGCAGGAGATCCAGGACATCGTGGACGCGCTCTCCCGCGGACGGCTCGAGCCGGCTCAGTACGGCGGCGCCCCCGTCGCCGTGAACCTGGTGTGGCTCCTCGCCAACACCACGGTGAAACCAGGCAAGACGTAGGGAACTTACGCTGAGGGTGCGGGCGGCTGCGCCTGAGGGTGCGGGCGCTTCACTGAAGGTGCGGGCGCTTCGCTGAGAGTGCCTCAACCTCCCGCACTTCCAGCGTCAGTTCTTTTTGATCTCCGCGACCGCCGTTGCGACATTGTTCATCGCGTCAGTCACGCGAATGATGACGCTCCGCGCGGCGTCCCCCTCATCCAGCAGCACCTCGAAATCCTCGCGGCGGGAGTCCGGGATGCCGTCTTTCGGGTGCACCAGGCGCCAGCGGCTGGCGTCGAGGGAATACTCCACGCGGTGGACCGCGGACTGCTCGTCGCGGACGGTGAAGGTGATGCTCGTGCGCGCGCCGCTGCGCGCCGGCGGCTGGATCTCCACGCGCGGTGGCGTGTTGTCGATATCGAAGCTCGCGCTTTCGAGCTCGCCCGTGAGCGCGTTGCCCGGAGCATTCGACGGCGCGTCGCTCGCGGTGATCTTCACCAGGTAGGTGCCGTCCGGCACCGACGTCGTGTCCCACACGAAGATGGGATCCCAGGCCCCGCGGTGCAGCACGCGCCAGGCGGTTTCCCCCTCGCGGCGATACGACACATCGAACTGGAGCCGGTCGTCGTTGCCATCCTCGGCTTTCCAGACGAAGGTCTGCAGGCCTTTCTGGTACAGCCGCCGTCCGAGAGCCGGCGCGGCGCTCTGGCGCGGCTCCGCGGACGCATTGGGTTGCCGGCCGTCGGCCGTCGTGTCCTGGAGCCCCGCGATTTCCGGATCGCCCGTCGAGAAGGGACGCTGGAACACCGTGCCGGGCGGGTGGACGGTAATGGACGCCAGCACCGGCCGCAGGTTCCGCGGCAGGTACGCCGCGGTGACCGACGTCAGCACGGGGCTCGCGCTCCCCGCACGGGTCATGGTCAGGCGCCACTGCAGGTATCGCGCGTTCGGACTCGAGATCTGCTCGCCGGCGGCGTTCGTGTACGGCGCCGACCAGGGGCTCCACGTCTCATCGGGTGATGACGTGTTGCCGGTGCGCGTGGCGACGTCGATGCGGCCGCCGTTGAGCGCGGCGCGCCACCGGATCACGCCCCAGGTGGCCACCGTGCCGGCATCACGCACTTCCGACTCGTAGGTGCCGCGCCGGGCCGGTTCGGGGGAGAGCGCGAACAGCTTTCCGGGATTGCTCGCGGCACCGATGATGCGGCCCGAGGTCTCGCGGACGAGGGCGGTGACCTGCCGCGCGCCCGCACGAGCGAGGAGGGTGGCGCGGGCCGGCTCGCCGGCGATGCGGAAGATCTTCCCCTCGGTCCCGGTCCCGACGAGCAGACTGCCGTCCGGCTCGATCACGAGATCGAAGGGGGCATCCTCGCCGGTGTCCCACACCAGGTCCCACAGGCCATCGGGCTGGATCTTGTAGATCGCGCCACGCCCGGGCCGGCGGCTCGAGCGCGGCGGCGAGGGAGGCGCGGCGCCCGTGATCGGGCTCTCGATGGCAGCGACGCCGGTGATCTCGGCCGAGACGGTGCCGACCGGCGGACGCGGCGGTTCCGACGCCGACGGCTCGGGGGGCGCGGAGGCGCCGCCGACGCCGTTGACCGCAGCGGCGTAGATCGTGCCGTCGCCGGCCACCTTCAGGGCGTGGATCTCGCGGTACGGGGAGTCGAGCAGGACGAACGCCTTGCCGGCGGCGTCGATGCGGAACACGCGGCCGGGCGATTCGGTGCCGGCGAGCAGCTCGCCGGTCCGCGTGAAGGCGAGGCTGATGACGTTGGTCGCGTTGGTGCGATAGAAGGGGACGCCCTTGCCGTCGGGGGTGATCTTGTAGATGACCCCTTTGTCACCGGTGGCCGCGAACACGGTGCCGGCGCGGTCGGTCGCCAGCGACCAGATGTACTTGTCGTCCGGATCGAAGAACGTGCGCGACGTGCCGCCGGCCGACACGTGATAGATGCGGCCGTCGGGGGAGGTGCCGACGTACAGCCCGCCGTCCGGCGCCGGCGCGACGGCATGCACCTCGAGCTCGGCCGCATCGAACAAGGTCGACACCGCGCCATCCTTGGCAACCCGCAGCAGCTTGCCTTCGTTGCCGCTCCCGGTCCACAGCGTGCCGTCAGTGCCGGCGTGCAGGGTCCAGAGGAACGGGGCCGAGGTGTCGGCGACGAGGGAAGCTGGCGGCCCGAGGAACATGCGGCCGTCGCTGTCGATCGACAGGTCCTGGACGTCCCCCTTGAGGAAATCGGCCTGCGTGCCGACGGTCCAGAACGTCGGGGCGGCGGCCGACACCGCGACCCAGAAGCCGGCCACGACCGCCAGGGCGGCCGCGGCGGCGCGAAGATTCAACATCAGATGAACTTAGCAGAAAAGACGTCAGCGCCCGGCGGCCGGCCGGGTCTCGACATCGACGGTCAGCGTGCGCGTGCCCGACACGGCGACGTTCATCGGGATCTCGTATTCCCCGACGGCGGCGCTGCGGATCGGGCTGAAGCTGCCCCCATTCCGGTCGGCTTCGAGCACGGAGAGCACCGACGGCGGGAGGGCCGTCAACGCCTCGCCATGCACGACGGCGCCGGCGGCCCCCGTCAGGACGCGGACGTAGATGCGATTGTTCCGGCGCGTCTCGTTGAGGACGCGGATCATCTGCGCGACGCTCTGCGGCTGCAGCGTGCGGCGCATCTCGCGCTGCTCGATCGCATTCAACTGCCGTCCGTCGGTCACCGTGACGGTCAGCGGGCCGGTCGTATTGGCGGGGATCATCAGGTCCACGGTGGAGATCGTCTCCTCGCCGCGATAGCTGCGCGTGAGCACCTTCAGCGGGACGGTGCGGCCGGCGCGCGGCCGGAGCTCGTCGATCCACACACGCTCGATCGTCGCGATCAGCGGCGTTTCGCTCGCGTCGATGGTGAAGTCGAGCCCGTCGAGCGTCACCGCCTCGCGGTCGTTCGACATCAGCATGGCGAGCGGTCCGCCGACCGACGTCGCCGCGGCCAGCGTCTGCGACTCGCCGGCATACACGTCCTCGAACGTCACGTCCGCGTGGCCTCGGATCTTCACGCGTCCCTTCAGCGCGAACGTCGCGACGCCGAAGCCCCGCTCATAACCCGAGAGCGCGTTGAACAGCGTGATGTAGGAGAGCAGCGGCGTGAACGTCTCGTCGGCGCCGATGTCGAAGCGGAACGTGCGGGTCGTCGCCTCGCCGCCGCGCCGGGAGTTCAGCGTCACGGTCATCGGAATCGTCGCGGGCCCCTTCCCGAGCGTGCCGGCGATGGCGGTCGCGCGATCCTGCCGCATGGTGCCGATCACGTCGCCCAGCGTCGAGATCTTGAACGAGGACATCAGGCTCGGCAGCATCGCATAGACATAGGCGCGTGTCATCGGCAGCGCGGCCGGTCCCATGTTGAAGAAGGGATGGCCGAACGCGTAGACCCGGTCGCCGTCGATGTGCGTGATCGTGCCGGTGGCGCCCATCTCGACGTCACCGCCGACGAGAGACACGCCGACGGCGTCCCCTTCGCGCAACGGCCCGGTCATCGCCGCACGCTCTGCGGCAGACGCGCGGCCGCCGACCGCGCCGCCGGCCATCGGGGTGAACCCGGCACCGCCGAACATCGACGTCACGAGCGCCATCGTCTCGGGCTCGAAGCCGCTCATCAACAGCGGCGTCGCGATCGGCCTGAGCATCGTCCCGAGCTGCCCGCCTTCGGACGCCGGCAGGCCGAGCGAGCGGACGTCGGCGGCGCGGCTGGCAAACGGCGCGAGGCGCTGATACGACTGCCGCATGGCGGCCGCCAGTGATTCCGGCGTAATCGGCAGCTCGATTCGCGCGGCCTCATGCGTGCGCCGCGCGGCGGCCGCCGTCGCGTCCGTCATTTCCTCGATCGGCGTGATGCCCGCAATGGCCTCGGTGGGGAAACTCCCGATCGAGTAGGCCACGGCACCGATGAGCCGGCCGTCCACGTAGACCGGGCTTCCGCTCATGCCAGCCGCCACGCCCGTCTTCGCGAGCGGACCGCCTTCCAGCCTCGCCAGGATCAGATCGCGTTTGGGCCCCTGGATGTTCCGGAGCACGCCGATGATGTGCACCGTGAATTCGCTCAGCTCGCTTCCCTCGAAGACCGTGCGGCCGACACCGACCATGCCCGGCTTGACCTCGGCCACGGGCATCAACCGGGCCCGGGCCTGCCGGGCCGAGACGTCGAGCGAGACAAGGGGCAGGGCGGCGAGCAGCAGCGCCGCGGCGGCAGTTCTGTAAGTCATAATGGAATCATCTAGTTATAAGGATCATCGGCTCTGGAATCAAGGCAAAAGCCACGGCAGAGCCACGAATTCCGGGGTCAGAAGTTGATTCTTGCGCGATTGTCCGCCACCGGGGACAGTCGTGCGATGAGGACAATCGCGCAAGAATCAAGATCTGACCCACTTGCAGTTCCTCGGCGCCTCTGTTAAGGTCACAAACGTTTTGACGCAGAACGTCCTCAGCCGGTCGAGCCGCTATGACCAGTCCTATTGGTGGTGGCACGTCTGTGCTGGGGGTGCGAACTGTTAGCCGTCTAACGACACGACGGCGCCGGATCCAAGCCTCCCAGCCCTGCGGCTGAGGAGGTTTTTTTATTTTGACGTGTAGCGCAGCCCTTTATGGGCTGCCGGATCGGCTGCCGGATCGGCTGCCTGATGGGCTGCCTGAGAACGATGACTCAACTCTGCGCGACGGTCACGGGACGGACGATGGAGGAGGTGCGGCGTGCGCGGGACGCCGCGGCCGGCGCCGACATCATCGAGGTCCGCCTGGACGGCGTCGCGGATCCCGACCCGGCTGCCGCGCTCGAAGGACGGCTGCGGCCTGTGATCGTGACCTGCCGTCCCCGGTGGGAAGGCGGCGGCTTCGACGGATCCGAGGAGGAGCGCCGACGGGTGCTGGTCGGGGCGATGGACGCCGGGGCGGAGTACGTGGACGTCGAGCTGCGGGCCGGATTCGCGGGGGACCTTCTGCGCCTTCGGCGCGGCCGCGGTGTCGTCGTGTCGATGCACCAGTTCGGCCCGCGCTCCGGCGATCTGGACGGCCAGATGCGCGCACTCCGGTCCACCGGCGCGGACGTCGTCAAGCTGGCCGTGGAGGTGGACTCGCTGGCCGAGACGCTGCCGCTCTACGAGCTCGGCCTTCGCGCCGGGCAGGAAGGCGGCCGGCAGGGGCACGTGCTGATCGCCATGGGACCGCGCGGCACGCATACCCGCGTGCTCGCCGCCCGGCTGCGCAACCGATGGACGTATGCCGGGGAGGCCGTCGCGCCCGGGCAGCTCCCTGCAGATCGTCTGCTCGAGGAATTCAGGTTCCGGCGAATCTCGCCTGATGCGGATCTCTACGGTGTGGTCGGCGCTCCCGTCTCGCAGTCCCTGTCGCCGGCGATGCACAACGCCGGGTTCGCGCACGCGGGACTCAACGCGGCCTACCTCGCGCTCGAGGCGAGGGACGCCGACGACTTCGTCACCTTCGCCCGCGCCATGGGCCTGCGCGGGGCCTCGATCACGGCCCCGCTGAAGGTGGACATGCTGAAACGGGTGGACGAATGCGATCCGCTCTCGACCCGCGTCGGCGCCATCAATACGCTGATCATCCGGGATGGGCGCTGGATCGGGACGAACACCGACCTTGCCGGATTCGTGACGCCGCTCAAAGGGCGGATGGCGCTCCGCGGCACCCGCGCCGCCGTGCTCGGTGCCGGCGGCGCCGCGCGCGCGGTGGCGGTGGCGCTGAAAGGGGAAGGCGCACGCGTCCGCATCTGCGCGCGGCGCGCGGATCAGGCCAGAGACGTGGCCGCGCAGCTCCGCGTACTCGCAGGCCCCTTCCCGCCACGACCGGGGACGTGGGACGTCCTCGTGAACGCCACCAGCAGCGGCCGTCAGGCCGGTGACGTGAACCCCATGGCGGGGATGCGACTCGACGGCGAGATCGTCTTCGACCTGACGTACTCGCCGGAAGTGACGCCGCTGATCGCGCAGGCGCGCGAGGCGGGCTGCTGGACGATCGGCGGGATCGAGATGCTCATCGGCCAGGCGGAGCGGCAATTCGAGCTCTGGACGGGCGAGGCGCCCCCTCCGGGGTTGTTCCGGGCCGCCGTCGACACCGCCCGGGGATTGCAAACAGGAGTGCGCGCGTGAAACAGACGTCGTTCGAAGAGTTCGTGGATCTTTCCCGTCGCGGCACCTTCGTGCCGGTGGTCCGGGAAATCATGGCCGACCTGCTGACGCCGGTCTCGGCCTTCATCAAGATCGCGGAACACTCCGACTACGCCTTCCTGTTCGAGTCGGTCGAAGGGGGTGAACAGGTCGCGCGGTACTCGTTCCTCGGCAAGGACCCGTTTCTCGTGCTGCGGGCCCGGGGCAGCCGCAGCGTCATCGACCGGTCCGGCGTCACGAGTGAGCTCGACGAGCCCTTCGTCTCCGTGATGCGCCGGCTGATGACCGAATTCCGCGCGCCGTTCGTGCCGGGCCTGCCGCGCTTTACGGGGGGCGCCGTGGGCTTCGTCGGCTACGACGCGGCGGCCGTCTTCGAACCGGCGCTCGAGGAGGCGTGGCGCGACGCCGGCTGGTCGGGCGACGCGGCCGCCGAAGATGACGCCGGGTTCATGCTGTTCGACACGGTGCTGGCGTTCGATCACGTGAAGCACCGCATCCTGATCATCGCCAACGCGCGCGTGACGGCCGACGAAGATCTCGGCGCGCTCTACCAGTTCGCCTGCGCGAAGATCGATTTCCTCGAACGGGAGCTCGAGCGCGGCCTCTCGCAACCGGAGCGGACGATTGGCGCGGCGCCCGCCGTCTGGTCCAACCTGACGCAGGCGGAGTTCGAGGGCGGCGTGCGCGCGATCCAGGAACGGATCAACGCCGGGGACATCTACCAGGCCGTCCTTTCGCAGCGCTTCGAGGCGGACGTGACGGCCGATCCGTTCACCGTCTACCGGGCCCTGCGCCACGTGAACCCCTCGCCCTACATGTATTTTCTCCGCATGGGCCGGCTCGCCATTGTCGGCTCGAGTCCGGAGATGCTCGTCCGGGTCGAAGGACGGCGCGTCGAGACCCATCCGATCGCCGGCACGCGTCCCCGCGGCAGCAACGACGAAGACGACCTGCGCCTCGCCGAGGAACTCAGGCGCAGCGAGAAGGAACGGGCCGAGCATGTCATGCTCGTGGACCTCGGGCGCAACGATCTCGGGCGCGTGAGCGACTTCGGCTCGGTGCGCGTGCCGCAGTACATGACGCTCGAGCGCTACTCGCACGTCATGCACCTCGTCTCGACGGTCGAGAGCACGCTGGCCGAGGAGTACGATCACCTCGACGCGCTGGTCGCCTGCTTTCCGGCAGGCACCGTCTCCGGCGCGCCGAAGATCCGCGCGATGCAGATCCTCGCCGCGCTCGAGCCCACCCGGCGCGACATCTACGCCGGGGCGGTGGGCTACATCGACTTTGCCGGCAACCTGGATTTCTGCATCGCGATCCGGACGATCACGATCCGCGACGGGCGCGCGCGGATCCAGGCCGGGGCGGGCATCGTCGCCGACTCGAACCCCGCGGGCGAGTACGACGAGACCTGCGACAAGGCGCGCGCCCTGCTGCAGGCGCTCACGATGGCCGAAGCCGGGCTCTGAGGTGCCGCCGTGCTCCTGCTGATCGACAACTACGATTCGTTCACCTGGAACCTCGCCCAGTATTTCGGCGAGCTCGGTGCGCCGCCGCTCGTCAAGCGAAACGACGAGCTGACGCTCGACGAGGTCGCGGCGCTGCATCCCGAGCGGATCGTGATCTCCCCGGGGCCCGGGCGTCCCGAGCAGGCGGGCATCTCGATCGACCTCATTCGGCGCTTCGGCCCGACCACGCCGGTCCTGGGCGTCTGTCTCGGCCATCAGGCTATCGGCATGGCGTTTGGCGGCGAGGTCGTCCGCGCGACGAGTCTCATGCACGGGAAGGTGTCGTCGGTCGGGCACGACGGCAAAGGCGTGTTCAAGGGAATCTCGCAGCCGTTTACAGCAGCCCGCTATCACTCCCTCATCGTCGCCGATCCGCTGCCGCCGGATCTCGAAGCCAGCGCGCACGCCGACGACGGCACGCTGATGGGGCTGCGGCATCGCCGCCTGCCGATCCACGGCGTCCAGTTCCATCCCGAGTCGGTGCTCACGACGGAAGGGCACCAGCTGCTGCGCAATTTCCTGGAGCTCTGATGTTCGCCCCGCTACTCGAAAAGCTGCACCGCCGAGAGGACCTCACGACCGACGAAGCCGCGGCGGCGATGGGGGAGATCATGGAAGGCCGCGCGCAGCCGGCGCAGATCGCCGGCCTGCTCGTCGCCCTGCGGATGAAAGGCGAGCGGCCGGCCGAGATCGTCGGGCTCGCCCGGACGATGCGGGCGCGCGCCACGAAGCTGTCGCGCGCGTTCGCCCCGGCGTTCGATACGTGCGGCACGGGCGGCGACAGCGCGCACACGTTCAACGTCTCGACCGTCGCCGCGCTCGTGCTCGCCGCGTGCGGCGTGCGGGTCGCCAAACACGGCAACCGATCCGTCTCGAGCCGCTGCGGCAGCGCCGATCTGTTCGAGGCGCTGGGCGTGAAGATCACGGCGCCCCCCGACATTGTCGAGCGCTGCCTGGACGAGGCCGGCCTGGCCTTCTTCTTTGCGCCGACGTTCCATCCGTCCATGCGCCACGCCGCCGCCACGCGCCGCGAGCTCGGGATCCGGACGGCGTTCAACCTGTTGGGCCCCTTGACCAACCCCGCCGGGGCGTCGCGACAGCTCGTCGGAGTGCCGCGCCCTGAGCTGACGGAGCTCGTGGCCCGGTCGCTGGCGCTCCTGGGCTCGGAACGCGCCTGGGTCGTGCACGGCGCCGACGGCCTCGACGAGATCTCGACGACCGGCTACACGAAGGTGTCGGAATGCCGCGCCGGGTCGGTCAACACGTTCTACGTGCATCCCGCGGATTTCCAGTTGCCCAAGGCGGCGCCCGACGCGTTGAAGGGCGGGGATGCGGCCGAGAACGCCGTCATCGCGCAGCGCATTCTCTCGGGTGAGCGGGGCGCGCCGCGCGACATCGTGCTGCTGAACGCCGCGGTCTCGCTGTTCATTGCGGGGACCGTGGCGACGGTACCCGAGGGCATCGCGCGCGCCGCGGCGGCCATTGACAGCGGCGCGGCGGCCGGGGTCCTCGATCGCCTGGTGGCGGTGTCGAACGCCGGGGGCACCGGCTCATGACGGCGACCGCTTCGACGCCCGACCTGCTGGGTGCGATCGTCGCGGCGGCGCGTGCCGCCGTGGCGGACCGCGCCGTCCTGTGCCCGATCGAGCGGCTCGTCGAAGAACAGACCTACACGCCGCGCGGGGACGCGTTCGCGGCGGCCCTGCGGACGAGCGCCGCCCCGCGCATCATCGCCGAGTGCAAGCGGCGGTCGCCGTCGCGCGGCATCCTGCGCCAGCAGTACCGCCCTGTCGCGCACGCGCGCGCATACGCCGCGGCGGGCGCCGCCGCGATCTCGGTCCTCACCGAGCCGACGTTCTTCGACGGTGAACCTGCGCACCTGGCCGCTGTGAGAGCCGCCGTCCCGACACCCCTGCTGCGCAAGGACTTCATCGTGACGGAGTACCAGGTGCACGAATCCGCCGTGCTCGGCGCCGACGCCGTGCTGCTGATTGCGGCGGCGCTCTCCGATGGCGAGCTGCGGCGTCTGCGCCAGTGTGCCGTCTCCCTTGGGCTGGCCGCGCTCGTCGAGGTCCACAGCCGGGCGGAGCTCGATCGCGCCCTGGCGGCCGGCGCGGAGGTCATCGGCGTGAACCGCAGAAATCTGCGGACGCTGGAGGTGGATCTCGACGTGGTCGTCACGCTGGCAGCCGCCATCCCGGACGCCATCGTCTCGGTGGCCGAAAGCGGCATCCGCACGGCCGACGACATCCGCCGCTTGACGGCCCTCGGCTACGACGCGTTCCTGATCGGCGAGCGTCTCATCACACAGCCCGATCCCGGCGCCGCGCTGGAGGCGCTGCGCGCGCCATGACCCTCGTGAAGATCTGCGGCATCACGCGGCTCGACGATGCACAGCTGGCGGTGGAGCTCGGGGCCTCCGCCATCGGGTTCGTCTTCTGGCCCTCGAGCCCGCGGTACATTCCTCCGTCGCGCGCGGCCGAGATCGTCGAAGCGCTGCCGCCGCGCGTGGCCTTCATCGGGGTCTTCGTGGACCAGACACGCAATTTCGTGTGGAACGCGGCCGAACAGGTGGGGCTGACCGCCCTGCAGCTTCACGGTGAGGAGACGCTGGCGTTCGCGGCGACACTGCCCCGGCCTGTCATCAAGGCGGTGCCGGTCGCCACCGACTTCTCGCTCGAGGCGGTCATGGACATTCCGCGGTCGATCACGGTGCTGCTCGATGCCCACGATCCGGTCAGGCGCGGGGGAACCGGTGAAACGATCGACTGGTCGGCCGCCGCCGCGGTCGCCTGGCGCCGCCCGATCTTCCTGTCGGGGGGCTTGCACGCCGGGAACATCCGCGAGGCCATCGCCCGCGTGAATCCCCATGCCGTCGATATCTCATCGGGGGTGGAATCGGCACCGGGGATCAAGGATCCCGCGAAGCTGCGCGCGCTCTTCGCCGCACTCGATCGAGAGGAGGAGGCCGATGACGATTGACGCCGCGCCGTCGTTCGGCAGGCGGGATCCCGATGCGCGCGGCTACTTCGGCGCCTACGGAGGGCGCTTCGTCCCCGAGACGCTCGTCGCGCCGGTACAGGAGCTCGAACGCGCCTACTTCGAGGCGCGCCGCGATCCAGCCTTCCGCGACGAGCTGGTGCGGCTGCTGCGCGACTACGTCGGCCGCGCGACGCCGCTCTACGAGGCGCGCCGGCTCTCCACCGCCCTCGGCGGCGCGCGCATCTTCCTGAAGCGGGAGGATCTCGCGCACACCGGCGCTCACAAGATCAACAACGCGCTCGGCCAGGCCCTGCTGGCGCAGCGCATGGGCAAGCGCCGCATCGTCGCCGAGACCGGCGCCGGGCAGCACGGGGTCGCGACCGCGACCGTCTGCGCGTTGCTCGGGCTCGAGTGTCACGTCTATATGGGCGTCGAGGACATGGAGCGGCAGGCGCTCAACGTCTTCCGCATGCGCCTGCTCGGCGCGACCGTGCGCCCGGTGGACGCCGGCAGCCGCACGCTCAAGGACGCGATCAACGAGGCCATGCGTGACTGGGTCACCCATGTCGCCGACACGTACTACCTCCTGGGGTCGGTGCTCGGACCGCACCCGTATCCCCTCATGGTGCGCGAGTTCCAGTCGGTCATCGGGCAGGAAGCGCGCGCCCAGATCCTCGACGCCACTGGACGACTGCCGGAGGCCGTGGTGGCCTGCATCGGCGGCGGCAGCAACGCGATGGGGATCTTCGACGCGTTCATCGACGACGCGTCGGTCCGCCTGATCGGCGTCGAGGCCGGCGGACGCGGCATCCGCCCGGGCCAGCATGCGGCGCGTTTCGCCGGCGGAGCGGCCGGTGTCCTTCAAGGCACGCGCAGCTACGTCCTGCAGGACGACGACGGCAACATCGAATTGACGCATTCCATCTCTGCCGGCCTCGACTACGCCGCGATCGGCCCCGAACACGCTTCGCTTCACGAATCCGGACGAGCGGAATACACCTGGATCGATGACGAGGACGCGCTGGCGGCGTTCGAGCGTCTGGGCCGCGAGGAGGGGATCCTGCCGGCGCTGGAGTCGTCGCACGCCGTGGCCCACGCGTGCCGGCTGGCGCCGGAACTCGGTGCCGGCGCCGTGCTGATCGTCAACCTCTCCGGCCGCGGCGACAAGGACGTCCAGACCGTCCAGAAAGTGCTGGAGGGACGCGGCTGATGGGACGTCTGGCCACCACGTTCGACGAGCTGCGGAAGGCTGGCCGCGGCGGACTCGTGGCGTATGTGACGGCCGGTGACCCTGACGCCGAGACGTCGCAGGAAATCCTCATCGCTCTGGCCGACGGGGGCGCCGACGTCATCGAGGTCGGCGTGCCGTTCTCGGATCCGCTCGCCGACGGTCCGGTGATTCAGCGCGCCAGCGAACGTGCCCTGGCGGCCGGCATGACGCTGCGCGGCGCGCTCGCGCTCGTGAAGGCCGTGCGACAGCAGGTCGCGACGCCGATCGTGCTCTTCACGTATGCCAATCCGGTCGTCCGGATGGATCCGCAGGCCTTCGCGCAGGCCGCGAGCGACGCCGGCGTGGACGGCGTGCTGATTCTCGACTATCCGGTGGAGGAGGCTGAACCGCTGCGCGGACCGCTCGTGGACGCCGGACTGGACCCGATCTTCCTCATCAGCCCGACCACCAGCGACGAGCGGATCCGTCGGGCATCCGCGCTCGGCGCGGGATTTCTGTATGTGATCTCCCGGCTCGGTGTCACGGGCGCGCGCGACGAGATGGCCGGCGACGCCGGCGCGCTGGTCGCACGCATCCGGCGGCACGCGACCCTCCCGGTGGCGCTCGGTTTCGGGATCTCCCGCCCGGAGCACGTGGCTGAAGCCTGCCGCCACGCCGACGCCGCCGTCGTCGGGAGCGCAATCGTGAACGTGATCGCGAAGCACGGCCGGAACGGGGCCGGAGAGGCGGTGCGCGAGTATGTGCGATGGCTGAAAAGCGCCCTGTGATGTCGATCGACGAGCTGCGCCGGCGGATCGACGAGATCGACACCGACCTCGTCGCGTTGCTCAATGCCCGGGCCGAGTGCGCCCTGGCGATCGGCCAGGCCAAGAAAGCCGCCGGGCTGGACCTCTACCAGCCGGCGCGGGAATCGGACGTCCTGCACCACGTGCAGCACATCAACGGCGGTCCGCTGGACGACGAGGCCGTGAAGCGCCTGTTCGAACGGATCATCGACGAGGCCAGACGCCTGGAGCGACTGGCGGACTTAGAATAGAGAGTGAGCATCCGGCACTCCGAAAGCAGCATTGCTTCTTATGGTTATCGTCATGCAGGAACGCGCGACCGGCGAGCAGGTCGAGCGCGTCATCGCCCAGCTGGTTGAAATGGGGTTCGACATCCACCGGTCCACCGGCGCCCTGCGCACGGTGATCGGGGCGGTCGGCGGCAAAACGGCGGATCCGCGGCTCATCGAACTGCTCGATGGCGTCCAGGAAGTGCTGCGCATCACCGAGCCGTACAAGCTCGCGAGCCGCAGCTTCAAACCCGAGAACACGGTCATCAGCGTCGGCGACGTCCGCATCGGCGGGGATGAAGTCATCGTGATGGCCGGACCGTGCTCGGCTGAAACGCCGGAACAGGTGGACGCGGCGGCGGCCGCGGTCAAGCGGGCGGGCGCCAAAATCCTGCGGGGGGGTGCGTACAAACCGCGCAGTTCGCCGTACAGCTTCCAGGGCCTCGGCGAGGAGGGCCTGCGGATGCTCCGCGGCGCGGCAGACCGTCACCACCTCAAGCTGATCTCCGAGGTCATGGACATCAGCCAGATCGAGACGATCGAGAAGTACGCGGACATCCTGCAGGTCGGCGCGCGGAACATGCAGAACTACACGCTGCTGCGCGAGCTGGGCAAGTCGAAAGCGCCGGTGATGCTGAAGCGCGGGATCTCGGCGACGATCGAGGAGTGGCTGCTCTCGGCCGAGTACATCCTGGCCGGCGGCAACATGAACGTGACGCTCTGCGAGCGCGGCATCCGGACGTTCGAGAGCTACACCCGCAACACGCTGGATATTTCCGCCATCCCGGTCGTCCAGCAGTTGAGCCATCTGCCGATCATCGTGGACCCGAGTCATGGCACCGGACGGCGGGACAAGGTTGCCTCGATGGCGCGTGCGGCGGTGGCGGCCGGCGCGGACGGCCTGATCATCGAGGTGCACTGTGATCCGGATCACGCGATGAGTGACGGGGCGCAGTCGATGTTCCCGGCGCAGTTCGACCGCCTGATGGCGGAGCTGCGGATCATCGCGCCGGCCATCGGCCGCAGCATCTGCCTCGAGCCGGTGGCGCGCCGCGGCTGGAGCCGCTAGGGCGTGCGACGGGTCGCGATCGTCGGCCGCGGGCTCATCGGCGGTTCGATCGAGCGCGCGGCGCGCGAGCGCCTTCCCGGCCTCGAGCTGATCGTCCTCGACCGCGGTGACGCCCTGACTGCGGCGGCGAACGCCGACCTCATCGTGCTGTCGGCGCCGATCGGGGAGATCGTCGGCCTCCTCGGCGCGCTGCGACCGATTGTCACGCCCGCCACCCTCATCACGGATACCGGGAGCACGAAGGCCGCGATCGTATCGGCCGCCTCCGGCCTGCGCTTCATTGGTGGACACCCGATCGCCGGAGCGGCCGCGTCGGGCCTGGCGGCGGCGCGCGCGGACCTCTTCGCCGGCCGTCCGTGGGTCCTGACGCCCGCGGCCGGTAGTGATCCCGGTGACCTGGAGCGCCTGCGGGCGTTCGTCAGCAGCCTCGGCGCCCGCCCGTACACGCTGGACGCCGCCGAGCACGATCGCCTCTTTGCCTACGTCAGTCACCTGCCGCAGCTCGTCGTCAGCGCGCTGATGGATGTCGTGGGGACGGCTGTGGGCGCGGAGGGGCTGGCGCTCGCCGGATCAGGCTTGCGCGACAGCACCCGCCTCGCGAGCAGCCCGCCGGCGATCTGGCGGGACATAGCGAGTACCAACCAGGCCCACATCGGTCCCGCCATTGACGCGCTCATCGAAGCACTCGAGACCCTGCGGTCCGACAACGCCGCCTCGCTGACCGCCACCTTCGAGCGGGCGGCGCGGTGGCGGGCTGCCCTGGAGGGGGCGGAGCCTCGTGGGGTCAGCTCGATATAATTCGAAAGCAGATGCCCCCTCTGTGGTCTCCCTCTCCCGAGCGTATCGCCCGCGCGCGGCTCACGCACTTCATGCGGCACGTCGAGCGGCAGTGGACAGTGCAGGCGGCCGACTACGACGCGCTCTACGCGTTCTCCATCACACGGCCGCAGGATTTCTGGCGGTCGGTCTGGGACTTCTGCGGCATCATCGGCACGCCCGGCGAGCGCGCGGCCATCCACCTCGAGCGGATGCCGGGCGCGGAATTCTTCCCCGATGCGCGCCTGAACTTTGCGGAGAACGTGCTGCGGCAGCGGGGGAGCGGGCCGGCGATCATCTTCAACGGCGAAAACCAGCGCAGACGGACGCTCAGCCACGACGAGCTGCGCGACGAGGTCGGACGCGTCGCGTCGGCGCTGCGCGCGGCGGGCATCGGCCCCGGCGACCGCGTCGCGGCCTACATCCCCAACATGCCGGAGGCGATCATCGGCGCGCTCGCCGCCGCCTCGATCGGGGCCGTGTGGTCGTCGTGCTCACCGGACTTCGGGGTGCAGGGACTGCTCGACCGCTTCGGACAGATCGAACCCCGCGTCCTCATTGCCGCCGACGGCTACTTCTACGGCGGCAAGACCCATGACACCCGCCCGAGGATCGCCGCCGCCCTCGCGCAGCTGCCGACGGTCGAAAAGGTCGTCATCGTGCCGTATGTCGAAGCCGAGCCCTCGCTCGATGGCATCCGGGACGCGGTGACCTGGGACCACTTCATCGAAGGACAGTCGACGACGCTGGACTTCGCGCCCCTGCCGTTCAACCATCCGCTGTACATCCTCTATTCGTCCGGCACCACCGGCATTCCGAAGTGCATCGTCCATGGGGCCGGCGGCACGCTGATCCAGCACCTCAAGGAACATCAGCTCCACTGTGACGTCCAGCCCGGAGACCGTGTTTTCTATTTCACGACGTGCGGCTGGATGATGTGGAACTGGCTCGTGACGGCGCTGGCCTCCGAGGCCACGCTGTTGTTGTACGACGGCTCCCCGTTTCACCCCGACGGCCGGGTGCTCTTCGACTTCGCCGACGAGACCTCGATGACGCTCTTCGGGACGTCGGCGAAATTCATCGACGCCGTCAACAAGGCGGGGCTGGCGCCGATCGACACGCACGCGCTCGCGAGCGTGAGGACGATGACCTCGACGGGGTCGCCGCTCGCGCCCGAGAGCTTCGACTTCGTGTATGCGCGGATCAAGACAGACCTTCACCTGGCCTCGATCTCAGGCGGCACCGACATCGTGAGCTGTTTCGTCGGCGGCAATCCGATCGGACCGGTGTGGCGCGGCGAGATTCAGTGCCGCGCGCTCGGCATGAAGGTCGAGGTCTTCGACGAGGACGGCCGCGCGGTCGTCGGCGAGAAAGGAGAGCTCGTCTGCACGATGCCGTTTCCATCGATGCCGGTGGGCTTCTGGAACGACCCCGACGGCCGCAAGTACCACGCGGCCTATTTCGACACATACCCCGGCGTCTGGCGCCATGGCGACTGGGTCGAGCTGACGGAACACGGCGGCGTGATCATTTACGGCCGCTCCGACGCCGTCCTGAACCCCGGCGGCGTCCGCATCGGCACCGCGGAGATCTACCGCCAGGTCGAACAGCTCGATGAGATCGTGGAAAGCGTCGTGATCGGCCAGCAGTGGGACGGCGACGAGCGCATCGTGCTCTTCGTGAAGCTCAGGGACGGCGCGGCGCTGACCGGCGGGCTGCAGGATCGCATCCGCCGCCGCATCCGCGAGCACACCTCGCCGCGCCACGTGCCGGCAAAGATCCTGCAGATCACCGACGTGCCGCGGACGAAGAGCGGCAAGGTCGTCGAACTGGCCGTTCGCGACGTCGTCCACGGCCGCGACGTGAAGAACCGCGAGGCGCTCGCGAATCCCGAAGCGCTCGAACAATACAGGAATCGTCCGGAGCTCATATGACCAACGCTGTGATTCTCTCTGCCTGCCGAACGCCGATCGGCGCCTTCGGGGGCACACTGAAAGACCTCTCGGCCGCCGACCTTGGCGCCATCGTGATCCGCGAGGCCATTGCGCGCGCCGGCATCGACGCCGCCGACCTCGGTGACGTCATCCTGGGCTGCGTGCTGCAGGGGGGCGCCGGCATGAACGTGGCCCGGCAGGCCGCCCTCAAGGCCGGCGTGCCGGTGGAAGTGCCGGCTGAGACCATCAACCGCGTCTGCGGTTCGGGGCTCCAGGCCGTGGTGCACGCGGTCGAGGCCGTCAAGGCCGGATACGTGGATCTGATCCTCGCCGGCGGCACCGAGTCGATGAGCAACGCTCCCTACATCATGCGCGGCGCACGCTGGGGCTACAGAATGGGCAATGGCGAGCTGATCGACTCGCTGGTTGCCGAAGGGCTGACGTGCGCGATCAAGGGCTGTCACATGGGCAACACCGCCGAAGAGATCGTGAAGCGCTTCGACGTGGCACGGACGGACCAGGACGCCTTCGCCGCAGAGAGCCAGCGTCGCGCCCGGCAGGCGATCAGCGGCGGTGCGTTCACCGCCGAGATCGTGGCCGTCGAGATCCCGCAGAAGAAGGGGCCGGCGATCCGCCTGGACACGGACGAATATCCGCGCGCCGGCACGACCGCTGAAACGCTGGCGGCCCTGAGGCCGGCGTTCGCGAAGGAGGGGACGGTCACCGCGGGCAATGCGTCGGGAATCAACGACGGCGCCGCTGCGCTCGTCGTGTCCACCGAGGAGCGGGCCGCCGCGCTCGGCAGGCGGCCGCTGGCCCGCATCCTGTCGTACTGCACGACCGGGGTGGATCCGATGATCATGGGCATGGGCCCGGTCGAGGCGCTGAAACGGGCCGCACAGCGGGCGAATCTGTCGCTCGAGCAGCTCGACCTGCTCGAGTTGAACGAAGCGTTCGCCTCGCAGTCACTCGCCGTGGTTCGCGAATTGAAGCTGGACCCGTCGAAGGTCAACGTCCACGGCGGCGCCATCGCGCTGGGCCACCCCCTGGGTGCCAGCGGCGCACGGATTCTGACGACGCTGGTGCATGCGTTGAAGGCGCGCGGGGGCGGACGTGGAGCCGCGGCGCTCTGCGTCGGCGGCGGCATGGGCACGGCGATGGTCGTCGAGGCGATGTAGATGCGGATCCGCCGCGCGGTCATCGACGCGGTGGTCGGCCACGCACGGCGGGAGGACCCGATGGAATGCTGCGGCCTGCTGATCGGCGCAGGGGACGATGTGCTCGAGAGCCGCCCGGCGCGGAATCTGCGTCAGAGCCGGACCGCCTACCTCGTGGACCCGGAGGATCATTTCGCCGCGATCCGTGCGGCCCGCGCCGCCGGCCTGGCGGTAGTGGGCGGGTACCACTCGCACCCGAGGTCGATACCGGTGCCGTCGGTTACCGACATCGCCGAGGCCACCGACCCGGAGTTCCTATACGTGATCGTCTCGCTCGCGGCCACCGAACCGGAGATCGCCGCCTACCGAATCAGGAGTGGGGTGGCTTTCCCATTTCCCATTTCCCATTTCCCATAGGTCCGGCCCGCTACCGGTCGCCGCCGCCATCCCGCAGGCCGGGCCTGACGGTGATCCTCGTGCTGTTCGACACCACGACCTTGTCCTTCTGCTTCAGCCGGAACTCGACCTTCATGTCGCCGGGGATCTGAAAGATGCGGGTGGTCGTATAGCGGCGCCGGATCTTGCTCTTGCCAGGTTCGTACGGATCACAGTCGGCGGTGGATTCCGCGCGGGTGTCGTCCCCCCAGACCCATTCCACGGTCGGGCAGTAAAAGCCGGCGAAATCATCGTCGCCCCCCTTGAGCTCGGCTGTAAGCACGACTCTCAAAGGGGTGAATCCGGCCGATGGACTGGCGCGGAGGGTGAGGGACGGCTTCTTCTTTTCCGCGTCCTGGGCTCCGGCAATGGCCACGCTGCCCGCCACGAGAATTGCACACACCAGTGTTTTCATTGGTAGAACTCCTAACTCCGAGGCAGGGCTGGCCATTATAATCCCCTGCGCATGCTCCCCACGCCTGTCAGCCCGACCTTTGCCTTGTCCACAACCACCGCCGCCGAGGTCGCAACCGATCTGCTGGTGGTTCCTGTCTTTGACGCTGATTCCTTAGACGACATCCCCGGCCTCGAGGCTGGGTCGGACGGCCACATTTCGAAGGCCCTCGCCTCGCGGGAATTCCAGGGACGTCCGTACGAGCTCTTCCTGACGCCCTTGCGCGGCTGGAAGGCAGCCCGGGTGGCCCTGATTGGCGCCGGCAAGCGCGGCGAGTTCAGTACCGAGCGATTGCGGCGCGTCGCGGCGGCCGCGGCGCTGGCCGCCCGTCACCGCCGGGTCACGCGCATCGCCTGGCTCGTGCGCGGCGACAACCCCGTCGCGGCAGCCGTGCAGGCGTCCGCGGAAGGGCTCGGTCTCTCAGCCTTCAGCATCGACGGTTACAAGACCGGGGAGCGAGGCGGCCCGCCGGCCGAGGAGATCGTCATCGCGGTGCCGGGCGGCGCGGCAGCGGAACTCCAGTCCGCGCTCGACCGGGGGAGGGTCCTCGCCGAGTCGTGCAATATGGCCCGCGAGCTCTGCAACGAACCGCCGAACGTGCTGACGCCTCAGGTGCTCGCCGACCGGGCCGCGGCCGTCGCGCGAGACGTCGGCCTCGACGTCGAGGTCTTCGACGAGAAGGCCATCGCGCGGCTGGGTATGGGGCTGCTGCTCGGCGTCGGTCAGGGGAGCGTCAACCCGCCCCGCCTGG
>JBBECO010000272.1:0-1694 GCA_040881785.1 Vicinamibacterales bacterium
AGCGGGAGCTTCTTGATCTTCCGCTCCACCATGATCCGCTCGGCGTCGCGGTGGTCCAGCGCGCCTTCGTGCACGACCAGCCGGTCGAGCGGCGTCATGCGGTCCGACACGCGCGCGCCCGCGAGGTCCACAAACCGCATGTCGCGCTGCGTGAGCACCCCCTTCAGCCTGCGGTCGCCGTCCACGACCACCAGCGTCCCGACGCGCGACTCGGCCATCAGCGCCGCCGCCCGGTCGAGCGGCGTGTCGGGCGTGACCGCATACGGGTCGGCGATGACGCCATGCTGCGCGCGCTTGACCTTCTCCACTTCGCGCACCTGCGGCTCGATCTCACCCGGACGGAACCCGCGGTCGATGATGCCGATGCCCCCTTCTTCCGCCTGCACGATCGCCATCGGGGCGCGCGTCACCGTATCCATGTTCGCCGACACGATCGGCCGGTTCAGCACGATCCGGCGCGACAGCCGGCACGACAGATCGATCAGCGCCGGATCGCGGCGCACGATGATGCTGCGCTGCGGCGCGAGGATGAAGTCGTCGAACGTGCAGCCGCGCGTCAGCTCGGCCACGGCGGCCGCCGTCGAGTCGGTGAGCACGGGAAAAGACGCCTTGTCAGTCGCCATCCGCTCCATCTTAGGCCACAGGCTCAGGCCACAGGGGAAACACAGAAGACAACACAGATTCTTCTATTAGCATTGGATGTGCCGTTGCAGGATCTCGAGCGCACGTTGCGGGTCAAGCTGGCCGAGACCCTGCCGGGCGTCGAGGCCCAGATGCGGTTCGCGCCGACGGCACGAACCGGCTGGAAGGCGGACTACTTTCCCCAGAAGGCCAGGATCGCGGCCGCGCTCCTGCTGATCTACGACGGTCCGGAAGGGCCCGCCATCCCCCTCACGGTGCGCGCCAGCGGCCTGCCCCGCCACGCGGGACAGATCAGCCTGCCGGGAGGCGCGACCGATCCGGGAGAAACGCTCGCTGAAGCCGCGCTGCGGGAGGCGCAGGAGGAGATCGGGGTGGACCCGTCCTCGGTCCAGGTGCTCGGGGAGCTCACGCCCGTCCACGTGCTCGTGAGCGGCTTCACCCTGCACCCGATCGTCGGCGTGACGCACGAGCGCCCGGCCTTTCTGCCGGCGGCCGCCGAAGTGGACGCGATCCTCGAGGTCTCGCTCGATCACCTCCGCGACGCCTCGCGCATCCGGCACGGCACGAAGATCCGCGAAGGGGTGGCGATCGAATATCCCTATTTCGACCTGCTCGGGCACCAGGTGTGGGGCGCCACAGCGATGGTGCTGGGGGAGTTCATCTGTCTCATCTGACACGTGCGCAGCGGGCGATCGCCCGACCTGAAGGTCGGGCCTACGAGGGCATGTAGCCGCATGGACGCCCGACCTGAAGGTCGGGCCTACGTGCGACGTCGGCGTACTACTTCCGTATCGCAAACAGGTGCTTGTCGCCGCGAATGAAGATCGTCCCCTGCGCGAAGGCCAGCGACGCCCAGACCGGTTCGCCGACGGAGTTGCTGCGCAGCACTTCGTGCTTCGGCCCGGCCTTGATCACGAACGTGTCGCCGTCCTCGTTGGTCTGCAGCAGACGGTCGCCGAAGGCGACCAGCGATGACTTGAACGTCGCGGGAATGGGCGGGCGCCCTCCTTCGTACTGGACGGCGCCCGTCTTCGCGTCCAGGCACGTCAGCA
>JBBECO010000273.1:0-10402 GCA_040881785.1 Vicinamibacterales bacterium
GGATGTCTCCGACACTTCGCACCGCCTCTACCGCCGGGTTTGATTCCCTCGGCCTGTCCGAATCCCTCCTGAAGGCCGTCACCACCCTGGGCTACGAGGAGGCCACGCCGGTCCAGCGCGCGACGATCCCCCTCATGCTGGCGGGCAAGGACCTGCTGGCGCAGGCCGCCACCGGCACGGGCAAGACCGCGGCCTTCGCGCTGCCGATGATCCAGATGCTCGCCGAGAGCAAACAGGGCACGGGGGCCGCGGCCGGACGAAAAGGACGCCTGAAGACCCAGGGACTCGTCCTCGTCCCGACGCGCGAGCTGGCGATGCAGGTCGCCGAAGCCACGCACAAGTACGCCCGGGGCAGCGGACTCATTGTCGTCCCGCTCTACGGCGGCGCCTCGATGATGCAGCAGATCCGCGCCCTCGAGCGCGGCGCCGACATCGTCGTCGGCACCCCGGGGCGCATCCTGGATCACCTCCGCCGGCAGTCGCTCGTGCTGGACGGCGTGCGCGTGCTGGTCCTCGACGAAGCCGACGAGATGCTCGACATGGGCTTTGCCGAAGACATCGAGACGATCCTCGAATCCACGCCGGCCGAGCGCCAGACAACCCTCTTCGCGGCGACGATGCCGGCGCGGCTGCGGGCGATGACGCAGAAGCACCTCCGCAAGCCCGAGCACATCATGATCGCCGGCGAGAAGACCGCGGCCGGCAAGATGCCGCGCGTGCGCCAGGTCGCGTATGTCGTCGCGCGCCCGCACAAGGCCGTCGCCCTGCAGCGCGTGCTCGATGTGGAGAGCCCGACCTCGGCGCTCGTCTTCTGCCGCACGCGTCTCGAGGTCGACACGCTCGTCGAGACGCTCAACGCGCACGGCTACCGCGCCGAAGCGATCCACGGCGGCATGCAGCAGCGGCAGCGCGAAATCGTGATGGGACGGTTCCGCGCGGCGAAGGCCGACCTGCTGATCGCCACCGACGTGGCCGCGCGCGGCCTCGACATTCAGCAGCTGTCGCACGTCTTCAACTATGACGTGCCTTCGTCCCCGGAAGTCTACGTGCACCGGATCGGCCGCACCGGCCGCGCCGGGCGGGAAGGCACCGCGATCACGCTGGCCGAGCCGCGCGAGCACCGCCTGCTCAAGAGCATCGAGCGGATCACGAAGCAGAAGATCGACATCGCGACGCTGCCGACGGTCGCGGACCTGCGCGCGAAGCGGCTGGAACTGACGCGCGCCACGATCCACGAGCGGCTCATCGCGGCCGATTACGACGATGTGCGGGTGGTCGTGGACTCGCTGGCGGAAGAGTTCGACATCGTCGATATCGCGGCAGCCGCGGTCAAGGCGGCCCATCTGTCAGCCACCGGCGATGGCGAAGACCGCGATCTGCCGTCGCCGGCCGTGCCGCGAGAGGAGCGCTTCCGTGGTCCGGCCGCCGGGCCGCGCGCGCCGCGGCCCAGACCCCGGGACGACGGCCGTCCGATGACGAAGATCTTCATCGGTGCCGGACGCCAGGCGGGGATCCGGCCCGCCGATCTCGTCGGCGCCATTACCAACGAGGCCGGGATCACGTCGCGCGATCTCGGCGCGATCGAAATCACGGATCGCTTCTCGCTCGTGGAAGTGCCGGAAGAGGGAGTGGATGCCATCATCGCCGCAATGAAGAAGGCGACGCTCCGCGGACAAAAAGTACCGGTTCGGCGCGATCGCGACGGATAGAGCGCCGACGGAGGGGACGGAGAAAACTGATTCCACACGAAGGAACGAAGTGAACGGAGACGCAAACGGAGAAAACATTTTTCGTTTGCGGAATGTCCCGCTGCACCCCCAACGGCACGCCGATCGGAACGAATCAGCGCGACACAAAAACTAAGATTGTCTTCTCCGGTTGCGTCTCCGTTAGCTCCGTTCCTTCGTGTGAATCCGTTCCCTCCGCCCCCCTCCGTTACCTCGCGCTCGAGGCCTCGACCAGATGCGGGTTGTTGTACTCGCTCGTGAAGCCCTTCACGAAGTGCTCCTCTGATGTGCGTGATTCGATGGTCGGCACGCCGAACCAGTCGCTTTGCAGGGCATCCCTTTCGAGATTCAGCACCACATATCCGTGCGAAAGCCCGTCGGCCCAGCGCAGGTGCGGCCGCGCCGCTTTCAGCTGGCGCAGGCGGTCCGCCGCGGTCGCCGCGTTCCATCCGCTCGGGGACGTAATGGACGGCGTGACCAGTTCGATCGCGCGCGTGCCGCGCCCGGTGCCGGCGTCGTACGCGCCCCAGGGATCCTTCGCGATGTCGTACGCCCACGAGCTGTGGACGTCTCCCGTCAGCACGACGGCGTTCCTCATGTCATGCGTCTCGAGAAAATCGACGACGCGGTCGCGCGCCGGGCGGTAGCCGTCCCAGGCGTCGGTGTTGCCCGACGGCTGGCCCCACGGCGCCATCGGCGCAAACATCACCTGCTGGCCGAGCACCTGCCAGCGCGCGCCGCGCGCCCTCGACTTCTGCAGCTCGCCGAAGAGCCACGCCTCCTGCGCGCGTCCCAGCAGCGACCGTCGCGGGTCCTCGATGACGCCGAGCTGGTCGCGCTGCGCGGCCTGTTGATCGCGCGCGACGACGCGGGTGTCGAGCATGATGAGGTCGGCGAGACCGCCGAACCGGAAGGTCCGGTAGATGCGCGCCTGCGAGGGCGCGCCCTGCTCGCGGATCGGCATCCATTCGTAGTACGCCCGGATTGCGGCATGCTTCCGCGCCGTCCAGTCACCTTCGCCCTGGTCCGGATTGTGGTTCTGCGCCCCGTCGCGCCAGGTGTTGTTGGTGATCTCGTGGTCGTCCCACACCGTGATCCACGGATGGAGCCGGTGGGCGTCCTGCAGGTCGGGATCCGTTTTGTACTGGGCGTGGCGCGTCCGGTAGTCCTCGAGCGATGTGATCTCCTTGTTCGGTGCGGGGATCCGTCCGAATCGCGTCCCGTCCCCATAACGCGCATTTGCGTACTCGTAGTAGTAGTCGCCGAGGTGCAGCACCGCGTCGAGATCCGCGCGGTTGGCGATGCCGCGATACGCGTTGAAGTATCCCTGGGGCAGATTCGAGCAGGACGCGACGGCGAGGCTCACGCGTGTGGTCCCTTTGCCCGGGAGCGTGCGCGTGCGGCCGGTCCGCGATCGTTCGCCGACGGCCTGGAAGCGGTAGTGGTAACGGGTGCCCGGGGTGAGGCCGGTGACGTCCACCTTCACGGTGAAATCGCGGTCCCGGCCGGTCGTCAGTTCGCCGCGGCGCACGATCTGACGGAATCCATCGTCGCGGGCGACCTCCCAGCGGACACGCGGCCGCGCGGCCGGCGCCGCGCCGCTGACCCGCGTCCAGAGCATCACGCGGTCGGCCAGGGGATCACCCGATGCCACGCCGTGCAGGAACACCGTGCGCCCCTCGACGCCCGGCTGCAGACGCAGCCATGGCGCCAGCAGGGGCGTGGCTCCGGCGACGGCCGCGAGATTGAGGAACTCACGCCGGCTGACAGGCATGCCAAAGGTTACACGGCGCGGGGTCATGAGTCATAGTGGTCATACGGGGTACCCCGCGGCGCGGATGGCGGGGTCGCAAGGAGGCGGGAATAGAAGTCTCCTCGATGTGGTTCTGCTGACGGATGGACGATGTTGGAATACGTACGTAGCGTTTTTACCGGGTTTGCACTCCTTTTCATTACCGCGATACCAGCCTTCGCACAGGAGCCCCAGCCAGTCCCCCCAGGTCCCTTGACGCTCGAACAGGTGCTCGAGCTGGCCGAGACGCGCAGTGAGGCGGTCGCCATCGCCGAGACCGGTGTGCGGCGCGCCGAAGGGGAGCAGCTCCGCGCCCGGAGCGGACGGCTGCCTCAGCTGAACGGCTCGGCCAGTTACGACCGGGCGCTGGCGTCGGAGTTCTCCGGTGTCTTCGGCGGCGGGTCATCCGGTCCGCCGTGCCCCCCGTTCACGCTCGACCCGTCGGCGGCGCTGCCCGATCGGGTCGCGGAGATCGAGCGGGCGATCGACTGCGGCGCGGTCGGCAGTTCGCTGTTCGGGGGTGGCGGCGATGACGATGCGCTCGACCTGCCGTTCGGCCGGAAGAACACCTGGCGGGTCAACCTCCTCTTCTCGCAGTCGATCTATTCCGGCGGACGGCTGGGCGCGCAGGCGCAGCTGTCGGCCGTCGGGCGCGAGAGCGCGGAGCTCGCCCTGACGGCGTCGCGCGCGCGCCTGTTGTTCGAGGTCACGCAGGCGTTCTACGACGCCGCGCTGAGCGAGCGTCTCGTGCACATCGCCGAGGCGACCGTTGCCCAGGCCGACGCGACGGTCCGCCAGGTCCAGGCGGGCTTCGAGGCCGGCGCGCAACCCGAGTTCGAGCTGTTGCGCGCGCGGGTCGCGCGCGACAATCAGCAGCCGCTCGTGATCCGGCAGCGCGCGAACCGCGACATCGCGCTGTTGCGACTCAAGCAGCTTCTCGAGCTGCCGCCCGACTACGACCTGCAGCTCGTCGCGCCGCTCGACGGACCGGTCGCGCCTCCGCCGGTGTTTGCGGCACGGTTGACGGACGCGCAGACGGCCGTCGCCGCCACGGCGACCGATCGGACACCCGTGAAGGAAGCGGCGGCCGCGGTGCGGCTGCGCGAGGCCTCGCTCCGCGCCGCCCTCGCCGAGCGCCGGCCGGCCGTCTCGCTCACATCGAACTACAGCCGCGTGGCGTATCCGTCCGGAGCCTTTCCGACGGGAGATTTCCGGACGAACTGGACCGTCGGTGCGTCGGTGGACGTTCCCATCCTCACCGGCGGCCGTCAGCGCGGCAGCGAGATGGTCGCGCGGGCCGATCTCGAGCAGTCCCGGCTCCAGTTGCGGCAGGTCGAAGAGCTCGCGCTGCTCGACGCGCGCGCCGCGCACGCGGAGCTGACGGCCGCGCGCGCCGTCTTCGACGCGAGCGCCGGCACCATCGAGCAGGCGACGCGCGCGTATCAGATCGCGGAAGTCAGATATCAATCGGGTGTCTCGACCCAGCTCGAGCTGTCGGACGCCCGTCTGCTGCTGCAGCAGGCGGAAGCCAACCGGGCCCAGGCCGCCCGCGATCTTCAGGTGGCACGCGCGCGCGTCGCGCTGCTGCCGGACCTTCCGCTCGGCCTGTCGAGCGGCAGCACATCACCGGCGGCACAGTCAGGCGGCAGGGGAGGCACTCAGTGACCGGTCGAAGAGGGTATGCGTGGGTGGCGTGCGGGCTGCTGCTCGCGCTCGGTGTGAGCGGCTGCCAGGCAGACGCCGAACGGCCCGGGGCCGATGCCGCGCCGGCCCCCCTGCAGGTCGGCGCCGAAAACGTCCTGACGGTCAGACGCGGCCGGATCGTCGCGGGTCCGTTGATTTCCGGCGAGCTGCGCGCAGCCCGGGAAGCGACGGTGCGCGCCGAGGTCGGCGGGTCGATGCTGCAGGTGACCGTCGAGGAAGGGCAGGCCGTGCGCAAAGGGGCGCTGCTCGGCCGGATCGAGACCGCCACCCTCGACGACATGCGCCAGTCGGCCGTCTCGGCGCTGAAGAACGCGCAGAGTCAGCTGGACGTCGCGCGGCGCGAGGCCGACCGCACCGCGCAACTCGTCGCGGCCGGGGCGCTGGCGGCGCGCGATCTCGAGGTGGCCCGGAGCAACGTCACCGCCGCGGAGGCGCAGGTGGCCGACGCGCGCGCGCGGCTCCAGTCCGCGCAGAAACAGCTCGGCGACACCGTCCTGCACGCGCCGATCGCCGGCATCGTCTCCGACCGTCCCGTGAACGTGGGCGACGTGGTGAGCCCGGGTACGGCGCTCTTCACGATCATCGATCCGTCGTCGATGCGCCTTGAAGCGTCGGTCCCGTCGGAAGCGCTCGCCGCCCTGCGGGTGAGCGCGCCCGTCGAGTTCACGGTCCGCGGTTACGAGACCCCGTTCGAGGGGCGGATCGACCGCATCAGTCCGCAGGCCGATCCGTCCACGCGCCAGGTGCCGATCTTCGTCAGCGTGGGGAATCCGTCGGGACGCCTGGTCGCGGGCCTCTTCGCCGAAGGACGGGTCCTCAGTGAGGCGGCCGAGGGGCTGATCGTGCCGTTGAACGCCGTCAACACGTCCGGGGATGCCGCGTGGGTCCTGCGTGTGAACGGGGGCAAGGCGGAAAAGGTCGCGGTCACGCTCGGTCTTCGCGATCCACGCACCGAGCGCGTGCAGATCGTGTCGGGCGTCAACGAAGGGGACGTGCTCCTCCGGGGTGCCGCGCAGGGCATTACACCAGGCACCGCGGTGAATGTCGGGACGGCGAAGTAGCGATGTTCATCTCCGACCTTGCGATCAGGCGTCCGGTCATCACCGTGGTGACCATGCTGGCGCTGGTGGTGTTCGGCATCGTGGCGCTGCTGCAGCTCGACACCGACGAGTTCCCGGACGTCCAGCCGCCCATCGTGGCGATCGCCGTGCTCTATCCCGGCGCGTCACCGGACGTCGTCGAGCGCGAGGTCATCGAGCCCATCGAGGAGGTGCTCTCCGGCATCAGCGGCGTGGACAAGATCACGTCGAGCGCGCTCGACAGCTTCGGCAACCTGATCGTCCAGTTCGTGTTCGAGAAGAACCTGCAGGAAGCGACGCAGGAGATCCGTGACGAGATCGCCGCGATCCGCAACGAGCTGCCGCCCGAGATGGAGGAACCGGTTCTCACGCGTTTCGATCCGGGGGATCTCCCGATCGTGTCGCTGACGCTGTCGTCCACGGCGCTCTCGGGCCCGGAGCTGACACGGCTGGCCGACCCCGACATCACCCGGGATCTGCGCGGCATCCGCGGGGTCGCCGAGGTCAACGTCGTCGGCGGGGTGGAGCGTGAGCTGACGGTGGAGCTCCGTCCCCAGGCGCTGCAGGCGTCCGGTGTGGGTGTCGGCCAGGTCGTGCAGGCGCTCCAGGCGCAGAACCTGGCCGCGCCGGTGGGCCGCCTGACGGGGGACCTCGACGAGCGCACGATCCGCCTGCGCGGGCGCCTTCAGACGCCTTCCGACTTCCAGCAGCTCGTCGTCTCGGAGTCCGGGGGGCGGATCATCCGGCTCGGTGACGTCGCGGACGTGAAGGACGGCGCGGCCGAGGCGCGGTCCGCGGCTTTTTACAACGGCGAGCAGGCGGTCGGCATCGACATCGTCAAGTCGAAGGGGTTCAGCACCACCGCGGTGGCCGACGAACTGCGCGCCGCCGTGGACGAGATCCAGCGGGGTCTCCCGGCCGGTGTGACGCTCCGGATCGTGCGCGACGCGGGCGTGCGCGTCCGGAACTCCGTGCGAAACGTGCAGGAGGCCCTGCTCGAGGGGGCCGCCCTGACGGTGCTCGTCGTGTTCCTCTTCCTCAACTCCTGGCGCTCGACCGTCATTACGGGTCTCGCGCTGCCGGTGTCGGTGCTCGCCTCCTTCGTCGCCGTCTGGGCCTTCGGCTTCACGCTGAACACGATGTCGCTGCTCGGCCTCTCGCTCGCGATCGGCATCCTGATCGACGATGCGATCGTCGTGCGCGAGAACATCGTCCGGCACGTCGAGATGGGGAAGGACCATTACACGGCCGCCTTCGAAGGCACCGACGAGATCGGTCTCGCGGTGGCCGCGACGACGACGTCGATCGTGGTGGTCTTCGTGCCGATCGCGTTCATGGGCGGCGTCGCCGAGCAGTGGTTCGCTCCGTTCGCACTCACGCTGGCGTGCTCGGTGCTCGTGTCGCTGTTCGTGTCCTTTTCGCTGGACCCGATGCTGTCGGCGTACTGGCCGGATCCGCATGACCCCATCGAGCAGCGGTCGTGGATCTCCCGCGTGCTGGCGCGGTTCAATGCCTGGTTCGACCGGCAGGCGGAGCGCTACAAGACCGTGATCGGCTGGGCGCTGGACCATCGCTGGTCGATGGTGGGGCTGGCGACGCTGGCGTTCGTGTCGGCGCTGGCCCTGCCGGCCCTCGGGTTCATCGGCGGCAGCTTCTTTCCGGTGACCGACGATTCCGAGTTCAACATCGCGCTCGAGACGCCGCCCGGGTCGAACCTCGCCTACACGCGGCTGAAGGCCGAAGAGGCCGCGCGGCTCGCGCGCGAACGGCCGGAAGTCGCCTACACGTACACGACCATCGGCGGCCGCGGCGAGGCGGTGGACGAAGGCACGGTGTTCGTGAAGCTCACGCCGAAGGACGAGCGCGAGCGCCACCAGTCGGAGGTGAGCGCGGAGCTGCGCCGCGAGCTGGGCCGCCTCGCGGGCGTCACCGCGTCCATTTCGTCAGGGTTCGGCGACGGCCGGAAACAGATCCAGCTGCAGCTCCAGGGACCCGACATGGCGGAACTGCAGAAGCTGGCGGACCGCACGGCCGCGATCGTGCGCCAGGTGCCCGGCGCCGTCGACGTCGGGCTGTCCACCAAGGGGCAGAAACCGGAGCTCGACGTCGAGATCGACCGCAGTCTCGCGGGATCGCTCGGCGTGACCGTCGGCCAGGTGGGCCAGGCGCTGCGGCCCGCGTTTGCGGGCATCGACGCCGGCGACTGGATCGATCCGTCGGGAGAGACGCGGGACGTCACCGTCCGGCTGGCGCCGGAATCGCGCGCGAACATCCGCGACCTCGAATCGATTCCACTGACGATCGCCGGGCCCGAGGGGCGTGCGGCGACGATCCCGCTCGGGCAGGTCGCCACGATCCGCCCGGCCATCGGCCCGGCACGCATCGATCACCTGGATCGCGACCGCGTGATCAACGTCGAGGCGAACATCGAGGGGCGTCCGCTGACCGACGTGATCGGCGACATCATGCCGCGGCTGCAGCAGGACGTGCCGCTCCCGGCGGGCTATACCCTCACCCAGGGGGGTGAGACCGAGGACCAGCAGGAGGTGTTCGGCCGGATCATGACCTCGCTCGCGATCGCCATCATGCTGATGTACCTCGTGCTCGTCGTCCAGTTCGGGTCGTTCCTCGATCCGCTGGCGATTCTGCTGTCGCTGCCTCTCTCGCTGATCGGCGTGATGCTGGGGCTGCTCGTCACGGGCTCGACGCTGAACCTCATGAGCATGATCGGCGTGATCCTGCTCATGGGGATCGTCGCCAAGAATGCGATCCTGCTGATCGACTTCGCGAAGTGGTCGGAAGAGGCGGGGATGGAGCGTCGCGAGGCGCTGATCCAGGCCGGCCGCGTACGGCTGCGGCCGATCCTGATGACGACCTTTGCGCTGATTGCAGGGATGGTGCCGGTTGCGCTCGGGGTGGGGGAGGGGGCCGACTTCCGGGCGCCGCTCGGGATCGCCGTGATCGGCGGTGTCATCACCTCCACGATTCTCACGCTGCTGGTGATTCCGACCGTCTACGAGATCCTGGCCGATTCACGTGACTGGATGTCGGCACGGTTCGGGTTGAAAAAGACGTCCGGCAACAACCCGGCGCCCGTTCACGTCCAACACTGAACCGTTGGTCACTTTCCGTTGGCGCAACGGTCAAAGCTGGAGATAATTGCACGCTATGCCCAAGCTGCTGTCGGTTCTCGGTGTTTGCGCCGGTTTGCTCGCGCCGGCGATTCCTGCGGGTGCCCAGGACCCCGCGGCGCAGCCGGCGGTCCCGGCGCAGGTCGATCCCATCACGCTGCCGACGGTGACCGTCACGGCGCAGAAGGAGCCGGCCGACGTCCAGAAGGTCCCCGTGAGCGTCACGGTGGTGCCGATCGACTGGCTTCGCCTCGGCTCCTCGGTGAGCGATGCGGGGATCTACTCGCCCAACACTTATTTCTCGGAGTTCACTGCGCGCAAGCTGACCAATCCGCGGTTTCGCGGCATCGGCGCCAGCCCGGCGAACCCGTCCATCACGACCTTCGTGGACGGTGTGCCGCTGCTCAACGCCAATGCGTCGAACATCGAGCTGATGGACGTCGAGCAGCTCGAGTTCGTCCGCGGACCACAAAGCGCGCTCTTCGGCCGTAACACGCTCGGCGGCCTGATCAACGTCGCCAGCGCGCGTCCCTCGCTGGTCCGCTGGAGCGGTCAGGTCGCCGTGCCGTTCGGCAATTTCGGATCGCGCGAGATCCGCGGCAGCGCGTCCGGCCCGCTCGGCCCGTCGCTCGCGGTCGGCGTCTCGATCGGCCACGCGCAGCGGGATGGATTCACCGTCAACGACATCACGGGCAGCGATCTCGACTACCGGGAGGCCACGTCGGGCAAAGCGCAGCTGCTCTGGACCTCGGCCCCGGACTGGGAAACGCGCCTGATCGTCAGCGGCGAGCACGCCCGCGACGGGGATTACGCGCTGAGCGATCTGGCGGGGTTGCGTCAGAACGGCCTGCGGACCCAGCGCGACTTCGAGGGCCATACCGATCGCGACATCATGTCCACGACCGTGCTGGCGCGCCGCGAAGGCGCCCGGCTGACGTTCTCGTCCACCACCGGGTTCGTCCGCTGGGA
>JBBECO010000274.1:0-10350 GCA_040881785.1 Vicinamibacterales bacterium
GGTGCCTGGCGCAGAATCCGTCGAGTCGGCGCGTAGCTGGCCAGCATCGATGTGGCGAGCACGACGACGACCGCGCCGGCAATCGTCGGCGGGTCGCCGGCGGTCACGCCGAACAACAAGCCCTCGAGTGTCGCCGACGTGCCGCGCGCCACGAGGACCCCTGCGAGGGATCCGGCGAGAGTCAGGAGGGCGCCACGGCGCACGATCAGCCACACGAGCGAGCCCGGCTCCGCCCCGAGCGCCATACGGATGCCCAATTCGCGGGTCCGTTGTGACACCGAGAAGGCCATCAATCCATAGACGCCGAGTGTGGCGAGCATAAGGGCCGCCACGCCGAACGCGCCGACGAGCCAGAGCGTAAATCGACGTCCGCCGACCGCAGTGTCCAGCGCACTCGAAAGGGTCGTCGTGGTGACGGGGACTTCGGGATCGATGTCACCCACGATGCGGCGGGCGGTGTCCGCGAGCGCCGCTGGTGCGGCCCCGCGCACGACGATCGAGGCGCGTGCCGCCTTGGCGGGCCGCTGCCGTGCCGACACATACAACATGGGCTCGGGCGGCGTCTCGAGTGTGCTCTCGCGCACGTCGCCGACGACGCCGACGATCGTGATGGCGCGGAGATCTCCGTCCATGTTGCCGAACTGAATCCATCGGCCGATCGGACTCCGGTCTGGCCACTGGGTCTCTGCCAGTGACTGACTGATGACCGCCGCGTGGGGCGAGGCCGGCGTATCCCGATCGTCGATGAGACGGCCCTGCAGCAGCGGGATCTCCATGGCCTTGAAGTAGTCGGCGCTCACCTGACGGTACTGCGCGGATCCCGCGCGCGATTTGAGCCGGGGATCGGCCGGATCGAACTGCTCGAAGGTCGTGATCTCGTCCGGCCTGGTCATCTCGATGAACGTGCCGTCGGCGCCCGTGCCGGCCGAGAGTGGAAAGGTACTGACCAGGCCGACGGCGCTCACCCCCGGTTGCGCGCGGAGGCGCTCGATCACGGCGTCCTGGAACGCCACCTGCCGGACTTGCGACCCGGGGTTCCCATCGGTCGGGGACGTCAGCCCGAGGATCAGTCCCTCATCGAGCGAGTACCCGGGATGGATCGACATCACCGAATGAAGGCTGCGCGCCAGGAGCGCGGCACTCGCCAGCAGCACGAGCGTGAGGGCCACCTGCGTCACGAGGAGTCCCTCGCGGATGCGCATCTGATGCCGGCTGCCTGTACCGGCACGTGATTGCCCGGACAGGGCCTCATTGATGCGCACCGATCGGGCGCCCAGCGCCGTCACCAGACTGAGCGCCACGGCAGCCGCCGTCGAGATCCCCACTGCGAGTGCCACCGCGGGCCAGCTCACGGACACACTGTCGAGGCGCGGAACCGAGGCCGGCCCGATCGCCACGAACACGCGCACCGTCGCCGCCGCCGCGGCAACACCGAGCGCCGCCCCAGCCAGACAGACGATCAAGGTTTCAGCCAGGAGTTGACGGCCGATTCGACCAGCCGTCGCCCCGATCGCCAGCTGCATCGCAAACTCCGAGCGCCTCGACGCCGCACGGGCCACGAGCAGGTTCGACACGTTCGCGCAGGCGACGAGCAGCAACAGCAGGGACGCGGCGAAGAGCAGCTGCAGTGTCGGTTTCGAAGTGGCGGTCACGACCTCGAGAAGGGGCACGGCGTCCGCGTCGAACATCGAGGTCCGGTCCTGGTGCACGTCCTTCAACCGGCGGGACACGGTGCTGATCTCGGCCCGCGCCCGTTCGAGCGGGACGCCGTCGGCCAGCCGCGCCACCACCTGAAAGTTGTGGGCCGTGCGCGACTCCTGCGGCGGCAGCATCTCGCGGGGTGCCCAGATCGCCGTCTGCGCCGGGTAATCGAATCCTTCGGGCATCACGCCGACGACCGTATAGCTCACCGAACCGCTGCGAATGACCTCGCCCTGCAGCATGGCGTCTCCGCGCCATGACCGCCAGAATGCCGCGCTGACGATGGCGACCGGCGGGCCGCCGGGCTGCTGTTCGTCCGGACGGAAGCGCCGGCCGAGCA
Source organism: Vicinamibacterales bacterium (assembly GCA_040881785.1). Lineage (GTDB taxonomy): Bacteria > Acidobacteriota > Vicinamibacteria > Vicinamibacterales > 2-12-FULL-66-21 > JACDCA01. The sequence goes on from JBBECO010000274.1 coordinate 2,042, forward strand.
TCGGTGAGACGCCCATGACATCGAAGAACTCCCTGGAGACGAGCGTCACTTTCGCGAGCTGCGCGGGGCCGGCACCGACGACCGGCGTCATGCCGTAGTTGGCCATCTGTGCCATCGCGCCGAAACTCTTCGTGCCCTCGCGCCAGTCGTTGAAATTGGGCTCGGACACGTTGCCCCGCGCGCCCGTTCGGCCCAGTTGGTACACACGGACGATGCGATCCGAGGCCGGGTAGGGCAGCGGCCTGAGCAGCACGCCGTCGAAGACGCTGAACATGGCCGCCGTCGCGGCGATGCCGAGGGCGAAGGTCAGGATCGCGGTCGCGGCGAAGCTGGGCGACCGTTTGAGCGTGCGCAGGCCAATGCGCAGATCGCGGACGAAGTCGGCGGCCCACGCTCCTCGGAACGATCTCACTCTCCTTCCGACGACCGAAAGGAGCTGAATGTTCCCGACGGGACGGGGTGTAGCATGGGCGCATGGCGCGATACACCCTTCGCGTGAACGGGAAAACGCACGAGGTCGAGGCTGAGACGGGCGACAGCCTGCTCTCCGTCCTCCGCTCCGATCTGGGGTTGACGGGCTCGAAATACGGCTGCGGCGAGGGGCACTGCGGGGCCTGCACGGTGCTGATCGACGACCAGCTCGTTCGCTCCTGCACCGCCCGCCTCGGATCGGTGGCGTCCAGGCCGGTCGTGACGATAGAAGGCATCGCGACGGGCGAACGTCTGCATCCGGTGCAGGAGGCCTTCCTCGAGACCGAGGCCTTCCAGTGCGGCTACTGCACGCCGGGGATGGTGATGGCCACCATCGCCCTCCTGCGCGCGCACCCTGATCCGTCCGACGATGACATCGCGAGGTTCATGGCACGCAACGTCTGCCGGTGCGGTACGTACTTTCGGATCGAGCAGGCGGTGAAGCTGGCCGCGGTCCGCATGCGCACCAGCAGCAGCGCGGGAGGACGCCGATGAGCACCCCTCCGCACATCGAGCCGGATACGCACGAGACCCAGGTCGAGGTCGAGCGCTACGAGCTGAGCGCCCCTCCGCCGTATCGATTCGACATCGAGCGGCGTGCCTTCATGCAGATCTTCGCCGTGATGGGCGGCGGATTGCTCGTCGTCTCGTCGCTGCCGCGCGCGGTCGCGCAGGCATCCGGCCGCGGGCAGAGTCGCTCCGCCCCCCGCGAGATCGAGGGCTGGCTGCACATCGACGAGAAGGGGCACGTCACCGGCTATACCGGCAAGACCGAGATCGGCCAGAACATCCGGACATCGCTCGCCCAGGCCATCGCCGACGAGCTGCGCGTGCCGATGACGCGCGTGTCGATGGTGATGGCGGACACGGACCTGGTGCCGTACGACGCCGGGACGTTCGGCTCCCAGTCCACACCACGTATGGCGCCGCAGCTCGCGCGCGCCGCGGCAGCCGCCCGGGAGATGCTGATCGATCGTGCCGCAGCGCTCTGGCAGGCGGAGCGCGGAACGCTCAGCGCGAAGGACGGGCAGATCGTGGGTTCCGGTGGGCGCGCCGCCTCGTACGGGGAGTTGACGAAGGGTCAGAAGCTGGCGGGGGCGATCGCAGCCGACACACCTGTGGCGCCGCCCGCGGAGTGGACGCTCCGCGGCAGCGCGCCGAAAAAAGTGAACGGTCGCGACATGGTCACGGGCGCGCATCTCTTCACGCCAGACCTGGTGCGTCCGCGGATGCAGTACGGACGTGTGCTGAGGCCCGAGGGATACGCGGGAGCGCTCGTGTCGGCCGACGACAGCCGGGCCAAGGCGATGCCGGGCGTCACGGTCGTGCGCGACGGCGAGTTTCTTGGTGTCGTCGCCGCCTCCGAGCGTCTCGTGCAGCGGGCCGCGTCCGCGATCCGCGCGGAATGGCGGGCGCCCTCAGGCCATCCGTCGTCCGCAACCATTTACGAGCATCTGAAGAAGACGGGACAGGCGGGTGGAGGGCGGAACGCCCCGACGATCGCAGGCGATCCCGCACGGGCACTCGCGTCGGCGTCGCGGCGGTTCGAGGCCAGTTATCGAATTCCGTACATCGCGCACGTGCCGCTCGAGCCGCGCGCCGCGGTGGCCGAGTGGACCGACGGCACACTCACGGTCTGGTGCGGCACGCAGCGGCCGTTCGGCGTCCGCTCGCAGCTCGCCGAGACGTTCCGGCTCACCGAAAACCGCGTGCGCGTCATCGTCCCCGATACCGGATCGGCGTATGGCGGCAAGCACTCCGGCGAGCATGCCGTCGAAGCTGCGCGACTCGCAAAAGCGGCCGGCACGCCCGTCAAGCTGGTCTGGACCCGTGCCGAGGAATTTTCCTTCGGCTACGCGCGTCCCGCAGGTGTGATCGACGTGAAGGCCGGCGTCGATGGGGCCGGGCGACTCGTGGCGTGGGAGTTCGACAACTGGAACTCGGGCGGCGCCGGGATCCGCACACCCTACGAGGTCCCGAACCAGCGGATTCAGTTCCACGCCTCGGAGTCGCCGATCAAGCAGGGGTCCTACCGCGGCCTCGCCGCCACCGCCAATCACCACGCGCGCGAGATGCACATGGACGAGATCGCACGCGGGCTTGGCGTCGATGCCGTGGAGTTCCGGCTGACGCACTTGAAGGACGAGCGGATGCGCGCCGTGTTGACCGAGGCTGCGCGGAAGATCGGATGGCCGAAACCCTCGAAGGAAGGCCGCGCCCTTGGCATTGCCTGCGGCACGGAGAAGGGGAGCTTTGTCGCCACAGCCGCGGAAGTGTCGAGAGCGTCGGACGGCTTCGCCGTCGATCGGCTCGTCATCGTCTTCGAATGCGGCGCGATCGTGAACCCTGACGGCCTGCGCAATCAGGTCGAAGGGGCGGTCGTGCAGGGCCTCGGCGGGGCGCTGTTCGAGGCGCTCGAATTCGAGAACGGGCGCCTCACCAACGGGTCCATGGCCGAGTATCGCGTGCCGAGGTTCAGGGACGTCCCGCCGATCGACGTCGTGCTGCTCGACCGCCGCGACCTGCCGTCGGCCGGCGCGGGAGAGACGCCCATCGTGTGCGTGGCGCCGGCAATCGGGTCCGCCGTGCGTGGGTTCGGCCGGGTCGACACGGCGCTGCCGGTCAGATTGATCGATTGAAGTCGCGTCGGCTGGTGCGGCCCATCCTCATACCCCCAGCAGCGGGGGCATCGGGACGCCGAGCGAGGCGGAGATCGCGCGGAGCAGCTCGGCTTCCGTCGCGGTCATCTGCTGATCGGCGGCGATGCAGGCGACCGCCGCTTCGAGCACGCGTCGCTTGATCTGCGGCGCGGCCTGCTCCAGATCGGTCAGCGCGGCATCGAGCGCGCGCAGGTCGGCTTCTCCCGTATCGAGCATGCGCGCCTGTGGCAGACCGAGCGTCTGGCGCGCCGCCTCGAAGGCCTTTCCGGCGGCCTGCGCGTCCCGGTGCCCGGCGTGGGCCAGTACCGACAACAGCAGCTCGCACTGCGGCTGTAAGGGCGCCAGGGCGTGATGACGCACGCGCGGCGGCGCCACACCGCCGTGATGTGCCTCCAGATCGTGCAGCAGGATCCGCTGGAGCGCCCATTCGAACAGGTCGATGTTTTCGTCGGCCTCCACGAGCACGGCGACGTTCTGCTTGAACAGCCGGTACTGATTCGCGGTCAGCTGGCGCAGCGCGGGCAGCGCGATCTCCGCGACCGGCAGCCGGGCGAGGGTCTGAAGCTGCGCGACGATCGGCACGAGTCTGAGCGTCTCCTCGAAGACGCCCGGATCGGCGGCTCGTTCGAGATGCTGCAGCTGCTTCCGCCGCATCTCCGCGTCGCGATCGAGCAGCAGCGTGTAGACCAGCGCGCGTGCGCCGTACGGCTCGTGCGCCGCGGCGCGAATTCGATCGGGCAGGCTGTCGAGGAGTCGCGCCGCGTAATCGATATGGGCCTCGGTCGGCCGGCCCACGTGATCGAGCGCCTGCGCCGCGGAGGCAACGCGTCCCGTTCCGGCGCCCGGCGCGAAGCCGGTGGCCGCGGCGTGGGACGCGCTCACCGGCGGGGCGCCCGGCGCCGCTTCCGGAAACGTACCGTCCCATGAAGGGTCGATCCGGCGGATCCGGTCGCCGAGCGGCGGATGCGTCGAAAACAGCGCGCTGAAGCCGGACGTCGCCCGGCCGAAGAACATGTGGCTCGCCTCCGGGGCGTTCGGGCTCTGGATCGTCGAGCCCGTCGCGATGCCGCCGATCTTCTTGAGCGCGCCGGCAATGCCGTCCGGCTGCCGCGTGAACTGCACGGCGGCGGCGTCGGCCAGGAACTCGCGCTGGCGGCTCACGGCCGCCTTGATCAGGTTTCCGAAGAAGGTCCCGAAGAATCCGACGACCATCAGCCCGGCGCCGATCGCGAGCATCGGGAGCGCCGCGTTGCCCTGGTCGCGGGAGCGGCGGGCGCGTCCTCCGGAGAACGCCGTCATGCGCAGGACGAAGTAGCCGAGCATGCCGATGATCAGGATGCCGTGCAGCAGTCCGATCAGCCGGATGTTCAGCCGCATGTCGCCGTTGAGGATGTGGCTGAACTCGTGGGCGATGACCCCCTGCAGCTCGTCGCGCGACAGCCGCTGGGCGGCCCCGCGCGTCACGCCGATCACCGCACCGTCAGGCGTGAAGCCCGCCGCGAACGCGTTGATGCCCTCCTCCTGTTCCAGCAGGTAGACCGGCGGCGCGGTGGTGCCGGCGGCGATGGCCATCTCCTCCACGACGTTCATGAGCTGCCGCTCCGACGGATCCGCCGTGTCAGGGTTGAGCAGACGGCCGCCGAGCTGCTCGGCGACCACGCGGCCGCCGCCGCGCAGTTGCGCCACCTTGAACAGGCTGCCGCCTCCGACGACGATGAGGGTGCCGGCGAAGGCGAGAAGGGCGATGCCGGGATCGGTGAGCAGTGACCAGTCCGGGCCGTCGGCGGCCCGCTCTTCGTAGGTGAGATACCCGAGCGCGCCAGCGAGCAGCACGTGGATCGACACCATGATCGCCAGCACGGCGAGCACGAACAGGACGACGAGACGCGTCGTGTTCCGCCGCGCGGCGTCCTGACGATCGAAGAAGTCGGTGGCCACCGCGGACTAGAAGGAAACTTTCGGCACCTGCTGGATCGGCTCCCCTTCGAACTCCAGCAGCGCGGCGTCCTGCCCGTGGCCGAACATCCCGGCGAAGACCACCGCCGGAAATGTCTGCCGGTAGATGTTGTATTGGGTGACGCTGTCGTTGAAGGCCTGCCGCGCGAAGGCCACCTTGTTCTCGGTCGAGCGCAGCTCCTCGCCGAGCTGCAGCATGTTCTGGCTGGCCTTCAGGTCGGGATAGTTCTCAGACAGCGCGAACAGCCGTCCGAGCGTGCTGCTCAGCGCGCCTTCCGCGGCTCCCAGCTTCCGGATCGCCTCGGCGTTTCCCGGATCCTGCGCCGCCTGCTGGAGGCCGCCCACGGCCTGATTGCGGGCCGCGACGACCGCTTCGAGCGTGCCGCGTTCGTGCGACATGTAGCCCTTGACCGTCTCCACCAGGTTGGGGATGAGATCGTGCCGCCGCTTCAGCTGCACCTCGATCTGCGCGAAGGCGTTCTTGTAGCGGTTCCTGTAGGTGACGAGCTTGTTGTAGATGCCCACGACGATCGCGCCGAGCACCACGACGACGGCGACGAGAATCAGGAGCGTGACGAGAGCTGACATGCAGAACCTCCGCTGAAATACGCCGCGAGAACCGGGTCACCCCCATCGTGACACATCTGCCGCGCTGCCCTGTCTCTTCCGTGTTATCCGTGAAATCCGTGTGAAAGACAAGCGACAGTCCTTATCCGCCCGCCTTCAGGCTCGCGATCCAGCCGTCCACTCGGCGTTCCAGGATGTCGAGCGGTAGCGCGCCGCCGCCGAGCACGGTGTCGTGGAACCCCTTGATGTCGAACCGGTCCCCGAGCGCGGCCTTTGCCTTCGCGCGCAGCGCGAGGATCCTCTGCATGCCCACCTTGTAGGAGGTCGCCTGGCCCGGCCATGTGAAATAGCGCTGGACCTCTGACCGGATCGCGCCGGCGGCCGACGGGGAGTTTGTCGTGAAGTAGTCCACCGCCTGCTGTTCGGTCCAGCCCCTGGCGTGAATCCCCGTGTCGAGGACGAGCCTGATCGCTCGCCAGATCTCGGTCGAGAGCCGCCCGAAGTCGGAATAGTGGTCCTTGTACGCACCCATCTCCTTGGCGAGGAGCTCCGAATACAGCGCCCAGCCTTCGACGTACGCGCCGAACCCACCCTGTGTCCGGAAGGTCGGCAGGCCCTTCAGTTCCTGCGCGATCGAGATCTGCATGTGGTGACCGGGATTGCCTTCGTGATACGCCACGACCTCGAGCTGATGCTTCGGCATCGCCTTCATGTCGGACAGGTGCGCATAGTAGACACCGGGGCGCGAGCCGTCGGGCGTGCCCTGGAAGTAATGCTGCGCAGCCCCGGGCTGCTCGCGGAACGGCTCGACCCGCTTCACGACGAGATCGGCCTTGGGCAGGATTCCAAAGAAGTCCGGGAGGCGCGTCTTGATGAAGGCGAGGTGCTCGCGCGCGGCCTGGAGGTACGCTTCGCGCCCTTCGTCCGTATTCGGGAAGAAGAACTGCGGATCCTCACGCATGAACGTGAAGAATTCCTGGAGCGAGCCCTTGAAGCCGACCGCGTTCTTGATCGTCTCCATTTCGGCATGGATGCGCGCGACTTCCTTCAGGCCAAGGTCGTGGACGTCGTCGGCCGTCATCCGGGTCGTCGTGCTGGAGGCAAGGCGTTCGTTGTAGAACTCGCGTCCCTGCGGGAGCGCGCCGGCGCCGCGCGCCTGGGCGTCGGTGTTCTTCATGTCCTGCTCGAACCAGGTGATGAGCGCGTCGTACGAGGGTTTGAAGCTGTCGAGCAGCGCCTTCTGCGCCGCGCCGCGCAGCGCCTTCGCCTTCGCGTCGTCGATCTTGCCGGCCTTCAGGAGCGCGTCGATCTCGGTATTCGCGTCGGCCCAGACAGGTGCATCCCCCTTGCCGGTGAAGGGGGCGCCCGTCACGAGGGCGCGCGCCTGCGCGATGACCCCCTCGTACGCGAACCGCGGCGGCCGGACGCCTTCGCTCGCCGCGAGTTTCGCGCGCTCGAGAAGCTGGCCGATGGCGCGCGAGACTCCGCCGATCCGCGCGATGTAGGCCTCCATGTCGCCGGCGTCGTCCACTTTGTGGAAGCCGATGAGGATCTGCGGCAGGGACGCCTGTGGCCCCTGCATCTGCGTGAACACATAGCCGCGCCGGCGGAACGGCAGGGCACGCTCGGCCTGTTCGAGCTGGTAGACCCAGAGGTCGTACGAGGTCTTCGCCTCGGGCGTCAGGCGGTCGTAGTTGAAGGTCTTCTTCATCTCCGCCGTGGTTCGCCGCAGCCATGCGAGCTGGGCATCCCCGGCGGCCTCCGACATGTCGTCGATCTTGTCGTAGTCGTCCTTCAGGCCCATGATCGTCTTCTGGATCGGGCTGAAGTCGAGCTGCTCCTGCCACCGCGCCGCGAACCACTCGTTGAGACGGGCCGTCTCGGTTGCCGCGGCGTCCTGCGGGGCCGCCCCTGCGAGAAGGCTCCAGCCGAGCAGGGCCGTGAACAGGAAAAGCACCCCTGAATGTTTGCGCATGCAATTGATTCTACGCGGAGACGTCCCAGTCAGTCGGACGCGCGCTGGATTTCGATCACCCACAGCTTCCGTCGCGCCGACTGATAGCGAAGGGTGTACTCGAAGGACGGTCCGGGAAGCGGCGCCGTTCGTACGGCCGCGACGTACCGGACGCCGCCCGCTTTCCAATCCTCCCAGTGACGCCGGTAGTCGCCGCTCGGAATCGAGGTCCGTCCCGTGTGGAGATGGACAAGGGCAGGACTCGTCGAGGCGACGGCGCCGGCACCCTGGAGGTTCTCCCGCATCCACGTCATCATCTCGTCGACCTCACGGGCATCGGCCAGCCATACCGCGTCGCGCTGACGCGCGAGATACAGCGAGTGATCGAGCAGGTGCAGGCCGACGATGCAGAGGAGGGCCACGCGGACGACGCGGATCCAGTGCTGCGTCAGCGTCTGGACACCGGTGAGCAGGTAGAAGAACAGGTATGGCGTCAGTGGCAGCACGAAGCGATACGACCAGAACGGCCAGACGAGCGTCAGCGCCACCGACAGCGGGATGAAGAACTCCGTCGCCGTGGCGCCGCGCCGGACGGCGCTGACGAACCCGATCGCGGCCAGCGCACTGAGGAGGAACGACACGACCATCGTCCCCGCCGCGCCGCCCATGCTGCCCGAGGCGGTCGCGCTCCAGGCGCCGCC
>JBBECO010000275.1:0-3159 GCA_040881785.1 Vicinamibacterales bacterium
CTTCGCCGGCTCCCTCCGTTCGCGTGGCTCATTCGCTGGCGCTCATTCGCGTCGCGGTCGGTGAGATGCGTTCTAGACTATGTGCCCGCGGACCACTACCGGAGACCAGTCGCGCCGCGAGCTGGCGCCTCGAGGTCCGGCAGGTTGCCATCGCGATCTTCCGGATCCCGCTCACCGGTGCGTTCTTCCAGGATGACCTCGATGGCGGCGCGCCGCTCCTCGCTCAGCATCTCGTGCATCATCCCGGCGGCGCCAGGGCCGATGGTCACCCGCCGCCGGCGCAGTCGCCACGCGCCCACGACGAGCCAGAGCACGAGGAGGAGGATGACGAGGCTGAAGTAGCGTGCCATGTCCAGCCGGGTGCAACCACTACCGGCCGCTGCCCAGGACCTTGCCGATCGCGGTGATGGTATTCCAGTTGCGCGTGGTGACTGGAACCCCGAACAGCCGGTCCAGCCTGCCGAGGTAGTCGATCGCCTTCATGTGGCGCCGGTAGACGCCAAAGAGGAACCGGTTGTCCCTCGCCAGGATCTTCAGCAGCCACTCGCCGCTGGAGGGAAAGCGCATGGGCGTCGGCGGCGCGGCGCCAGGGCGTTTGGCGAGAAGGCTCACGAAACGGACGATGTCGGGGCGCACGGGCTCGCACGCGAAGGGATTCGCTGAGATCAGCCGGGTAAGGTCGCGTCCCTGGCAGATCATGATCTCGGTCTCGAACGGCAGCCGGCGCACCAGTTCGGCTCGGAGCTCCGCCTGGCTCACGGCACGCCGGATCACGAAGGTGCCGGCCGCCCCGATGTTGACGGCCTCGAGGTCCTTCAGTTGTGCGGCGAGCACGGCAGGCCGGAAGGTCTTGTGGCCGCCGACGTTGACGCCTCTCAGAAGAACGACCAGTGCCACGACCGCCGGAGCATACCTCAGCCGACGGTCAACCCAGTCGTTCCGGCCGCCACCGGAGGCCCGCGAGCAGGATCTGCTGCAGCAGCGCGTCATAGTCCATGCCCGCACGCTCGGCTGATTCCGCGAAGTCCTCCCCGTACGCGAGCTGCGGGTTGGGGTTCGCTTCCATGACGAAGACGCGTCCGCCCGCGTCCATCCGGAGATCGATGCGGGCGTAGCCGCTGAGATCCAAGGTCCGGTAGACGCGCTTGCAGAGCCGCTGGATGCCGGCGGCGACATCGTCGGGCAGTTTCGCCGCCTGCGTCTTGATCCCGTACTTCCGCTGGTACTTGACGCTCCACTTCACCCGCTCGGTGGCAATCCGGTGCACGTCGTCCGGCATCTTCGTGAAGTGCAGCTCCCAGACGGGGAACACGCGAAGCCGCTGATTGCCGATGATGCCGACGTAGAGCTCGCGGCCCTCGATGTAGCGCTCGATGATGGCGTCGGTGCCGACGCTCGAGTGGATGAACTCGACACGCTCCCGCATCTTCTCGTCGTCATGGACGACCGACGCCTGCGAAATGCCGATCGACGCCTCCTGCGTCAGCGACTTCACGATCAGCGGGAACGCAAGGCGCTTCGGCCGCCGCGGCTTGCGGCCCACGCGCACGACGGCGAACTCGGTCGCGGGGATGCGATGGTAGGCGAGCAGCGTCTTCGACAGCGCCTTGTCGCGCGCGAGCATCAGGCCGCGCGGGTTGCAGCCGGTGTACGGCACGCGCAGCAGCTCGAGATACGAGACGACGTTGTGATCGAACGCCCCGATCTCGTGGAAGTTCTCCATCATGTTGAAGGCGATATGGGGCTTGAACTCCTCCACCGCCCGCCGGATCACCGTCAGGTCGTCCTTGATGCCGACCGGCCGCACGCTGTGGCCCATCTCGCGCAGCGTGGTCAGCACGTCGTATTCGGTCTTCCACGGCACCGCCATCAGGTCGTGACCCGACACGTCGTCCGGCGGAACCAGATAGTCGTGCATCAGCACCGCGACGCGCAGCTTCCTCACAGCACCACCCGGTGCCGGCCGCTGTGCAGGTAGTTCATCGTCTGCACGGTGAGGACGACGGTGAACTCGGTCTTCGCCGTCTCCGGCGGAAGGGCGAGGCGGAGGCCGAGCTCGTCACAGCGCTCGGTCATTTCTTCGATCACCTGGTCGATCGTGTACTGATACACGCCGGTGGCGCGCGCGACCGTCCGCCGGACGTCCTTTCGGATGCGTGTGATGAAGCGTGAGGCCCGGAGGTTCCCGGCGTGCTCGGGCGCACCCGAGAACAGCCGCCGCAGGTCGCGGTCGTAGAAGTCGGGGTATTCGCTGCCGTAGTAGTCCGTTTTTTTCTTGTAGTGCTGGCGCAGGGTGCGCCGGATCCGATGCAGCGGTTCGACCTGTCGCGTCGTCGTCACCACGGCGGGCTGCGCGGCGATCTCCCGCATCAGCGCGTCCATGTACTCCAGCTTCTTCAGCGCCGGCCAGTCGTGGTAGCGGCGGCGCCAGTCGGAGCGGGGGTTCAGCCAGACGGCGAACGTCTCGGCGAAGTCCTCGTCGGGATGGCTCTGCGCGTACCAGTAATCGAGGTGCAGCACGAAGCTGCGGCTGTACGGCTTCGGCGTGTACCACTCAGGGTAGGACTCCGACGACGACCCGAACAGCGCCCGGCGCTTGCGCCGGCGCCGGAGCTGATACGCGTTGTCGATCGCATGGCCCGCTTCGTGGCGCAGGATGCTCATGCACCAGCCGTGTGTGCCCCCCTCGACCTCGAACATCTGATTCTGTTCCAGCCTGGCGAGACGGGGGTGCGACAGATAGAACGGGATCGCCACCCCCGGCACGTCGTCGGGCGTGAACCAATCCTCGGAGAGCCAGAAGTGGGGGCGGAAGACCAGGCCGCGCTCCGCGAGCTCCTCGTAGAGCTGCGCGATGCGCTTCTCGAGGACGCTGCCCTCGATCGTGACCCCCAGATCGGACATCCGGAGGTCGAGCAGCTGCTCGTCGGTGAACTTGATCCAGGGCGGCCTGCGTTGCCGGCGGCGAGGGGCGACCGCCACCGCCTGAGCTTCAGGTGAGGCGGGCGCAGGACGACCCTGGTCCTGCGCTCCCACGGGGCCCGCCGGCGGTGTCGCACTCGACTCGGGCATGCCCTATCAGTATCGGCCACCTGGCAGCGGAATCGCTCACCTTCCGCCTAAAGGCGAAAGCCACCAGGACTCCAGTGATCAACGATC
>JBBECO010000275.1:3259-6392 GCA_040881785.1 Vicinamibacterales bacterium
GATCAGCGATTCAATCCCCCACCCGCACCTGCAGCGCGGCCTGCGCCGCCGCGAGCCTCGCCACCGGGACGCGGTATGGCGAGCAGCTCACGTAGTCGAGCCCCACCTTCTCGAAGAAGTGGATCGACGCCGGATCGCCGCCATGTTCGCCGCAGATCCCGAGCTTGAGATCCGGACGCGCCTTGCGCCCCTTCTGGACGGCCATCGCCACCAGCGCCCCCACGCCGATCGTGTCGATCGTCGCAAACGGATCCTTGTCGAGGATCTTCTTGTCCTGATAGGACCCGAGGAACTTGCCGATGTCGTCGCGCGAGAAGCCGAACGTCAGCTGCGTCAGGTCGTTCGTGCCGAACGAGAAGAACTGCGCCTCGGCGGCGATCTCGTCGGCGGTCGTCGCGCCGCGCGGCACCTCGATCATCGTGCCCACGAGGTACTTGATCTTGACCCCCTGCTCCCTCATCACGTCGGCCGCGACGCGATCGACGACGGTCTTCTGGTCGCGCAGCTCCTTCACGTGCCCGACGAGCGGAATCATGATCTCGGGCACGCACTTGATGCCCTCCTTCGCGAGCTGGCACGCGGCCTCGATGATGGCCCGCGTCTGCATCTCGGTGATCTCGGGATACGTGATCCCGAGGCGGACCCCGCGGTGCCCGAGCATCGGGTTGAACTCGTGGAGCTGCTCCACCCGGCGCAGCAGCGCGTGCTTCTCGTCGAGCGCCTTCCCGGTCGTGCCGCGCTCCTCCATCCGCGCGATCTCGACCATCAGGTCCTCGCGCTTCGGCAGGAACTCGTGCAGCGGCGGATCGATCGTCCGGATCGTCACCGGTTCACCGTGCATGGCCTTGAAGACGCCGTAGAAGTCCTCGCGCTGCAGCGGCAGCAGCTCGGCGAGCGCCGCGCGGCGGTCCGCTTCGTTGTCGGCGAGGATCATGCGCTGCACGATCGGGATCCGCCCTTCCCCGAAGAACATGTGCTCGGTCCGGCACAAGCCGATGCCCCGCGCGCCGAACTGGTACGCCGTCTCCGCCTGGTCCGGCTGATCCGCGTTGGCGCGGATGCCGAGGCGGCGATACTTGTCGGCCCACGTCAGCAGTTTCTCGAAGCGCTGGTAGAGGTCGGAGTCCTTCGCCTTCATCTCGCCGGAGATGACGCGCAGGATCTCGCTCGGGGTCGTCGGCACCTGGCCGACCTTGACTTCGCCGGTCAGGCCGTCGAACGAGATGAAATCCCCTTCGTTGATCGTCGTCCCGCCGACCTTGCAGGTCCGCGCCGCTTCGCTGATCTCCAGCGCGCCTGCGCCCACGACGGACGGCTTGCCCATCTGACGGCCGACCACCGCCGCATGCGAGGTCATGCCGCCCGTGGCCGTGAGGATCCCCTGCGCCACGAACATCCCGTGGATGTCGTCGGGCACCGTCTCCTTGCGGACGAGGATCACGGTCTTCCCCTGCCGCGTCCATTCCACGGCATGGTCGGCCGTGAACACCGCCTGCCCCGAGGCCGCACCCGGCGAGGCCGGCAGCCCCTTCGTCGTCACGGCCAGGGCCTTCCACGCCTTCGGCTCGAAGACGGGGGCGAGCAGCTGCGACACCGATTCCGGATCCACCTGGAGGACGGCGTCCTTCGGCGTGATCAGCTTCTCGGCCACCAGATCGGTCGCGATCATGACCGCCGCGTACCCGGTGCGTTTGCCGTTGCGCGTCTGGAGCATGTAGAGCGTGTCGTCCTGGATGGTGAACTCGAAGTCCTGGACGTCCTTGTAGTGCCGCTCGAGCCGGGAGGTGATCTTGCGCAGCTCCTTGTAGGCGTGCGGCAGCACCTGCTCCAGCTCGCTGATCGGCTGCGGCGTCCGCACGCCGGAGACGACGTCCTCCCCCTGCGCGTTGACGAGGAACTCGCCGTAGAACTCGTTGGCGCCCGTCGCGGGATTCCGCGTGAAGCCGACGCCGGTCGCCGAGCGGTCGCCCATGTTGCCGAAGACCATCGCCTGCACGTTGACCGCCGTGCCGATCGAATCCGGAATGTCATAGATGCGCCGGTACTCGATCGCGCGCGCGTTGTTCCACGAGCGGAACACGGCGTCACGCGACAGCCGCAGCTGCGTCAGCGGATCCTGCGGGAAGTCCTTCCCCGACTTCTCGCGAACGACCTGCTTGAACCGCTTCACGACCTCCATGAGATTGGCTTCCGTGAGGTCGGTGTCGATCCTGGCGCCGCTCGCCTTCTTGACGCCGTCCAGCTGGTGCTCGAACGCATCCTTCGGGATCTCGAGGACGACGGCGCCGAACATCTGGATGAAGCGGCGGTAGCTGTCCCACGCGAAGCGGCCGTTGTTCGTCCGCGCCTTGATCGCCTCGACCGTCTTGTCGTTCATCCCCAGGTTCAGGATGGTGTCCATCATGCCGGGCATCGAGAACTTGGCGCCCGAGCGGACCGACACGAGGAGCGGATTCTTCTTGTCGCCGAGCACGGCGCCGGTGGCCTTCTCGAGCTTCTTCAGGTTGTCGACCATCTGGGTGTCCACCACCTCGGGCGTCCGGCGCTTGTGGTGCTCGTAGTAGAGCGTGCAGGCCTGGGTGGAGATGGTGAACCCGGGGGGCACGGGCAACCCGGCGTTGGTCATCTCGGCGAGGCCGGAGCCCTTGCCGCCGAGGAGGTCCTTCATGGTCCGGTCGCCGTCGGCCTTCCCGTTGCCGAAGAAATAGACGTACTTCCGTCCTTTGCCGGTGGCCTTCTTCACGGCCCGAACAGCGGGGACCGCCCTCGCGACCGCGGCGGCCTTCTTGAGGGCACGGCCACCTACGCGGGCCGGCTTCTGCGAGGTGGTGTTCTTGCGAGCGAGTTTCTTGGACATGAGAGACGACTACTCCGTTTGGGGAACGATCTCGGAAATATCCGCGAGATCCAGAATGAGATCGCGCAGGTCGGCCATCAGCGTCAGCCGCGCGGTCCTCAGACGCGCATCGTCAGCCATGACGAAGACGTCGGTGAAGAATCTGTCGACCGCCGCGCGCAGCGCCGCGATCTCGGTGAAAGCCTTCTTGTAATCGTGCGCCGCCGCAGCCTGCTCGACGCGCGGACGGCGGGCATCGAGCTCAGCCAGCAGCGCCTGCTCGGCCGGCTCCACGAG
>JBBECO010000275.1:6492-10349 GCA_040881785.1 Vicinamibacterales bacterium
GCCAGTTTGCCCGCGCGTGCGGCGTGATCTGCGGCCTCGGGCTTTCCCAATGCCTCAGCCGCGATCCATCGGGCCAATTTCTCGATCCGCTCGGTCTTGTCCCGATAACTCCCGAGCTTCTTGTGGAACTGCACGGTATGCAGCCGGTCGAGACGCGACTCCAGCGTCGTCTTCCGGTCGGCGTCCCAGAAGAACTTCGCGTCGCGGAGGCGGGCCGTCACGACACGCTCGGCGTTTTTGGCGATGACCCGCTCGTCCTGCGGCTGGGTATTGACGACGGCCAGGAACGCTTCCTTCAGCTCCCCCTCCATCGTGACGACCGGGAACCAGTGCTGGTGGTGCACGAGCGTGGTCGTCAGCACTTCCTCCGGCAGCTCGAGGAAGCTGCGATCGAAGAACCCGGCCACGACGCCTGGGAACTCGACCAGGTCCGCGACTTCACTGATCAGCGCGGCATGCTCCTTGAGCTGGACACGCGCGCCCAGGCGGCGCGCATGGCTTTCGAGGTCGCGCGCGATACGGTCGCGCCGCTCCTCGTGGTCGAGCACGACGAAGTGCTCCGACAGCTTTGCGCGGTACTCCTCGAAGCTGCGCACTTTGATCGAGCGCCCCGCCCGGCCGCTGGTCGCCAGGAAGCGGTGGCCGTAGGTGAGCGCGCCCGATTCCACGTCCTGCACCAGCGGACCCGAGGCGTTGTCGGCACGGAGGATGGTGTAGGGCACGACGCGCCCGCCATACAGGAACAGCAGCCAGCGGATCGGACGGCCGAAGGTGAACGCGCCCTTCCCGTCGTCGAGCCGCGCGTCCCAGTTCATCGGCTTGGGGAAGGTCAGCTCGCGGAGGAGACCGGTCATCAGGTCCGGCAGCGCATCGACGGCGCTCCGGCCCCGCTGCCGCTTGTGGAAGGCGAGGTATTCCCCTTTGGCGGTCTTGACACGGGCGAGCTGGTCGAATTCGACCCCCTGCTTCTTCGCGAAGCCGAGCGCGGCCGGCGTCGGCGCGCCGTCCTTGATGGAGGCCGACACGGGGGGGCCGGTGATGGTTTCCTCGAGATCGTCCTGGCGCTCGGCGATCCTGGCCACGCAGACCGTCAGCCGCCGCGGCGTGGCATAGCTCTCGATCGGCGCGAGCGGCGCGATGCGGAGGGCCTTCAGTCCCGTGTCCAGCCGCTCGGCCATCTGGCGGGTGAGATTCGGGAGCCACGACGCGGGCAGCTCTTCGAGGCCGATTTCGATGAGGAGTTCTCTATCCATCTAGCGCAAGAGACATTCTGAATTCTGAATTGTGAATTGAGTGGCCACGAGCCTCTGCGAGGGAAGGGACGACTCCATCAATCTTTGAACACGGCTCGGGCCGTCCATGCGACCGGCCGGGCCACCACGCCGATCAATTCGCAACTCGCAATTCACAACTGCGCCTCGGCAGCGTCCAGGCCCGCCCACCGCTTCGCAATCGCCACCGCCATCTGCCGGACCCTGAGGATGTACGCCATCCGCTCGGTCACGCCGATCCCGCCGCTGGCATCGAGCAGGTTGAACATGTGCGAGCACTTCAGGCAGTAGTCGAGTGCCGGCAGGACGAGGTCGCTCCGCAGCAGCGTCTGCGAGAGCAGGTAGTACTGGTCGAACAGATTGCGGTGCAGCGCATGCAGATCGGCGGTGGGCATGTCCACCTGCCCGAACGCGTACTTCGACTGCTCCACTTCGTCGCGATGCCGGACGCTGCCGTACTTCACACCGGGCGCCCATTCGAGATCGAAGACGTTGTCCACGTCCTGCAAGGCCATCGCAAAGCGCTCGAGCCCGTAGGTCAGCTCCACGGAAATCGGCGCGAGATCCACGCCGCCGGCCTGCTGGAAGTAGGTGAACTGCGTGATCTCCTGGCCGTCGAACAGCACCTGCCAGCCGATTCCCCACGCGCCGAGCGTCGGCGACTCCCAGTTGTCCTCTTCGAAGCGGATGTCGTGGGCGCGCAGGTCGATCCCGCAGGCCTCGAGACTCTGGAGGTACAGCTGCTGCACTTCGTCCGGCGCGGGCTTGAGGATCACCTGGAACTGGTGGTGCTTGAACAGCCGGTTCGGGTTCTGGCCGAAGCGGCCGTCCGCCGGGCGGCGCGACGGCTGGACGTAGGCGACGCTCCAGGGCTCCGGACCGAGCACGCGCAGGAACGTCTCGGGATGCATCGTGCCGGCGCCCAGCTCGATGTCGAGCGGCTGCTGCAGCAGGCAGCCCCGCGAGGCCCAGAACTCCTGCAGTTTGAATATCAACTGTTGCAGCGTGACCGTCATCGACCCATCTCGCGAAGCACTCGCACGGACTTCAGCTCTTTCTCCAGATGCGTGTTCAGCAGGCGCCGGTGCGCCGTCTCCAGCTCCCGCGACGCGCGGGCATCGAGCTCCAGGCTGTCCATGCGCTCGGGCGCCGTGCGGCCGGCCGCGCGCAGGAACCGCAGCGCGTCAGGCCCCACATCCGTCCCGTGCCCCGAGGACCCGCACTGCCGGCAGACGAACATGTGCTCGCGCGGCGGCATGATCGCCCCTGCCGCGAGCGGCCCGCCGCACCCCGGACAGACCGTCAGCGCGGGATACACCCCCTGCAGCCGCAGGATCCAGTACTCGAAGTACCGGGCCAGGCGCTCGATCGGCGCACCGCCCGCCAGCGCGTCCACGACCGCCGAGCCGAGCCGGTAGAGCCGCTCGTCGGCATGCGCTTCCGGCGCCCACTCGTCGATCAGTTCCGCGAAATACCCCACGTGCCCGAGCACCGAGGCGCCCGCCGCGTCCATCCCGATCGCCGACAGCGGCGACCGCGTCGGCTCGACATAGTTGATCCGCACCAGGTCGCGCTGCTCGCGCTCGTAATACGCGACGCCCGCGCGCGTCATCGGCTCGAGGGCGCCCACGTACCGCGACTTCGCGCGCCGCGCCCCTTTCGCCACGCCGCGCTTCTTGCCGCGATCGCGCGTCAGGAACACGACGATCCGGTCGGCTTCGCCCAGCTTGTAGGTGCGGAGGATCAGCGCCTCGGACGTGTAAACGGGCACCTGTTATCTTACCCGCCTCCGTGCAGGTACCTGATGAAGACCACCGCTAGTCCAAGGAACGACAGGAAGCCGAACATGTCGGTCAGCGTCGTGATGAACACCGACGAGGCCAGCGCGGGATCGACCTTGAGCGCGCGCAGGATCAGGGGGATCACGGTGCCGGCCGTCGCGGCCACGAACATGTTGATCAGCATGGCGAGGCCCAGCACGAAGCCGAGCACCGGATCGCCGAAGAACAGATACACGATCAGCGCCCCGACCAGTCCGCACGCCAGGCCGTTGCCGAGGCCGACCAGCGCTTCCTTGAAGAGCGCCTTGCGGGTGTTGCTCCAGGTCAGCTCGCCGAGCGCGATGCCGCGCACGATCACCGTCAGCGTCTGCGTCGCGGCGTTGCCGCCCATGCCGGCGACGACCGGCATCAGCACGGCCAGCACCGGCAGCAGGGCGATAGAGTCGGTGAAGAGCGACACGATGGACGCCGCCACGAAGGCGGTCCCCAGGTTGACGAGCAGCCACGGGAGCCGCTTCCGGAGCGATTCGCCCGGGCTGGTGAACACGCGGTCGTCGCTGCTGACGCCCGCCAGACGGTAGACGTCCTCGGTCGCTTCGTCCTTGATGACGTCGATGACGTCGTCCACCGTGATGACACCGGCCAGCTTGTTCTCTTCGTCAACGACGGGGATCGCCAGCAGGTTGTACGAGGCGACCTGCCGCGCGACTTCCTCCTGGTCGGTCTCGGTGCGGACGCTGATGATATCGGTCGTCATGATCCGCTTGAGCGGCGTGGACGGCGGAACGAGCAGCAGGCGGCGCAG
>JBBECO010000276.1:0-1883 GCA_040881785.1 Vicinamibacterales bacterium
CCCCCCCCCCCCCCCCATAAGGCTAGAACCGCGAGGATCGGATCCAGGTGTCGGCCCGGGCCCAGGCCGCCGCGAGATCAGCGGTCACGTCCGCCGACGGCGTCCCCTTGCCGGCGAGGGCCTGCTGGAGCCCGAGCAGCGACCAGCCGTTGCGCGGATGCTCCTTCAGGTCCGCGCGATACACCTTCTCGGCCTCCTCGAAGCGTCCGCTCTCGAGCAGCGCGGCGCCGAGCCAGTGGTGCGCGGCAAACGGCAAAGGCTCCGGCTCGTCGTACTGCAGGCCGTCCTGGGCGTCGGCGGCACGCTGAAATGCGGCGATGGCGGCCGGGAGATCACCCGCGAGGCGGGCCATCTCTCCCTCCAGGATCCCGGCGGCGATCGAGAGCAGCGCCTTCGCCGTATGCATGCGGAATTGCGCGGTCGAGTTGTCCGCGGCCTTGCGGACTCGACCGAGATACTGCCTGGCGCGATCCGCGCGCCCCTGTTTCAAGTGCGCGTACCCCTGAGCGAAGTCCCACAGCCCCGCCTGGACTTCCGCCCTGGGCCGCTTCTTGACTTCGAGCACTTCGTCGAAGCGGCCGAACCGGATCAGCGTCAGCACCTCGTGGAACGTGTCGCCGGTCAACTTCGCGTAGTCCTTGCCGGCGCGCACCGCGATGGCGCCCTGCCCGTCGTACGACGCGGCGTACAGCAGCATGTGCAGGTTGTGCTCGGGATAGATCGCGAAGCCTTCGCCGATGGCCGCCTTCTGGTCGGAATGCCACGCCTCGAGATTGGCGCGCACCGAGTCGCCCCATCGACCGACTTCATTCCAGGTGTGCGACGGCATGTGGTTGATGTGACTGGCGCCGGGGATCGACCGGCCCAGGAACTCGGCGCAGGCTTCCGCGCGTCCGGGTGCGGTGGTCGATTCGGTGGCGTGAATATAGAGGTGACAGGCACCGGGATGATGCACGTCCCGGGACAGCACGCTCTCCAGCACCTGGTGCAGCCGGCGGACGTTGGGATCGTTCACGTCGCGCGTGCCGCGTCGCGGCTCCAGGAGGAACAGCGCGTCGGCGTAGAGCGTGGCGATCTCGAGATCATCGGGATACTGCGCCGACACCTTCTCCATCGCGTCTCTGTACGCGCGATCCTGCTCGACCCGCTTCGACGCGTCGAATGTCTTGACGTAGCGGACCGCCATCGCCTCGATCAGCGCGCGCTCCTGCGCCGTCGCCCGGTCCTTCAGCGACAGGGCCTTCTGCGCGGCCGCATACGCGTGCGGCGCCTCGTCGTCCCGCATCGGGGCGTTGAGGTACGACCCCCACGCCCACGCCTCACCCCAGTAGCAGATCGCGCACTCCGGATCGCGCTTCCAGGCTTCGCGGAACGACCGGACCGCCTCCGGCTTCGCAAACGAGTACATCATCTGGAAGCCCTGGTCGAAATACGCCTGCGCTTCGGCGTTCGTCGACATCGGCCGGGTGAACGTGCCGAGACCCGTCTTGAAGATCGCAATCGGCTCGGTGTAGCGGTCGTACACCGATCGCGTGGCCGGCCTCTGCGAGGCCGAGGGGGCCGCGACGGCGAGGCAGCCGGCGGCGAGCAACGTGAGGAGCGACGTCGAGCGGATGGTCATAAAGGTGTCCGGCCTGGTGAAATGGATCGCCCATCTTACGCTGTAATCTCTGGATGGTCGCGACCTTTCATGCGATCGGGAA
Source organism: Vicinamibacterales bacterium (assembly GCA_040881785.1). Lineage (GTDB taxonomy): Bacteria > Acidobacteriota > Vicinamibacteria > Vicinamibacterales > 2-12-FULL-66-21 > JACDCA01. The sequence continues at coordinate 1,704 of JBBECO010000276.1, forward strand.
CGCCTATATCGTCTGGAGCCTCGGACCCGGCCGGGGATAGTCCAACTCAAACCGCTCCCCGGGCGTCTTAACCTGGACACTCTTCACCAACCGCGTCGCCTGGGGTACGGTCATGCTGATATCGCGAATGGCGGCGGCGCTCACTGCGGCCCTCCTGGCCGTTACGGTCTCTGTTAACGG
>JBBECO010000276.1:1983-10317 GCA_040881785.1 Vicinamibacterales bacterium
AGCCGACCGCGGACGGCTGGCGCCGCGCCCAGGACTACGCGGCCGAGCAGCACTTCCGCTTCCTTTCGGATCTGATTCTCGGGCTCAACGATCCCACGCTTGCGCTGCAGTTCCTGGCGCCCGGCATGCAGTCGAAAGTGGCCTTCAAGCTCGAGAAGCACGAGACGATGAACGGCGCACCGGTTGTGCGCGTCGGCTTCAGTGAAATCGCGGCTCCTGAGACTCCGTTCGCGTTGCGGACGCGCGGCAACGCCTCCGCCTCGGGCCGGCTGTGGATCGGCGGGGACGACGGGGCCGTCCACAAATCGGAGTTGCGCGCCGCCTCCGCGACTGAAAGCGTCGTCGTCACAGTCAGCTATGCGAAGGACGCGACGCTCGACCTGTGGCTCCCGCAGAAAATGAACGAGACCTACCAGTGGAAGGAACTGGACGACGTGATGAGCAACCGGGACGTCGGTGCCTACGGCGCGCGGCTGTTCTTCCAGGCCGACGCGTCGTACAGCAACCCGCGTTACACGCCCATCGATCTGTCGAAGATGCGCCGCTGACCCTTTCGGGCAGATGCTCCCGATGACGCGCTCGCCCTCGATCGCCGGACGTGCCTCCAGCGGATCCTGGCGGCTCGACCCGGCGATGGCCCTGAGGCGTGAGTAAGCGATAGAATTCCCTCGTTGATTACGATCTACCGTCACCAGGCGAACGCCACCCAGTGCGTCGATCGCGTGGACCCGGCCTGGCTCGCTCCCGGCAGCGGCGTCTGGATCTGGGTGGATCTCAGCGAACCCACGCCGGACGAATCCCGCATCCTGACGGACGTCTTCGCGTTTCACGAGCTGGCCGTCGAGGACGCCCTTAGCGAGATCCACCATCCGAAGGTGGAGTCGTACGGCACGTATCTGTACCTGATCCTCCACGGCATCGACTTCCGCGAAGCGGAGCACTGCTTCAAGACCCAGGACGTGGACTTCTTCCTGGGCGAACAGTTTCTCGTCACCGTCCACCCGGGCATCTCCCGCACGCTGGCGCAGATGGGCGAGGTGTGCGCGCGCAACGAGCGCATCCTCGGCGAAGGCCCGGCGGCGCTGCTGCATCGCATCATCGACGCGATGGTGGACCACTACGGGCCGGAGGTGGACCGGCTCAACGACCGGCTCGATACGCTGGAGGACGAGATCTTCGAGCGGCCGAACGCCGCGCTGGCCCGGAAGATTCTCGATTTCAAGGGGGACGTCTCGTCGCTCCGCCGGGTCGTCCTGCCGCAGCGGGACGCCGTAGGGCGCCTCGCGCGCCGCGAGTTCCCGTTCATCTCCGAACCGCTGGCATATCGCTTCCGCGACGTGCACGACCACCTCGTGCGGCTCGTGGACGACGCGATGTTCTTCCAGGACCGCGTCACCAGTCTGCTCGATGCGCACCTGTCGCAGGTGTCGAACCAGTTGAACGGCGTCATGAAGGTGCTGACCATCATCGCGACGATCTTCATGCCCCTCACCGTGCTCACCGGACTCTGGGGCATGAACGTGCCGCTGCCGCACGTGCCGGGCGGCGAGGCCGCGCAGTTCTGGTGGGTCCTGGTGCTGATGGTCGCGCTCGCCGGCGCGATGCTCATCTATTTCCGCCGGCGACTCTGGCTGTGAAGTGGATCCTGTGATCACCCTGGACCCGATCGGCACCGTCCGAAGCCCGTACACCGATACCGCCGCCATCCCGAAAGGGCAGGGCGCGAAGCACGAAGCCGCCGGCGTGCTCGAGATCCGCCCGGAGCTCGAGGCCGGACTCGCCGACATCGAGGGCTTTTCTCACCTCGTCGTCATCTGGATCTTCGACCGGGCCGGCGCCGCCGAGCTGACGGCGTGGCCGCCGACCGATGACCGGCCGCACGGCGTCTTCGCGACCCGCTCGCCACAGCGGCCGAACCCGATCGGCCTCACCGTCGTCCGGCTGCTCGGCCGCGACGGCCCGCGCCTGCGCGTCCTCGGCGTGGACATGCTCGACGGCACACCCATCGTGGACCTCAAGCCATACCTTTCGAGCGTGCCACCCGACCAGATCCGCCGCGGCTGGCTGGACGAAGCCGAAGCCCGGCGCGGATCGCAGCGCCAGGGCCACTAGGGCAGCACGAGATCGCGCGGCACCTTCACGACGAGCGTGCCGGCGATCTTGTCGTGCCACATCTGGCTTTCGGGGTCCTGCAGCATCCAGAAGCAGCCGATCCCCAGCGCGGCGAGCGAGAACACGCTCGACAGCCCGCGGACGACGGCGTCGGCCGGCCGCAGCTCGGCGCCGTGCGTCCGGATCACGCGCAGGTTCACGATGATCCCGCCCAGTGTCGTGCCCCGCCACGCCCAGAACGCGATGTGATAGACGAGCAGCAGGAAGAAGAAGAACCCGTCGTTCCGGCTCATGTCCAGCACCGCGTTGGCGATCGCGACCAGCACGCAGTCGAGCGCGAAGGCGGCGAGCCGGTCGAGGAACGTGGCGCGCGGATACTGCGCCAGGCCCTGCGAGAATCTGGACGCCGCCGGAGGAGGCGGGATCGGCGGCGGTCCCGCAAGCGGCGTCTCCTCATAGGACGCCGGCGCTTCGACGAGCGCGGAAGCGGCCGGTGTGGCGACCGCGGCCACGCTCGCGGGCGCCGGTGCCGGAGCCGGCGTGGGCGCCGGACGCTCGCGGCGAAGCAACGCGCGGAACGTCACCGTCGCCGCACCCATGCCGAAGACCGTCGTGAGTGCCCAGGTGACGAACCCGAGCACCGGCACCATGTAGGCGAGTGTCAGCAGGCCGAAGCCGATGACGAACGCGGCGGTCGCCTGGATCCGCCCCTCCGGCAGCTCCGGGCGCAGCACGCTCCGGCCGATCGCGCGCGCCACTGCCGTTTTGCCGACCAGTCCCATCACGATCACGGCGCACAGGATGAACGGGACGACGAAGAGACCGATCACCGACGCGGCCACGATGGCGGTGAACGGCCCGGTGAGGAGCAGCACCAGCAGTCCTACCATGAAGACGCTGAGCGGCCGCGTCACGAGGGCGTCGGCGCTGGCGCCGACGGGCCGGTCGAAGACCGTGTTCAACGCCAGATAGAGCAGGAAGAACACGGCGACGATGCCCCAGATCCACGCCATGTCGGGCACGATCAGCCGTCCCCAGAGCAGCCCGCGTGTGATCCACGGCACCAGGTCGTCCAGGGTCTCGGCCAGCCACGGACTGCCGATGACGATGTGCTGGCCGCCGGGCGAGAACGTCGCCGGCGCCGTGACGGTGCCGCCGAAGAGCGCCAGGTCGTGCCGGATGCTCGCGCCGGCGTCGATGGTGGCGCTGCCTCCGACCACCACCAGCGAGCCCCCGATCACCGCCGTGGGGGCCAGCCGCGCCGAGCCCATGACGACCACGACATCATGGTCGACGCGTCCTTCGATGACCACGTCGCTGAAGACGCTCCGGACTTCCCGGACGACATCATCGGCGCTCAGCGTGTAGTTCTGTGCGATGCGAATGATCGGGCGCCGGAAGCGGGCCTCCTCGGCCCGCTGGTCCTCGTCGATCTCGACCCGCTCGACGGGCGCTGGAGGCTGGTCGGCCTGACCCGCGCGAACCGGAGGGGACGCCGGGGTCTGAGCCGAGAGCGACGCCCCCGGCACGAGCCCGAACAGCAGGACGCACGCCAGTACCGCGTGCAGGCGAGTGATGCTCATTGTTGTGTAGCCCCTCCCAGGGCGAATTCGAGGGCCGCCCAGGCCGCGGCGCAGGCCAGGGCGAGCGAGAGCCCGAGGATGAAGATGTAGGTCACGACGGGCTGCAGCAGCACGTCCCAGAAGAGGCGCATGACCGCGGCGGTTTCACCCGCCGTCCGCGTCATGTCGGACACGGGTTCCGGCGGCGCCGACAGCAGCCACCCGACGCCCGCGACCACGAACATGAGCGCCGCCACGCCAGCCGCCTGCCAGCCGGCCGACCACGTGGACCATCCCGTGGCCGGGGACGGATTGCCGGCCTGCCGGACCGCCGCCGCCATCACGCGGGGCAGCAGCGTCTGCGGCGCGTCGGGGCGCGGCAGCGCCTTCAGCTCGCGGTCGAGGAATCGCTCCAGATCAACGGGATCCATGAGGGATTGACAGCTCCTGCTTCAGGGCCTCGCGGCCCCGGTGAATATCGCTCTTCACCTTGGCGAGCGACACGCCCAGCGTGTCGGCGATCGCCTGGTAGGGCATCTCGTCGAAGTGGAAGAGCACGAGCGGCACGCGCTGATGGTCGGGCAGCCGCCGCAGCGCGCGCTCGAGCCGTTCCTGGGTCTCGGCGCGCTCCATTTCCTCCGGCGCCGATGTGAGCCGCGCCACGCGGGCTTCCAGCCCGGCCGTCTCGCGCCCGCCGTCCATCTCGCTGAAGAACCGCCAGCGCGCCCGGTACCGCGAGAGGTGGTTGAGGCACAGGTTCGTCGTGACTGTCTTCAACCACCCGGCGGCCGTCGCGCTTTCCCCGATTTCGTCGAACCGTTCGAACGCCCGCATGAAGGCGGTCTGGGCGATGTCTTCGGCGTCCGCAGCCCGGCCGAGCAGGCGCACGGCCGTCGCAAACACCATGTCCTGGTATTCCCGGACGAACGCCTCGAACCGGGCGACGTCGGTCATTGCCGGTTTGCGGCCCCGCCAGCGGTCACTGCTCTACTAACCCGGCAGGGGGAGGAAAGTTGCACGGCCTGGAGTGTATCGCCCCGCGGAACCGCCGGCCGGCCGACAACGTTCGTGCCTTCGGCACAGCACGACGACCCGATGGCTCGCGGCACGACGGCCAACATGGCGGGGGTAGAATGCGGTCATCAGATGGACGAGTTCCTGGGCGCGGCGCTGGACGAGGCTCGCCAGGGGCGGACGGAAGGGGGCATCCCTATCGGATCCGTCCTCGTTCACCGCGGCCGGATCATCGGGCGCGGCCACAACCGGCGCGTCCAGCGGGGCAGCACGGTCCTGCACGGCGAGATGGACGCCCTCGAGAACGCCGGGCGCCAGCCGGCGAGCGTCTATCGTGACTGCGTGATCTACACCACGCTCTCGCCGTGTTCCATGTGCAGCGGCGCCATCCTGCTCTACGGCATCCCGCGCCTTGTCGTCGGCGAGAACACCTCCTTCATGGGCGAGGAGGCGTGGCTGCGCAGCCGCGGCGTCCAGGTGGAGGTCGTCCAGGATCCCGCGTGCATCGCGCTCATGGAGGCATTCATGCGCGACCATCCAGACCTGTGGCGGGAGGATATCGGCGAGTAGTCGCGGAGCACCCGCCCAGGTGAACTACGATCAAGGCACACGAATTACCCGACCGATGCCCAGAATCCACAAGCTCCCGCTGCACCTCGCCAACCAGATCGCCGCCGGCGAAGTCGTCGAACGCCCGGCCTCCGTCGTCAAGGAACTGCTCGAGAACGCGCTCGACGCCGGCGCGCGCCGCATCGCGGTCACGATCGAACTGGGCGGCAAGAAGCTGCTGCGCGTCGAGGACGACGGCGAGGGTATGGGGCCCGAGGATGCGCGGCTGGCGATCGAACGCCATGCGACGAGCAAGATCGCCACGGCGGACGATCTCGAAGCGATCCGGACGCTGGGGTTCCGCGGGGAGGCGCTGCCGAGCATCGCGTCGGTGTCGCACTTCACGCTGCGGACACGCGCCCGCGGGGAGCCGACCGGCACCGAGGTCAAAGTCCACGGCGGCGCCGTGGCCTCGGTGCAGGAGATCGGGGCGCCGGAAGGCACCTGCATCGAGGTCGTGGATCTGTTCTACAACCTGCCGGCACGCCGCAAGTTCTTGAAGTCCGACACCGCCGAGGCCACGCAGATCTCGCGCCTCGTCACGCAGATGGCGCTGGGGTATCCGGCCGTTGGCTTCACGCTGACGAGCGGCTCGCGCAAGCTCCTCGAGTGCCCCCCGGCCGCGGGCCTCGTCGAGCGCTTCTTCCAGCTGTTCGGCGAGCGTCCCGACCTGGTCGAGATCCGCAAGGAGGCGGCCGGCATCGGGATCCACGGATTCATCGCCGCCCTCGGGGATCAGGGCCCGGTGCGCGGACCGCAGAACGTCTTCGTCAATCGCCGGATCGTGAAGGACCGGACGATTCAGCACGCGATCTCCGAGGCCTACAGCGTCGCGACAATCAAGGAGCGCAGCCCGGAGGTGCACCTCTTCATCGACATTCCGCCGGCGCGCGTGGATGTGAACGTCCACCCGACCAAAGCGGAGGTGCGATTCCTCGAGCAGTCCCTCGTGCACGAGGTGCTGCGCCGCGGATTGGGTGAGGCGCTGGGGCAGGGCCGGGCGCCGGAACTGCAGTTCACGCCGTTCGCGCCGCGGCCGGGAGAGCCGCAGAACGTCGCGATCCCCGGCGTGATGGCCGGCGCCATCGTCGGGAATCGCTGGGCGCAGCAGGACACGATCTCGACCGGCCGCGACGTCCCGTTTCACGGCCGTCCTGCCGGCGCGCCACCGATCTCGGAGCCGATCGGCGCCGCGGAGCCGGCCGCGTCCGGCGCGCAGCCGCTCGAGATCCGTCCGATGGTTCCGCTCGGGCAGTTCCGCGACACGTTCATCCTCGCGGTGGACGACGAGGGGATCGCGATCATCGACCAGCACGTCGCACACGAACGCGTGCTGTTCGAGCAGGTGATGGAGAAGCTGACCCGCGGACGCCTGGAGAGCCAGCGGCTGCTCACGCCGATCGTCATCGAGCTCACCGCCGCGCAGCGGCAGGCGCTCGCGCAGCACCGCGCGACGCTCGAGCGGTTCGGTATGGAGATCGAAGAGTTCGGCGGCGACAGCCTGCATCTGTCGGCCGTGCCGGCGATCCTGAATCCCGCAGAATGCGAGGCCACGGTGCGGGCGCTGGCGGAGGACCTCGAAGGGCTCGACAAGGGCTCGCGCGTCGACGATGCACTCCGCAAGATCGCGGCACTGATGGCGTGCCACGCGGCCGTGAAGGCGAACTATCCGCTCACGCTCGACAAGATGCGTTACATCCTCGAAGAGCTGCGGCGGACGGCGTATTCGTCGGTCTGCCCCCACGGCCGTCCCGTCGTGCTGCGCATCACACGACGTGAAGTCGAAAAGAATTTTCAGAGAATCTGAGGAGTCACGGGATGATCGACGCGATCCGCGCGGAGTTCCTCCGCTACAAGGCGCTGGCCGAGAAAGCCATCGCGCAGCTTGACGACGCGGAGCTGTCGGCACCGTCGGCCGGCGGCGGCAACTCGATTGCCACTATCTGCTGGCACGTGTCGGGGAACCTGCGGTCACGCTTCACGGATTTCCTGACGACCGACGGCGAAAAGCCCTGGCGCCAGCGCGACGAGGAGTTCGAACCGCGGAGCGTGACACAGGCCGAGCTCCTGGCGAAATGGGAACAGGGATGGGACGTGCTCCTCGCCACGCTGGCGGGTGTGCGTGACGATCAGATGGAGGCGACCGTCACGATCCGCGGTCAGGCGTTGCAGGTTCGAGAAGCCTTGCTGCGCGCGCTGGGCCATGTCAGCTATCACGTCGGCCAGATGGTCTATGCGGCCAAGGCCGTCCGCGGCAGCGACTGGGACTACTTGAGCATCCCCCCGGGGAAGTCCGACGACTACAACCGTCACCCCGCCCTCGACCGACCACCGAAGGCCTGACCGGACTACTCCCCGCCGCTGCCCTTGAACTGGTCGCTCTCCTCGGCGAACAGGACGTTGAAACTGGTCAGCGATCCGTAGCATCCGCTGATGTAGCCCTGGAGCTTCACCTTGACGTCGGGCGGAAGGTCGGTGGCGTTGACCTGCTGTTCCAGCGTGCGCAGCCGGTTCCGGACCATGACGATCTTGTTGAAGAAGGTCTCGATCGGCAGCGTTTTCTCCTGCAGTGTCGGATTGCCCGGGCGCAGGGCCAGCGTCCCGCCGCGCCATTTCTCGGCGGGCGGCACGGCGCTGATGCCGGCTTCTTCGCGGATGATCCGGCGGAGCACCATTTCGAGGTCCGTGCCCGTGAGATCGGTCATGGGAGGCGCCATCCTTTCGCGTTCGCTGACGATGGGGAAGGGTTCGCGGACGGCCCGCGCCGCGCGGGAGGCGGACGGCGCCGTGGAGCTGCGCGCGTCCTGAGTGCGCGCGACGGGATCGACTCTCGGGCCCCCGCGGAAATTGTGCTCGCTGTGACAGTAGCCGCAGACCACGCGGATCGGATGCCCCTCCTCATCAGCCGCGATCACCGTGTGCATGCGGTCGGTCTTGCACGCGCGGCAGAAATCCTCGACCGAATCACCGGCCCGGTACTGTCGACCCGTCATCCGTCGATTCTAGTCTTAGCCGAGGGGCTTCGCCCCTCGGACTC
>JBBECO010000277.1:0-10270 GCA_040881785.1 Vicinamibacterales bacterium
GAAGCGCGGTCACGGGTGTCCGATGGAAGGACCAGGCGCCGTTCGACAGCGACGGTCCGGGGACGAGCGACCTCGACCTGACCCTCGTCGGGGGTGACGAGGTCGTCGGGCTGTTCAAGGTGACGGGCTTCTTCCGGCTCGACTACCTGTTCCTGCCCGCGCGTTACACGCAGCAGCTCATATCGTGCGAGGTCATGGACGTGCCGGGCGCGCGCGACGCGTCCGACCACCTGCCGCTGCTCTCGGTCGTCGAGGTTGCCCTGGCCGCTGAGAATGAGCGGTAGCGCGCTTTCCCATTTCCCATCTGCCATTTCCCATCAGGCCGGTGTCTATCCTCCGGCCTGCAGCCGCTTGAACTCGGCGACGTACGCGTCGACGTTCTCGAGCGTGACGATGTCCACCCCTGAGTCGATGATGGGGCTCGCGGGCGGCTGGCCGTTCTTGATGCCGTGCAGGATCTTCACCGGCTCGCTGCCCCAGCCGAAATACTTCTGACCGAGCAGCACCTGCACCTTGCCGGCGCGCAGGAGGTCCACCGCGGCCTCGACGGTGTCGAAGGAGATCACCTTCGTCTTCGAGGAATCGACGCCGGCCAGGGCGTTGCGTGTGAACACCGGCCATCCGCCAACCGAGAGCCAGGCGGCGAGATCCGGGTAGCGGCGGGATCCGGTGGCGATGATCTCCGCACAGCGCACGGCATCTTCCTTGATGTCATAGGCCTCGACGATCTCGATCCCCGGGGCCGCTTTGAGCGCGTCCCGCACGCCGTCGAGCCGCCGCTGCAGGTTCGTGGCGCCCATGCTGGTGATGATCGCGACCTTGCCCTTGCCGTCGAGCAGCGTGATCGCCTCCTGCCCCATGATCTGTCCCGAGGCGAAGTCGTCCACGCCGTAGAAGGCGGCGCGCCTGCTCTTCGGCGCGTCGGAGTCCCACGTGACGACCGGGATCCCGGCGTCCACGGCGCGGTTGATCGTCTCGGTCAGGAAGTCGCCGTTCAGCGTCGAGATGGCGATCCCGTCCACGCGCTGGGTGATGAAGGACTCGAGGATCTCCTTCTGTTTGAGCTGGTCGGCCGTCTCGGGCGCGCGCCACTCGATCTGCACGTTGCCCAGCTCTTTCGCCGCGCGCTCGGCGCCGATCCTCGCGTAATTGAAGACGGGGATATCGAGCGCCTTCGGGATGACCGCAAACCGCAGGGTCTCGGTTCCAGCGGCCGGCGCCGCCTCGTCCTTCTTGCCGCACGCCGCCGCGACCGCCACCGCCGCAACCGTCACCATCACGAGCATCCGTCGCATCTATGCCTCCCGCCTCAATAAAACCTGATCCATCACCACGATCACGATCACCGCGAGCCCCACGATCAGGCGATCGTAGAACGTTGCGCCCGGGATCTGGGGCAGGGCGTTGCGCAGGACGCCGAAGATCAGCGTGCCGAGCACCGCACCCATCACCGAACCCCGGCCGCCCGAGAGGCTCGCGCCACCGACGACGGCCGACGCGATGATGTCGAGCTCGTAACCGGTCGCCAGATCGGCTTTCCCCTGTCCCTGCACGAGCGCCAGCACGACGCCCGCCACGGCGGCCAGCAGACCGCTGAGCAGGTACACCGAGGTCTTCAGCCGCCCGACCGCCACGCCGGAAAAGAGCGCCGCCGTCTCGTTGCCGCCGACCGCGAAGATCTGCCGGCCCCACTGGAAGCGCGTCATCAGGATCTGAAAGACGATCGCCAGCAGGATCATCACGAGCGGCGCGACCCAGTCAGCGGGCAGACCGGCCGGCCGCCAGCCGCCAGGCAACTGGCTCGACAGGTCGAAGTATTGTCCCTCGGTGACGATGAACGCCACGCCGCGGGAAATGCCCATGACACCGAGTGTCGCGATGAACGGCGGGAGCTTCACGAGAACGATGAGCGCCGCGCTGAGCCCGCCGGCGGCCGTCCCGACGAGCAGCGACATCACCATCGCCGGGAAGAGTCCCCACCCGGCGTCCACGAACAGCGACCCGCAGACGACGCTCGCGAGCGCGATGATGGCCCCCGGCGCCAGGTCGATCCCGCCCGAGATGATCACGATGGCCGCGCCCACGGCCGCGATCCCGTAGATGGACGAGTACTTCAGAACGAGGAGCGCATTCTCCCCGTTGAGGAACGGGTGGGCCCGGTCCCCCTCCGGCCACAGATACCAGCCGAAGAAGATGATCTCCAGCACCAGGATCGCGATCGTGCTCAGCTCGCGGACATGCCAGAACCGCTTCACGAGGCGTCCTTCAGCTCGGACGTGGCCAGGTGCATCACCGACGCTTCGCTCGCCTCGGCGCCGCGCAGCTCTCCCTGGATCCGCCCTTCACGCATCACGATCACACGGTGACACAGGACGAGTACTTCCGGCAGATCGCTCGAGACGACGAGACACGCGAGCCCCTGGGCCGCATGGCGCCGGACAATTTCGTGGATCTCGAATTTGGCGCCGACGTCCACACCCTTGGTGGGTTCGTCGAGCATCAGCACGCGCGGCGCGGTCGCGAGCCACTTGGCGAGCACCAGCTTCTGCTGGTTGCCGCCGCTGAGGCTGTCGGGGAACGCGTCCTGGCTGCCGGCCTTCACGCGCCACTCAACGAGGAGCCGGGCGGTGTCGTCGCGCTCACGGCCGCCCCGTATGAGGATGTCGCCGGCCACCGTTCGCGCCGGCATCATCAGGTTCTGCCGCAGCGTGAGGTTGAAGAAGAGTCCCTGGCGATGCCGTTCCTCCGGCACGAGCGCAATCCCTTCCCGCGCCGCCTGTCGCGGCGATCGCAGCGCCATGACGCGACCGCCGACCGCGATCGATCCCCGCTGTGGCGTCCGTAAGCCGAAGATCGTCTCGACCAGCTCCGAACGGCCCGATCCGACGAGACCGAAGAGGCCGACGATCTCGCCGGGGCGGACCGTCAGCGACACGTCGCGGAAGCACGGCGCGTGCGTCAGTCCGCGGACCTCGAGCGCCGGCGCCGCCGCGGCCGCGGCTGCGTGATCCGCGCGCGGCGGAAGGTCCCGGCCGACCATGGCGCGCACCACCTGGTCGGGAGTCGTGCCGGCTCGGTCGAAGGTCCCGGCGTATCCGCCATCGCGCAGCACGGTGATACGGTCGCAGAGCCGGAACACTTCCGGCAGGCGGTGCGACACATACAGCAGCGTGGCGCCACGCGCCTTGAGCTTTTCGACGACGGCGAAGAGGTGGTCGGCTTCGGCGTCGGTCAGGGAGGTGGTCGGTTCGTCGAGGACCAGGATCCGGCAGTCGAAGGCCAGCGCCCGCGCGACCTGCAGCAGTTGGCGGTGTGCGGCCGGGAGGCTGTCGGCCGGGGCGTCAGGCGAGATGCGCAGGTGCAGTTCGTCGAGGATCGCGGCGGTCCGGGCGCGCATGTCCCCGTCGCGCAGCCGTCCGCCGGCGCCCGTGAGCTCGCGTCCCGCGAAGATGTTGCCGGTGACGGTCAGGTTGGGGAAGCTGAGCATCTCCTGGTACACCATCCCGATGCCGCGCTCGAGGGCGTCACGCGGGCTCGACAGCGAGAGGCGCTCGTCGTTCCACTTGAGCTCGCCCCTATCCGGATGGATGATGCCGGCGAGAATCTTCAGCAGGGTGGATTTACCCGCGCCGTTCTCGCCGACGAGCGCGTGGGATTCCCCCTCGCGGACGGTAAACGTCACCCCCGTCAGCGCCTTCACAGCGCCGAACGACTTGCGCACGTCGTGGAATTCGAGGCCAGGCATAAAGAAAGCGCCGTCATCTTACTACGCCGTCCCACCGCGCAGTAATCGCTTACACCCTAGATAAATCGCACAAACACGTGGTAGATTGCGCCCATCATGACGCTGTCCCCCAGCCTGCTGCTCATCCTGCCTCTGGCCGTCCTCTGTCATGCCATGACCGGCTCCGGGCAGGCCGCGCAAAGTACCGTTCAGCGCGAGCCATTCGGCAAGATGCCCGACGGCAAGGCGGTGGAACGCTTCACGATGACCAACGCCAACGGCATAGAGCTGAAGGCCATCAGCTACGGCGGCATCATCACGTCACTGCGCGTGCCCGATCGCACCGGCCGCCTCGATGACATCGTCCTGGGATTCGACGACCTCGAGAGCTATCTGAAGGATGATCCGTTTTTCGGCGCCATCATCGGCCGCTATGGCAACCGCATCGCGAAGGGAGCCTTCGCGCTGGACGGCCAGACCTACAAGCTCGCCACCAACAACGGGCCGAACCACCTGCACGGGGGGAGCAAGGGGTTCGACAAGGTGTTGTGGACGGCCGAGCCGGTGGCCGGCAGGAACGCCATTGCGTTCAGCCGGACGAGCCCGGACGGCGAGGAAGGGTATCCAGGCAACCTCCGCGTCCAGGTCACGTATACGCTCACCGACGCGAACGAGCTGATCGTGGACTACCGCGCCACGACCGACAAGGCGACCCCGGTCAACCTGACGCAGCACAGCTACTTCAACCTGGCCGGGCAGGCCTCGGGCGACATCCTGGGGCATCAGCTGATGTTGAACGCCGACCGCTACACGCCGGTGGATGACACATTGATTCCCACGGGAGAGCTTGCGCCGGTGTACGGCACCCCCTTCGATTTCCGCAAACCGACGGCGATTGGCGCCCGCATCGACAAGGTGGACGCGCAGTTGAAGAACGGTAAAGGCTACGACCACAACTGGGTGCTGAACCGCACCGGCAGCGGCCTGCAGGTGGCGGCGCGCGTGATCGAGCCGAAGACCGGCCGGACGATGGAGATCGCGACGACCGAACCGGGGATCCAGTTCTACTCGGGCAATTTCCTCGACGGCACGCTGACGGGCAAAGGGGGAGCGGTGTACAAGCACCGCACGGGCTTCTGCCTCGAGACGCAGCACTATCCGGATTCGCCGAACCAGCCGAAGTTCCCGTCCACGACACTGCGGCCCGGCAGCGAATACAAGACCAGCACGGTGTTCACGTTCGGGGTCGCGAAATAACCCGGCAGGGGTCCATCAGATGATCACGCGCGTATTCGTCACATTTGTCCTCGCCGTCTCGACCGTGCTCCTGGCTCTTGGCCATGCCACGGACGGGCAGGGAGGCGACCAGTTCCTCGACGGCATCGGTGAGACCGGCCTGGTGGCCCGGTATGTGCTCAACGGCAATGCCGAGGACGCGTCGCGCAACAACTTTCACGCGACGGTTCGGGGCAGTGGAGGCACGTTCGTCGAGGACGGCCCCCGCCGGACGCTGCTACTGACAGGGGACGGCAGCCATCTCGAGCTCCCCGGGAATGCGCTCGCCGGCGAGGACACGGTCAGCATCACGGGATGGTTGTTCCTGCCGACGGGCGCCACGGGTCACGTCTTCGACTTCGGACAGAACGCATCGAACAGGCTGTTTGCCGAGGCAGGCAAGGCCGGCTTCCGCGCCGCGATTGTCTCAGACGGGACGGTGCGTGGAGACACACCGGCCAGGCCGGTTCTCGAGAACCAGTGGCTGCACTTCGCCGTCGTCCTCGACCCCGCGCGTCGTGTCCTGACGACCTATCTCGATGGCGCCAGGGCCGCGCAGGCGCCCGACGTCAGTGTGAATGCGACGCAGATCGTGAGCCAGACGGACGAGAATGCCAATCGCCTCTTCGTCGGCCGGTCACAGGTGGACTCCGAGCCGGCGCTGCATGGACGGCTGCGTGACGTCCGCATTTACCGGATTGCGCTGACCGACGAGCAGGTGGGCACGATCCGCAGGAACGCTCTGGCGGCCCGTCAAACCACACGGGGCCGCGGCGCGCCCCCGCCCGTGATCTCGACGGCCAACATCCCGAAGGAATCCTGGCTGGCCTCGCGGCTCTCGCATGTGCCCGACATCACGGTGGAAACAACCGTTGGGATGCTGCCGCGGCTGCCAACGACGATCCCGGCCGTCTATCGCGGGAACTCGAAGGGGGGCGCGGTCCGCGTGATCTGGCCCGCGCCGGCGGACAACAGTGACGTCAAAGCGCCCGGTTCGCACGTCGTCACCGGGAAAGTCCCGGGCACGACGTTCGAGCCGAAGGCTACCGTCATCGTCAAGGTGCCGATCGGAACGACCACGCCGCCAAGCCGTCTCGCCGAAGCGTTTCCCCTCAGTCAGGTCGCGCTCGACCCGGATACCACAGGGCGGCCCACCGCCTTCATCAAGAATCGGGACAAGTTCATCGAGGGGCTGGCGGCGAGCAATCCCGACAACTTCCTCTACAACTTCAGGGACGCGTTCGGGGAGCCGCAGCCCGCGGGCACCGAGCAGCTCGAAGGGTGGGACAACCAGACGACGCGCCTCCGCGGCCACGCCAGCGGGCACTACCTGACCGCGATTGCGCAGGCCTACGCGAGCACGACCTACGACGAAGCGCTGCGCGCACACTTCCTCGGGAAGATGAATTATCTGATCGACACGCTCTACGACCTGTCGCGCAAGTCGGGCCGGCCTGCGACAGCAGGAGGGGCGTCAGTCGCCGATCCGACGGCCGTTCCGCCCGGGCCGGATCGCAAGGGTTACGACTCGAACCTCCGGGCCGGGGCGATCCGGACCGACTACTGGACCTGGGGCGTGGGGTTCATCAGCGGCTATCCGCCGGACCAGTTCATCATGCTCGAGAAGGGCGCCACGTACGGGACGCAGGACACCCAGATCTGGGCGCCCTACTACACGTTGCACAAGATCCTCGCGGGCCTGCTCGACAGCTACGAAGTCGCCGGGAACAAGAAGGCGCTGGACGTGGCCAGGGGCATGGGCGCGTGGACGTACGCCAGGCTCAGGGCGCTCCCGCCAGAGACGCGCACGAGCATGTGGAGCCGTTACATCGCCGGCGAGTACGGCGGCATGAACGAAGTCATGGCGCGCCTGTTCCGGCTGACCGGCGACAGGCAGTTCCTGGACGGTGCGAAGCTGTTCGACAACACCAACTTCTTCTTCGGCAACGAGGGCCGCGAGCACGGCCTTGCGAAGAACGTGGACACGATCCGCGGCAAGCACGCCAACCAGCACATCCCGCAGATCACCGGCGCGCTCGAGACCTTCCGCAGCTCGAAGGAGCTGCCGTACTACCTGATCGCCAGCAACTTCTGGGAGATGGTCAACGGCAGCTACATGTACAGCATCGGCGGCGTGGCCGGGGCGCGCAACCCGAACAACGCCGAGTGCTTCACGGCGCAGCCGGGCACGCTCTGGGAGAACGGCTTCGCCAACGGCGGACAGAACGAGACCTGTGCGACGTACAACCTGTTGAAGCTGGACCGCCAGCTGTTCATGTACGACCAGACGGCCAGGTACATGGATCACTACGAGCGCGCGCTGTACAACCACATCCTCGCGTCGGTCGCCGAGGACAATCCCGGGAACACGTATCACGTGCCGCTCAATCCCGGCGCGCAGAAGCGGTTCGGCAACGCCGCCATGCGGGGGTTCACCTGCTGCAACGGCACGGCGCTCGAGAGCAACACGAAGCTGCAGGACACGATCTACTTCAAGAGCGCCGACAACCGGACGCTCTACGTGAACCTCTTCGTCCCGTCCACCCTGAATTGGACCGAGCGGAAGGTGGTCGTGCAGCAGATGACCGATTTCCCCTACGCCGACACGACGCGGCTCGTCGTGAAGGGGAGCGGCCAGTTCGACATCAAGGTCCGCGTGCCGCGCTGGGCAACCCGCGGCTTCTTCGTGAAAGTCAACGGCCGGGAGCAGTCGCTGAAGGCGGAGCCTGGCAGCTACATCAGCGTCGGCAGGAACTGGCGCGCGAACGACACGATCGAGCTGCGCATGCCGTTCCACTTCCACCTGGACCACGTCGTCGATCAGCCGAACGTCGCCAGCATCTTCTACGGTCCCGTGCTGCTGGCGGCCGAGGAGTCAGGTCCGCGCACCGACTGGCGCGAGGTGACGCTCGATGCCGCCGACATCGGCACGTCGATCACCGGCGATCCGGCGACGCTGCGGTTCAGCATCGGTGACGTCGTCCTCAAACCGTTCTACGAGACCTACGGGCGGCACTCCGTGTATCTACACGTGACGCTGAAATAGGCCACGGCTTGCGCGCCGAAGCCTTGGCGAAGGCGGGTTCAACACGGGCCACGGTGCAACACGGTTCAACACGGGTTTGCTTGCCGTGTTGGACTGTGTTGAGCCGTGGCCTACCAGTGGCCGTGGACGTGCTGCCGAATGTCTTCCTCGTACACCGCCCGGACGGCCGCCATCGCGGCTTCGTCCAGCGGCGGCCGTGAGGCCGCACGCGCGTTGTCGCGCGCCTGCTGGTCGTTCTTCGCTCCAGGGATGGCGCAGGTGACGGCGTCGAACATCAGGATCCAGCGCAGCGCGAGCTGTGTCATGGTCGCACCCGCGGGGACGAGCGGTCGCAGCCGCTCGACCGCCTCGAGACCCACGGCGTACGGGACGCCGGAGAACGTCTCCCCCCTGTCGAACAACTCGCCGTGGCGGTTGAACTGGCGGTGGTCGTCGGCCGCGAAGGTGGAGTCGGCGCGCAGCTTCCCTGTCAGCAGTCCGCTCGCGAGCGGCACGCGCGCGAGGATGCCGACCTTCTTGGCTTTCGCCTCAGGCAGCACGCGCTCGGCGGGCTTGAGGCGGAACATGTTGAAGATGATCTGGATCGACTGGACGCCGGGATGCCGCATCGCATCGAGCGCTTCCTGCACGGTCTCGACGCTCACGCCGTAGTAGCGCAGCTTTCCTTCGCGGACGACGTCGTCCAGGATCCCGAACACGTCGTCCTGCCGGTAGAGATCCGGCGGTGGACAGTGAAGCTGCAGAAGATCGATCGCGTCCATCTCGAGGTTCTGGAGGCTCCGGTCGATCCAGGAGGTGAGGTTCTCGCGCGAGTAGCCCTCACAGGTCTGCTCGGGCAGCCGGCGGCCCGCCTTCGTCGCGACCCAGATGCGGTCGCCCGGCCGTTCGCGCTTCAGCCGCGCGACGAGCCGCTCGCTCCGGCCGTCGCCGTAGACGTCCGCGGTGTCGATGAAGTTGACGCCTTCGTCGATGGCCGCATGCAGCGCGCGCATCGAGACCTCGTCATCGATCGGCCCCCAGGAGCCGCCGATCGCCCAGGCGCCGAAGCTGATGGCCGACACCTGCATGTCGGTGCGTCCGAGCTGCCGATAGTCCATGAGTGCGGGTCTCCAGGTTAGGCCAAGTCGGCTGGAACAGGTGTGGCTAAAGGTCGTCCGGCGTCAGGCCCGTATGCTTTGCGATTCGCGAGAGCATTCGCGGTCCGACCTCCTCGTCGTCATGAAATGCAAAGACGAAGTCCGGCCACTCCACTCGAGAAAGCGTGCGGTGCGAGCCGGATTGGCGCTTGATGTTCCAGCCGAGACGGAGCAAGGCTGCCAGTACACGCCGCGCTTTGGTCGCTGGCCAGTTGCTCAAGCCGCCTGGAAGGTCACGTTGAGGAGTTCGGCGGGAGCTTCCCGATGCTCCAGGCGTTCGGCGATCACACGGAGGGCCAGCGCCTGAACGCGGGCGACTGCTTCATCCCGATCGATGCCGTAGCACAATACGCCAGGCAGAGCGGGCACGTCGGCCATCCAGCGGCCGTCGTCTTCGCGTTCCAGCTCGATGGTGAACGTCACGGGCGTACTGTAGCATCCGGCCCGGACGTCTAACAAGCCGCTGCAGCGCCGACAAGGTCGCCTCGAGGCGGCGGCAGCCCCGTCCCCGAAGCCGGCGACTTCCGACGCGAGTCGCCGGCAGGAGTAAAATGAGCCATGGCGAAGGACGTAACGACGCTCTTTCGTGATGCCTCGGAGCTCTCCGAGGAGGACCGGGCGACGCGCGACGGCCTGCTCATCGAATCCCTCGAGGCGGAGCCAGAACCGGATGCTGAAGCTGCGTGGAACGCTGAAATCGAGCGGCGGGTGGCCGACGTTGAGGCCGGCCACGATCGACTCGGTGCCGTTGACCCGCCGGTAGACGAGCCGCGCCATGAGCTTGTCTCCCTGCGCGTCGAGGAAGGATTGCGTCCAGGGGAGAGCCCCTGCGGACCGTCGAAGCCGACGCCGAGGCCGTCAAAGCTGGCGCCGAGCGCCGGCGCCGGTCCTGTGCCCTGGGACGTCTGCTCGACGGCGGCGCCCGCGGCGCTTTTCGGCGGGAAGGCCGGAGCCCCGACGCGCGCCTGGCCGGCGACGAACCATAGCGCAGTCAGCAAGAGCAGTCGTAACGTCACGGTCTGCGCGGGCATTCTTCAATGCGCGTGGGGCCCCACCCCCACGCGCTCTCGCTCGCGGGCGCCGCAAAAG
>JBBECO010000278.1:0-1635 GCA_040881785.1 Vicinamibacterales bacterium
CGGGCTGATGCGCTGCTCACCGAGGGTCTCGGGATGCTGTCCAGGGAGACGCGGCCGCCCTTTCCCGGCGAAGAGCAATTGTGGCGGTATAAACGCGGAGCGGCCCGTGCGGCCCTGGGCCGCGCGGACGCGCTCGACGATCTGTGGGCCGCCACCGACCCTGGAGCGATGAACTGGGTGGCCGGACGCGCGCGTTTCGAGATCGGCCGGCTGGCGCTGAAGCGCGGTGACCGCACGGCCGCCGCCTCCGAGGCGACACGGGCGGAGGCACTCTGCCAGAACGGAAACGATCCAAAATGCGTCGAACAAGCCAGGGAGCTCAGGAGGAACGCCGATGGCCGTTAAGGTGAAGACCTGGGTCTGGGTCGTGATCGGGATCGCGGCCGTCTGCATTCTCTTCGTGATCGCGATGGCCGGCGCGGGCATCTACTTCTTCACGCAGAACATCAAGACAACTCAGGCGACGGCGGCCACCGCCACCCAGGAGTTCGACGCCGTCCGCGCACGGTTTCAGGGGCAGCGGCCGCTGATCGAGCTGGATGCCAGGGGCAACCTGCTGCGGTCCAATGCCGACCGCGAGGCGCCGCAGGGCACACCTCGTCCCGAAACCCTGCACGTCATGGCCTTCGATCCCGACGATGGCGGGCTGGTCACGGTGACGATCCCCTTCTGGCTGCTGCGGATGAAGATGAACAACGCGGCCGTGAACTTCGGCGACAGCGACATGACGCTCGAAGATCTGAAGCTGACCGTCCAGGATCTCGATCGCCTCGGGCCCTCGCTCGTGCTCGACCAGGTGAACGAGGGGGGCGACCGTGTCCTCGTCTGGTCGCAGTAGCTGTCCACTCGCCGCGACGGCCCCGGCGCCGCGTCCCGCCTGACGCGGGAAATCCTCCGGAAATCCACGGTGATCGTGCGCAGCCCGACAGGCCCACTTCTTGCGCTCGAGCCTGGTACCGGGCGCGCAGCTGCCGCGCCAGCCCGGCACGGAGGCTCACATGAAACGCACGTTTCTCCTGCCCGTTCTCGGCGTCCTGTCACTGGCCCTCGCGGCTCCCGCGTGCGCGCAGACGACCTGGCGCGACTCAGGATATGGATATGGCACGGTCGATGTTCGCCGCGTCGCGTTCGAGCGCGGCTACCGCGAAGGCGTGATCGACGGGGAGCGGGACGGCCGCAGCCGCGACGCGTTCCGTTACCAGGACGAGCGCGACTTCCAGCGCGCCGACATCGGATACAACCGCAGCTACGGTGACATCGAACGGTACCGGGTGCACTTCAGGTCGGGATTCGCCGAGGGCTATGCCGAGGGGTACCGGCGCTACGCGCGCGGCAGCTATGGTCGCGACGACGGCCGCTACGGCGGTGGACCGGGGTACGGCGGCTCTTCGCAGGGCCGGCAGGCGTACGTCTCCCCCTTCGAGATCGGCGCGCGCGAGGGCTACGAGAAGGGGCGCGAAGACGCCGGCCGGAGAGGCCGCGCCGATGCGCGCAGCCATAAGTGGTATCGCGAAGGCGACCGGCACTACGAGAGCCGCTACGGCAACCGCGATCAGTACAAGAACGAGTACCGGCGGGGGTTCATTGCGGGATACGAGCGGGGGATGAATCGCTAATCGCTAATCGCTAATCGCT
>JBBECO010000279.1:0-67 GCA_040881785.1 Vicinamibacterales bacterium
GCCTGCGAGGGAGCGGCGCGGGGCGCAGGGGTCCCCGCGAGCGACCGAGCCGGGGTGGGGGGGGGGG
>JBBECO010000279.1:77-9949 GCA_040881785.1 Vicinamibacterales bacterium
CCCCCCCCCCCCCCCCCCCCGGGGGGGGGGGGGCCCCCCCCCCACGTAATGGAGGAGGACTCAATGGCTTACGAATACGATCGGTTCGAACGGGAAGATGGCGGCGGATCCTTTCTGATGGGCCTGCTGGCCGGCACGGTGCTCGGCGCAGGTCTCGGCATGCTGTTCGCCCCGCGCCCGGGAGCCGAACTTCGCACGCAGCTCACCGACCAGGCCACCAAGCTGAAGACGACGGCCGGCGGGGCCTACAACCAGGCCAGCGAGCGCGTGACCCAGATGGTCGACCGCGGCCGCGAAGCCTATGACCGCGCGCGCACCAGCAGCGAACCCGGCACGGCCGGCTCGCTCGACAACACCGGTTCGCTGGCGGGCACCGGCTATACCGGCGCCGGCACGACCGACCGCAGCTAGGGCACGCTCGTGCGGCTCGTGAGCAACGCCGACACCGCCCGCACGCTCGCGAACGTCATTCTCGGGGCCGCCGCGCTCGGGGCGGCGGTCGTCGTGCTGCGTACACCGTCGCTGCGCCGGCTGGCCTTCGGGCTGGCCCGCACGGCGGTGACCGTGACGCTCCCGGTCTGGCTCTCGCGCGAGGTGAAGCAGGCCTGGACCGACTCGGGCGCCAGGGGGCCGTCCGCGCCGCCGGTCCCGCCCGCCTGAGTTGCTATGATGGCCGGGTGAGTGGGCAGACCACGCGTGCCGGACAGGCGGCGCCGCGTTTTCCAGGACTCCGCCATGTCGTCACGCGCGCCCGGGCCGAAGTCCGGCTGACGGCGCTCGCCTTGTGGCGCGGCGCGAACGGTCTCTACAACAGCGAGGACCTCACGTTCGCCTCGTCGATTGCCTACTACGCCCTCCTCTCACTGTTTCCGTTCTTTCTGCTCGCGTTCTCGATCCTCACCAGCATCGCCATTTCCGAAACCGATCGCGAGGAGCTCTTCAAATTCGTGGTTCGGTATTTTCCGCAGCAGTTCAACTTCATCCAGGAGCAGTTCGAGGCCATGCAGACCAACAGGCTGCAGCTCGGCCTCGCGGGCTCGATCGTGATGACCTGGGCGGCGCTGGGGGTGTTCGGCGCCGTGACCTCCGCCGTCAACCATGCCTGGGGCGTCGAGAAGCAGCCCAACTACTTCAAGCACAAGCTCATCTCGCTCCTCATGCTCGTGGCCTCCGGCCTGTTGATGATCATGGGGCTGCTGCTCGTCAGCGCGATGAACGTGGTCGACGCGCACTGGTTCGCCGTCGTGCTCGACCTGGCGCCCGGCCTGAAGCAACTGCAGAACTTCTTCTGGCAATCGACGACGACGATTCTCTTCATTTTTGTCGTGGGGCTCGTCTTCTATTTCGTGCCGAATGCCAAGGTCCGGTTCCGTGACGTCTGGGTGGGTGCCGTCCTCACCGGATTGCTCTGGCGGCTTGCGCTGGCCGGCTTCTCGATGTACCTCAAAGGCGCCTCCCGCCTGAGCGTCCATGGATCGATCGAAGGGGTCATTGCCTTCCTCCTGTGGGTGTATGTCTCGGCCGTCATCTTTCTCTACGGTGCCGAAGTGACGGCCGCCTACGCGCGCCTCAGACGGCACAGGCCCGACGAGATTCCAGCCGCGCCGTCGCCGAGGGTCTGATCGCTGATCGCTGATCGCTGATCGCTGATCGCTGATCCCTGATCCCTAATCCCGGATCCCGGATCCCGGATCCCGGATCCCGGATCCCGGATCCCGGATCCCGGATCACCGATTCCCTGATTCGTGATTCGTGATTCGTGATTGGAGATTAGCGATCAGCGATCAGCGATTAGCGATTAGCGATCAGACGGTCCCGAGATCCGTGCTCGCGGGACCATTGACAACCCGCCCGTACGCGTCGAAGCGGGAGCCATGACACGGGCAATCCCAGGTGGACGCCGCCTTGTTCCAGCCCACGATGCACCCGAGATGCGTGCAGACCGCCGAGCGGCGGTGCAGCTCCCCGGCTTCGTCGCGGAAGATCGCGACCTTGCCGGCTCCCTCGCGCATGACGGCGCCGGTGTTCGGCGCGATGTCATCGACCGACGACACGTCGCCGGGCGTCAGGTACGAGGTGTACTGCACCGCGACGTTCAGGTTTTCCTTCAGGAAGTCGCCGGCGGCGCCGGCCCGGATGCGCGACGGATCGTACAGCTCGGCCCAGCGGTTCGGACGCCCCTGGATCAGATCACAGATGAGCATCCCGGCAATCGTCCCGTGCGTCATGCCCATGCCGGAGTCGCCGGTGGCGACGTAGACATTGTTCGCGTCCATCGGGTTGCGGCCGATGAACGCGAGGCCGTCCTGCGTCTCCATGCACTGTCCCGACCAGCGGAATGCCACCTCGCGGGCCGCGGGAAAGTGCTCACGCACCCAGGTCTCGAGCGCAGCGAAACGCTCTTCGGTGTCGAACGCCTGCGCCGTCTTGTGGTCTTCGCCCCCCACGATCAGCAGGTCGAAGGGGGTGCCGTTGTCGCCGCCAAGCTCCGCGTTGGAGGTGCGCTGCAGACGCACGTAGTGATAGGGCGATTGCGTGTCCCAGTAGAGCGCCGGCGTGATCGCGCCGGCCGGAACGCGCGCGCCGATCACGTAGGTGTAATAGGGCGCCTGCTTGGTGTGAATCGCGAAGAGATCGACGAACGGCACATTGGTGGCGACCACCACCGACGTCGTGGTGATGTGCAGCCCGGTCGCCGTCTCGATGTGGGCGGACGTTCCGCCGGTGACTTTGACGGCGCGGACGCCGCCGTACACCCGGCCGCCGGCACGGGTGAACGCGTCCAGCACCCCGTTCAGGTACTTGAGCGGATGGAATTGCGCCTGCCGGGGGAAGTGGAGGCACGGACCGCTTTCGAAGCCATCCACCGGCGCCCGCGGCAGCTTCTCGGCTTCGACGCCCGCCTGGCGCGCGGCGTCCAGTTCTTCGTCGAGCTCGTGTTCGTCGTGCCCCGGCGGCAGGAAGAGGTATCCGCTCACCCGGAGGAAATCTGCATCGATTCGCTCCTCCGTGCAGATGCTTTCGATGCGCGCGATGGCCGAGCGATGGCTGTCGCAGGCGAGGCGCGCCCCCTCCACGCCATGCAGCCGGATCATCTCGGTATAACTGTCGTCGATGACGTTCGACAGGTGCGCGGTCGTCATCCCCGTCATCCCGCAGCCCGGCGTCCCGTCGTCGATCAGGATGACGGACTTCTTCTCGCGGGCGAGCAGGTAGGCCGTGGTGACGCCCGCAATACCGGCGCCGATCACACAAACATCGGCCAGGGCGTTCTCCGTCAGCGCGGGCCGGCGGATGGGTTGGGCTGTTTCCAGCCAGATGGACGTGCTTTTCACGGCAAGAGAACAAGCAAACGAGGGACCCTCTGTACAAGGCAGGTCAGGGAGGTTCGTAAACCTCCCTGCGCCATGGGGTAGGGTTGAGGCGGAGTGGTTTGCCCCAGCGGAACACCGGAGCGACTTGGCAACGCCGAAGCGTTACGCCGCTTTATGCAGCAACCGCAATGCCATCGCCTTTTTCCCAGATTTCCGGCCAAATTGGTTCCGGCTGGACCGTACTGTGTAGTGGAAGAGCTGGGGGTGTGTAAAAGAGGTGGTACCGATGAGTAAATCAGGGCCGGCCGATTTACCGGTTCCCGATCATCGCGAGGTTTTCCCGACGCGCGGCAAAGATCCGTGAGGCAGGACGAAACAGGAGGCGGCCGATCACCGCGGCCACGGCACACCAGGCGGCGAGCAGCACGGGAGCCAGGAACGGCCGTTCGAGGACGCGCGTCGCGAGCAGCACGATCAGGATCGCGGGCACGCCCGCCGCCAGGAACGACAGGAGCCCGATGAATCCCGCGGCGCCGTGCGCGTTGCTGCCGCGGCCGATGCTGTTCATGTCCACCGCGCGCGGAAAGGTCGCCGAGCAGATCGCGGCGACCGGCGCGACGAGCAGGTACACCGAGAGCAGCCCGAGCGGCAGGGCCAGCCACAGCGCAGGCGAACCCGAGCGGAACACGAGCAGCGGCACCGACAACGACATCAGCAGAGGCGCCGTCACGATGAGACCGTTGCCCGCCGCCTTGCCGGCGAGCAATTCCCGGTCGCTCAGTGGCGAGAGCAGCGTCATCGTGAGGCCGGCGCCGTCCACGGCGAACTGGTTCATCGCGATCGGGAGGATCCCGAGCAGCGCGATCACCGAGGCAAAGGTGGCGAGGCTCAGCCCTCCGTTGAAGCGAAACGGTCCGAAGTCCATCGTGCCCGACCCTCGATAGATCATGATCCCGAAGATCACGAGCATCATCAGCGGCGAGAGGAGGATCGCGCGTCCACGTGGCGTGCGCATGGCCAGGCGCACCTGACCGAGCGCCACCGCCGAGGCGCCGATCGTCAGGCCGGGGATCCGCCTGCCCCAGGCCGGCCGCGCGGCCGTGCCGCGCCGCGCCCCCGAGGACCCGGGCGAATCGAGGACCCGCCGGAACGCGAACAGCCCGAGACCGTGAAGGACCACCGACATGGCGGCGAGGCCCGCCAGCGACGCCGCCGCGCGGCTCCCGGCCCCGGTCACCGACGCCCGGGTGCCTTCGGCGAACATCTGCCCGGGCTGGACGGCGAGTGCCCGCGCCGTGACGGTTTGCGCCCAGGCCGGAAGCCGCGGCTGCCGCGGCTCTCCGCGCTCCCGCCTGGGGCCGCTTTGCATCAGGCCCGGCAGCATCATCACCATGGGCAGAATGATGATGAACACCAGCGCGACCAGCTCCCCGCGTCGCCGGTCGCGCGCGACGAGGTGCAGAATGCTCGTCGTCAGCGACGACAGACCGACGATGACCGCGATCAGCAGGAGGGCGCCCGCGAGGGCCACGAGCGCCGCGCCGACGGCCCCTCCGGCCGCGAGGCCGACCGGGATCCCCAATACCAGCGGCAGCATGAGCATCGTCCACGGGTCGCCGAAGGCCGAGGACGATTGCGCGACGTACAGCGTCGTGCGCGGAATGGGCAGCAGCAACAGGCGGATCGGATTGGTCCGGTCCGCGCCGGGCATCAGCAGCGGTCCGACGATCACGAGCAGCGGTACGAACAGCAGGAGCACGCGCGCGATGTCGAACGGGACGGACCGTCCGCCGCCCGCCAGCATGTACCCGCCGCCGATCCCCATGGCCCCCAGGAGGAGCGCCGACGGCACGAGCAGCACCGCCGCCAGGATCGGCCCGAGGTTCTCGATGGCCAGGGACATCCGCTGGAGCGTGTCGCGCGACCCGCTGTGCTCGAGCGCGTTGGCCAGCATCCGCCAGCGCATCCACGCGAACGCCCTCAGAATCCTGAACATCAGAACCAGTCAAACGTGGCCATGGGGGCGGTCTCACCACCCACGAGGTTGATGAAGATCTCTTCGAGCGTGCCGCCGGCCGTGCGGCCGGCGCGGAGGTCGGCGATCGGGCCCTGGGCCACGAGCTTGCCTTTCGCGATCACGCCGATGTGGGTCGAGAGCCGCTCGACGATCTCGAGGATGTGTGAGGTGAGGAAGATGGTGCCGCCCCGCGACACGAACGACTGCATGAGGTCCTTGATCTGTCTGGATGCGACAGCGTCGATGCCTTCGAAGGGTTCGTCGAGAAAGAGCAGCTTGGGCGCCGGCAGCAGCGCGGCGGCGAGGGAGAGTTTCTTGCGCATGCCGTGCGAGTAATCGGCGACGAGCGTGTGGCCGGCGCCGGCGAGGTCCATGAGCGCGAGCAGGTCTCGCGACCGGGCGCGGGCGGTCCCGAGGTCGATCCCGTGGATCTGCGCGACGAAGAGCAGGGTTTCTTCGCCCGTCAGCCGGTCGAAGAGCGCCAGATCCTCGGGGACAACGCCGATGCGGCGTTTGACCGCGACGGGATCCTCGAGCGGATCGATGCCGAGGATCCGCATCGATCCGCCGTTGGGCTTCAGCAGGCCCGTCAGGCACTTGATCGTCGTGGACTTGCCCGCTCCGTTCGGACCGAGGAAGCCATAGAAGCTGCCGGCCGGCACGGCCAGGTCGATGCCGTCCACGGCGCGAAAGCCGCCGAAGCTGCGTATGAGTCCCCGTGTCTCGACCGCCAGTTCCATGCGCGTGATCTTATCGTGAGATGGCCGGGACTCGGCCGTACAGCGCTCGCGCGCATGGTACGATGACGATCGGAGCGACGAGCGCGCCGGAAGGACGGACTGTATGAGAACCGTGATCGTGCGTGGCCATGCGCCACTCCCCGACGCCCTGCGCGACGTCATCGAGCGCGGCAGCACGTCCGTGCAGGAATGCCGCGTGCCCGGCCCGACGCCCTTGCCGCGGGACGTGGACCGCGTCGTCTACTTCCTCGCCGGTCCTGACCCCGACGTCGTCGCCTCGGCGCGTCAGGCGATCAGTTCCGAGCGCACGGATCATGTCGAGAAGCTCGTGTACGTGATGGGTGAGGGCGCTCCCGACGTCGAAGGGCTCGCCCCGTCGGAGTGCTTCCGCTGGCCGGCCGACGAAGACCGCCTGAAGATGGCCTTCATGACGAGCGCGTAGGCCAGGATCATGAACCTCTGCATCGTGCTCCCATTTACCATTTCCCATCCGGGCCGGACCCGATCGGCGGCCCGGCTATGAATCGTCTCGCGCGTGAGCGCAGTCCCTACCTTCTGCAACACGCCGCCAATCCGGTTGACTGGCACGCCTGGAACGACGAGGCCTTCGCACGGGCCCGGCGCGAAGACAAGCCGATCTTTCTCTCCATCGGGTATTCCACGTGTCATTGGTGCCACGTGATGGAACACGAGTCGTTCGAGAACGCCACGATTGCGGAGTTCCTGAACGAGCACTTCGTGTCGATCAAGGTGGACCGGGAGGAACGGCCCGACGTGGACCGTGTCTACATGTCCTTCGTGCAGGCCACGACCGGGCAGGGCGGCTGGCCGATGACGGTCTTTCTCACGCCGGACCTCGAGCCGTTCTTCGGGGGCACCTACTTTCCACCGGCGTCGCGGTTTGGCCGTCCCGGGTTCCTGGACCTGCTCGGTGAGCTCGCGCGGGTCTGGAAAGAGGATCGTCCGCGGGTGGACGAGGCGGCCACGGAACTGACCGGGCGGCTCCGGGCGGTGGCGACCGGGGCGCAGGCGGAATCGGAGGTTGGCGAGCGAGCGGCCCTCGACGCTGCCGTGTCGCAGTTCCAGGCGGCCTTCGACCGGCGGCTCGGCGGCTTCGGACAGGCGCCGAAGTTTCCGCGTCCCTCCGAACTGCTGTTCCTGCTCCGCGAGCACGCCCGGACGGGCTCGCAGCCGGCCCTCCAGATGGCGACCGCGACCCTGCGCGCGATGGCGGTCGGCGGCATGCGCGATCACATCGGCGGCGGGTTCCACCGGTACGCCGTAGACGCCGAATGGCGCGTCCCGCACTTCGAGAAGATGCTGTACGACCAGGCGCAGCTGGTGCTCGCGTATCTCGAAGCCGCGCAGGCCACCGGCGAGGATTTCTACGCCGCGGTGGCCGAGGATACGCTGCACTACGTCCTGCGGGACATGACGAGCCCCGAGGGGGGTTTTTATTCCGCGGAAGATGCCGACAGTGTGCCGCCCGAGCAGGCGGCGGATCCGCAGCCTCACAAGACCGAGGGGGCGTTCTACATCTGGAGCGACGCCGAAATCGCCACCCTGCTCGGCGAGGACGCCGAGGTGGCCCGGCGCCGCTTCGGCATCGAGCCCGGCGGCAACGCACCGAACGACCCGCAGGGGGAGTTCACCGGGAAGAACCTGCTTTACATCGCTCAGCCGATCGCGGATGTCGCGGTGCGCAGCGGCAGGAGCGAGGCGGAGGTGCTCGCCGCGCTCGACCGCGTGCGCGACACGCTGTTCACGGTTCGCGCAGGCCGACCTCGCCCGCATCTCGACGACAAGGTCCTCACGGCGTGGAACGGCCTGATGATCGCCGCCTTCGCGCGCGCAGCCCGGGTGCGGCCCGGCAGCGCCAGCGCCGGAAGCTATCGCACCGCCGCCGCGAAGGCCGCCGAGTTCATTCACACGACGCTGTGGCGCGCCGACAGCGAAACACTGCTGCGGCGGTATCGTGACGGCGACGCCGCGATCGAGGCGTACGCCGAGGACTACGCTTATTTGATCTGGGGCCTGCTCGAACTGCTCCAGGCCACCGGCGAGGCCCGCTGGCTCGAGTGGGCGATCGCGCTTCAGCGCCGGCAGGACGCGCTCTTCTGGGACGACACGGACGGCGCGTGGTTCAGCACGACGGGAATCGATCCCAGCGTCCTGCTGCGCCTGAAGGAAGACTACGACGGCGCAGAACCCTCGGCCAGCTCTGTCTCCGCGATGAACGTCCTGACGCTCGCGCATCTTACGGGCGAGGCCGCCTATCGCGGGAGGGCCGAACGCACGCTCGCCCGCTATGGACGGCGGGTCGGTGCGGCCGGCCGCGTCATCCCGATGATGCTGTGCGCGCTGTCGCAGTGGCACGCGCCGTCGATGCAGGTCGTCGTCGTGGGGGAGCGCACGGCACAGCCGGTCCTCGAGCTCGAACGGGAGATCGCCCGGCACTATCTTCCGTTTGCGGTGCAGCTGCCGGTGGACCCTGATGCGGGCGACGACGCGCTGCGGACGCGACTGCCGTTCGTGGACGGCATGCAGGCGCACGGCGGCGGCGCCGTCTACGTGTGCCGGGATTTCACCTGCCGGCAGCCCGTGTCTTCAGTCGAGGCGCTGCGGAGCGAGCTGCCATGACCACCCCCGTCAGTGTCGCGTTCGATGCGGGCCGGACACGTGCCGCCTTCACGCTCTTCCACGAGAAGGGGAACATCATCACGGCCGACATAGTGGCCGCGCTGCGGACGGCCCTGGAGAGCGCCGCGCAGAATCCGCACCTGAAGCTGATCACGATCGAGGGTGCCGGGAACGACTTCAGCTTCGGCGCCAGCATCCCCGAGCATGCGCCCGACCAGATCGCACGCGTGCTGCCCGACATGCACGCGCTGATCTACGACCTGCTCGATGCGCCCGCCGCCACCGCCGCGCTGGTGCGGGGGCGCTGTTTCGGCGGAGGGTTCGAGCTGGCGCTCGCGTGCGATGTCATCCTGGCAGAGGAGAGTGCGGTCTTCGCGCTGCCCGAGACGGCGCTCGGCGTCTTCCCGCCGGCCGCCTCCGCCCTGCTGCCGGAGCGCGTCGGCCTGGCACAGGCGACACACGCGATTCTCACCGGCGCGACGATGGGGGCTCGTGACTGGCACGCACGGGGACTCGTGCAGCTCCTCACGCCGCCCGGTGCCCTGGAGACGGCCGCCGCGGACTGGTTCGCCACATACTTCGCCCCGAAATCCGCCGCCGGCCTGCGGCATGCGGTCGCAGCCGCGCGCATGGCGCTCCAGACCCGCGTGGGCGAGGTGCTGCCGAAACTCGAGCGCCTCTACCTGGACGATCTGATGCGCACCCACGACGCCGCCGAAGGCATCGACGCGTTCATGGCCAGGCGCCGGCCCGTCTGGACGGACGAATGACCTTCGAGGTCGAGATCGTGCTCCGCGAGCGGAACTACGCGGTGACCGAGCGCGTGACGCACGCCGGGGAACCGGCCGAGTGGACCGAGCAGGACGTCGAGGCGGTCCTGAAAGAGATCCTGCTGTCGATCGACCGCGTCAAGCACCCGGCCGCCACAGACCGGCACGTGACGCTCAGCGGCTTCAGCTGGATCGTGGAGCCGGCCGAGGGGGGCGTGGTGATCGCCATCGAAATCCCCACGGGGGCCGCCGTCGCCGGCCCGTTCGCCGTGCCCCAGCGTGATCTCGATCGGCTGATCACGCGGGTTCTCGCAGGCGCTCCGCCCGGCCCCACGGTGCATTAGCCCGCATTATTCATGACAAGTAGTTAAGAGTCTATGAACGCCTCCGC
>JBBECO010000280.1:0-1628 GCA_040881785.1 Vicinamibacterales bacterium
GGGCTTTCGCGCGAAGGACCGGGTGCCCCATGCGCGCGACTTTCAGAATCGCCATAGCGTGGAATTATATCGGGATGCGGAATGCGGAATGCGGGATGCGGCGCCTGGCAGCCGAGCGCTGGAAGGGGTGATGGAAATCCACTACCGGTTCTGTCCGACGTGTGCGGGCCCGCTCGAGAGCCGGCGGCTGAAGACGGGTGATCCCGCGCGGCTCGTGTGCTCCCGGTGCGGGCAGGTGCTGTACCTCGATCCGAAGGTCGCGGTGGGCACGATCATCCGTACCGATGACGAGCGCCTGGTCCTCGTGCGCCGCGCCATCGAGCCGGGATACGGGCTGTGGGTGTTCCCCGGCGGGTACGTGGATCGCGGGGAAGAGGTCACAGCCGCGGCCGTGCGCGAGGCGCGCGAGGAGTCGGGTCTCGATGTCGCGCTCGAAGGGCTCGTCAACATCTACTCGTACGCGCCGCGATCGCTCATCGTGATCGTGTACGCCGCCCGAGTGCTCGGCGGCGAGCTGTGCACCGATGAGGAGTGCATGGAAGCCCGGTTGTTCACCCCGGCGGAGATCCCGTGGGATCGGCTCGCGTTCCACAGCACATCCGAGGGGCTACGGGATTACCTCGGCGCCGCGCAGGGTCGGACCTGACGGGCCTGTTCCCATTACGATTTTGTGATTTGCTCGCGGTTTTAGGCGGGGCAAACCGCGAGCTCAACCGTAAAATGCTCTAAACAAAGGGTTTTTCGGCTGGTATACTTCTTCCTTCCACGATTACTGCCGGGCAAAGTCCGCCCGTTTTCCGACCGAGAATGAGAAACATGAAGAACCGCATCCTCGTGGCTGTGCTGTCCATCGCCGCCGTCTCGGCCGCCGGCTGCATCGGCTTTGAACATGAGTCGTCCCCCACCGGACCCACAGCCGCGGGCAACAGCTCGCTGCTCGGCAACTGGTCCTCGTCGAATCTGATCCCCGCGCCCAGCTCGTGCACCGACTTCAAGTGGAACGTCACCGAGCAGACGGCCACGAGCGCGCGTGGATTCTTCAGCGCCAGCTGCGCCAACGACCTGAAGGTCACGGGTACCGCCCAGGGGGCGTTCACGACGGCCGGCAAGATCGAGTGGAGCGGTCAGGCGAACGCCACCGCGCCGGGTCTCACCTCGTGCGCCGTGACGCTCAGCGGGACGGCGGAACTGCTGGTGGACTCGATCCGCATCCCGTACTCGGGCAACACCTGCCTGGGCGCGGTGAGCGGCATCGAAACGCTCCGCAGATAACACGGATTTCACGGATTTCAACGTCAAGCCCGGGATCTCTTTAGCCGGTGAATCCCTGAAATCCGTTCAGGTTGGTGGAGCGTAAATGCGAGAGGTAAAGCGCGTTTGCGGGTGGCCGCGAACGGGGCCGCCCCGCTTTGCGCGGAGCCCACTGCCGTGACAAGCGCTTTTAGGGCGAGCACAAAGTGGGGCTGTTCGCGGACGGGAGCCCGCCAACGGCGCTTTACATCCCGCTCATTCGCTCCTCTAGAGACGCACCAAGAGGTCTATCAGCGCATCATCCGCGGGCGGAAACTGCAGACGTCGCAGTTCCGCCTGCGGCACCCACCGCATTTCCTGGCCGAGCATCGGCCGGG
>JBBECO010000281.1:0-1145 GCA_040881785.1 Vicinamibacterales bacterium
CCCGTCTCGCGCGCGCGCCGGCGGGCGATCGCCAGGTGAAGGTCGTTGAGCAGACTGCCGCGCAGGGATTCGGCCTTCACCGCGCCCGCTCCCCACTCGCTATGCGGGTCTGAGGGACGCGGCCACACGGCCGACGGGTCCGCCTGCTTCTCGATCAGGAACGTCCCGCCGGTCCTGGCGGTGTCTTCGCCGGTCATGTCCATGGAGAACATGTAGCGGACCCCTTCGGCTTCGCCTGGCCGCGAGGAGATCCACTGACGGCTGCCCCGGATCTCGTCCAGCCAGAGAAACGTCAGCGTCCGGTCAGGACGCGGGAGCGCGCCGCGTGCGATCGCGTCGTTCAACGAAACGGCGAGGGCCAGTAGCGTCGCCGAACCGCTGGCGTTGTCATTGGCGCCGGGCTCCTGCACGTGCGCCGCCAGGACGATCCGCTCGGCCGGCAGCGTCGCGCCGGGAATCTCGGCCACCAGCGTCCGGTTCGGGCCCGTATGAAAGCTCGAGAGGATCTCGACGCGCACCTGTGCGCCGGGATCCTTCGCCAGCGCCGCGCGCAGACGCGCCGCCGCCCGCCAGCTGGCCTTGAAGCCAAACCCGCGGCGCGCCTCGTCGTACGGCACACTTCCCCACTGCAGGACGTCCTTGTGCGCCTCGTCCATCTTCGACGGATCGTCAGGACGGATATACGAGGCGACCTGCGTCGAAATGACGCCGGCGGCGCCGCGGTTGCGCACGGCCTCGCGCCACAGTGCGCCGAGCGGCGCGTCACCGAGGACGACCGCGCCCTTCACGTCAATGCCGGCGAACCCGGCCGCGGTGCCGGCGCCCACATCGACGATCTTCGCGGTGAGTCCACCCGCCGGCGTGGAGAAGGAGTTGATCGCCAGCGACACGCGATCCCGTTCTTTCGACAGCACGGGCTCCGTCTCTCCGGCGAGCGTCACCGTGCCCCGCGCGTAGTCCCAGCCCGGAGCGCCGTTCGGAAACTCATCGACGCGGACGACCGGGAGACTCGACGCCTGCAGACGGTCCCGGATGTGATCGATCGACGCATTGAATCCCGGATTGCCGGCAAGCCGCCAGTACTGCTGCATGAACGTCACGACGTTCATGGCCAGCTCGCGGTCGAAGCGGGAGGATACCGCGCG
>JBBECO010000281.1:1245-34249 GCA_040881785.1 Vicinamibacterales bacterium
GGACACGTCAGCCGCGGCTCGGCGTCCTTCACCTGCTCGAAGATGCCGGTCGCCACTTCAGGCGCCACGTAACCCACCTTCTCTCCACGCACGCTGACGATGATCGCGTGGCGGAAGTACCGGTTGTCGGGTTCCGGTGTGAGGGTCGCCGTGAATGTGGTCGGGAGCTTCCGGATCGCTTCGATATACGCCACGCCGCCGACCACGGGAATGCGCAAGAGGATGTCCATGGCTCAGAGTTTCGGCAGCGTGACCTCGAGCTGCCCGAGGTACTTGCCCTTCTTGTCCGCGTAGGAGATCTCGCACGGCTCGTCGCTCTGAAAGAACAGCACCTGCGCGATGCCTTCGTTCGCGTAGACCTTGGCCGGCAGCGGCGTCGTGTTCGAGATCTCGAGCGTCGCGGTGCCCTCCCATTCCGGCTCGAAGGGGGTCACGTTGACGATGATGCCGCAGCGCGCGTACGTCGATTTGCCGAGGCAGACCGTGAGGACATCCCGGGGGATGCGGAAGTACTCGACCGTGCGCGCCAGCGCAAACGAGTTCGGCGGCACGATGATCGTGTCGGCCTTGATGTCCACGAACGACCGCGGATCGAAGTTCTTGGGATCGATCAGCGCGTTGTTGACGTTCGTGAAGACCTTGAACTCGTCAGCGACGCGGATGTCGTAGCCGTACGACGACAGCCCATACGAGATGACCCCGGAGCGCACCTGGCGGTCTTCGAAGGGTTCGATCATCCGGTGCTCGAGCGCCATCCGCTTGATCCACTTGTCCGCCTTGATCGCCAAACGGTGTCTCCTGTCCACAGAGGCAGCCCGTAAAGGGCTGCGCTACACGTCACACGCGGGGGTGTAGCGCAGAGCCCTTTATGGGCTGCCATCCCGTTACTTCGAAAATTCAATCCCCGGGAAGAAGTACCCCAGCTCGAAGGCCGCCGTCTCAGGCGCATCCGAACCATGCGTCGCGTTGTTCTCGATCGATGCGCCGAACTCCTTGCGCAGCGTTCCGGCGTCGGCCTTGGCGGGGTCCGTCGCCCCCATCAGCGTCCGCCATTTCCTGATTGCATCGTCCGCCTCCAGGGCGATCACGACCACCGGCCCCGACGACATGAACGTTGTCAGGCTGGCGAAAAACGGCCGCTCCTGGTGAACGGCATAAAAGCCCTCGGCCTCTTTGACCGAGAGACTCCGCATCTGCATGGCACGAATAGTGAATCCCGCCTCTTCGATACGCTGAATGATCCGGCCGGTATACCGTGCTTTCACGGCGTCCGGCTTGATGATGGCAAATGTACGTTCCATATCCGAAAGATTATATGCGACCAGATGAGCCGAAATCGGTGACGCCGGACGACGACGAGCACATCGGAGCCGTGGAAGGGGATCGCCCCACCGATCGCCAGAACCAGGGCAACCCGAGCGGAACGGGAATCGACGATCAGGGGTGCCCCGACGATCCCGTCGCGACCGCACAGGATCGCATCGGAGCGAATCTGGATGAATCAGAAGGGGGCTAGCATACGATCTAGCGCGTGACGAGCGAGCGAACGGCCGCGCCTGCCCCACCCTCCACCTGGATCGACACACTTTCGCTCGTCGCGTGCGCCCTCCTCGCCTATGGCCTGAACGCGTACGTCGGCAGGATCGGCTACATGGCGCTCGACCAGTCGATCGTGTTCGACGGAGGCTGGCGGCTGCTCAACGGCCAGGTGCCCTGGCGCGATTTCATGACCCCCAACGGCCTTGCGCCCATGGCGCTCCAGGCCGTCGTCTTCGCCGTCGGAGGCGTCTCCTGGTCGGCCTACGTCGCCCACGCCGGTCTGGTGAACGCCGCCGGGGCCGTCGTCGTCCTGCTCTTCCTCCGCGCGGCGGGGCTTGGCGCATGGCCCGCCGTGGCCACCAGTGCGGCGACGGCCGTGTGGCTCTATCCGCTCATGGGCACCCCGTACATGGACCAGCATTCGCTGTTCTTTGCCGGAGTTGCCCTGCTTGCCTGCTGGCACGCCGCGGCTACCGACCGACGAGGCTGGTGGGCGGCTGCTGGCGTCGCGGCAGCGCTGGCGATTCTCTCGAAACAGGTCCCGGCCGTCGTCTTCCTGCCGCTCTGCGGCCTGACGCTCTTCCTGGCTCCCGCTCGCCGGGTCGTCCCCGGGCTTCTCATCAGTCTGATCAGCGCACTCGCCATCATCGCGCTGACGTTCGGGGTCGTTGTCGCGCTCGGTGCCAGGCTGGCTGACATCGTCGAATTCTCATGGAGTGTCCCGGCCGAACTCGGACGGCTGCGCATGGCCGATCCCGCGACTGACTTCATCGCACAGCTACAAATCGTCAGGGGCGTGCTGCCCCTGAGCTACTGGGGGATCGTCGGACTCCTCAGCGCGACTCTCATCGCGTTTCTGCAGTCGCGTGGGCGTCGTGCCGGCACGGCAGCCCTCAAGGGCTGCGCTACACCTCCCGGCACGACACCTCCCGGCACGGCAGCCGGGCAGTCCGGTGTTCGCTCGGGCCTGACCTATTCGGCCGCGGGCGTCGGTCTTCTCGCCGCCACGGTGCAAGCCTTCGCGTGGACGTTCAACGCCGAGGCGCTGCTCGTGGGGTGGGTGCCGCTGGCGACGGCACTGATGCTCCTGGGCCTCAGGCGGCTGGTCCTGGCCGATGACGCTGCGCCCCGGCGCTCAATCGTCCGCGTGCTGATGCACGCGGCGACGGTCGTCGTGCCGATCCTCGTCCTGGCCGACGCCGCGGCGGGTTACAGGGACGTCGCGCTCCCCCGAGAGGCGAACGACATGGTCGTGACCGCCGCCGAGCGCGCGCAGCCGCTGCCCGACGGCCCTCTGCGCTCCACCGGATTCACCGTCTGGAAGGTTCCCAACCCGTACGTCAGTGCATCCGACTCGTTCGAGCGTCTGCTCGAGTTCTTCGCGCAGCGGCCCGGGAATCTGATGATCATGGGGGATGAGACGATCGTCTACGGATTGACCGGGCGGCCCTCCGTCACGCCGTTCGCGTGGTTCCATCCTGGCTTGACGTTCAGGCGGACCGCGGAGGCGTATGCACGCGTCGATCGACTGCTCGACGCCAGCCTCCGGAAGCACGCCGTCCGCTGGATCGTGATACCCGCCAATCCGAGCTGGATGGGCTGGAACCGCAGGACCTGGGTCAGCCTCCGGCAGAACCTCGCCGGCGCGTCGTGTGAAGCGGTGGGGACTTACGAGGTGTGCGACGTCGCATCACAGTACCGCGGCCGCGCGCCGCATCACCTCGACACGGCGGTCGAATCGGTCGCCGGCTTCAGGTACTTCGCATACCAGTCCAGATAGCGCTGCATGCGATCGATCCGATAGCTGGGGATCGTGATGCCGTGGAACTGGTTCGGATAGATGACGAGCTGCGTGTCCACACCGAGGCTTCGCAGTGCCTGATACATCTGCTCGCTCCCCGCGAGGGGCACGTTGAAATCGTTCTGCCCCACCAGGAAGAGCGTCGGGGTCGTGATCCGGTCGGCGTGGAAGAACGGGTACGAGATCCTGATCCACACGTCCTGCGCCTTCCACGGCGGCCCGATCTCCTGCTCGTACTGCGTGATGTACATGTCGCTGCCGTACATCGAAAGCTGATTCGAGCTGCCCGCGCCACTGACCGCCGCCTTGAACCGCCCGTCCTGCGCGATGGTGTAGTTCGTCAGGATCCCGCCGTAGCTCCAGCCGCCGATCCCCAGCTTCGAGCCGTCCACCCACGGTTGCTTCTGGATCGCGTCCATCGCCCCGAGCAGATCGACGACTTCCAGGTTCCCCCAGTCGGCGAAGATCGCCTTCTGATAGGCGTTGCCGCGGCCGTTGCTGCCGCGGTAATTCACCGCCAGCACGGCATAGCCGTGCGCGGCAAAGATCTCGCGCTCGAAATTGAAGGCATGCTGGTCCTGGCCGTTGGGGCCACCATGGATCCGCAGCAGCAGCGGGTACTTCTTCGAGGGATCGAAACCGGCGGGCTTGACGAGGATGCTGTTGACGATGGTGCCGTCCTTGCTCGTGGACGTGACGTCCTCGGTCGTGCCGAGCGCGACAGCCGTGATCCACTCGTCGTTCTGCTTCGACAGCTTCCGCAGCGTGCCGTTCTCGAACGCAAACACCTCAGGCAGGTCCGTCGCCGTCGATGCGAGCACGGCGAACTGCCCGTCGGGGCCGCTGGAGAGGCTGGTGATCACGCGGCGCCCGTCGATCAGGCGGTCCACGGCCCCCCCGCGCGCGGCCACCCGGCCCACGTGCTGGGCGCGGTCGTCGGTGATGGTGACAAACAGTGCCGAGCCATCGTTCGACCAGATGCCCGAGCTCACCGGACGATCCAACGTCGTCGTCAGCACCCGGCTGTCGCCGCCGGCCGCCGGGATGACGGCCAGCTTCGCCTGGTCGTAGGCGGAATACTTCACCTCGTCGCCGAGGACGTAGGCGATCTGCCGGCCGTCGGGGCTCCAGGCGAGCCGTCCGCCCTCGTCGGCCGTACTGGTGGTGAGGCGGCGTGGTTGCGCCCCCGCGCGCGCCTCGACGACGAAGATGTCGCTGTTCGGCATCTTGTCCACGTCCGCTTCCCCATGGAGGCGGACGAAGGCGATCTGCCGTCCATCGGGCGACCAGGCGGGCGACGACTCCTCGAAGGCGCCAGGGGTGAGGATCTCGGCCTTACGGGCCTCGATGTCGAACAGGTAGAGGTGCGACCGCTCGCCGCGCAGGAAGCCGTCCCGGTCCGCCTTGAAGCGATAGCGGTCGATGACGATCGGCTTCGGCGTCTTCTTGTCGTCCGCCTTCTCGTCGGCGTCCTTGTCAGCCGGATCTGGATCGTTGACGATGAGCGCCAGGCGCTGGCTGTCGGGTGACCAGACGTGATCCGACACGCCACCCTTGATGTCGGTGACCTTCACCGCTTCGCCGCCGGCGCGATTGAGGAGCCAGACCTGTCCGCTCTTCGCGCCCTGCCGTGAGGACACGAACGACAGGTACTTGTTGTCGGGACTCCAGCGCGGCGATGACTCGCCGTCCGGCGTGGACGTGATCTGGATGTGCTCGGTGCCGTCCCAGCTGACCATCCAGACGTCGGTATTGTTCTTGTCGGTGTCCTTGACGGCGGTCGTGACCGTGTAGGCCACCCACCGGCCGTCCGGTGAACGTTGCGGGTCGCGGACCTCGCGGATATTGAAGATGTCGTCGACTCTCAGCGGCCGCTTCGGTTCTTGCGCAGCAACCGGCGAAACGACAAGGACGGCCAGAGCCAGAGCGAGCCGGATTGTTTTCACAGCGAGGTCCTCACGCCCGATTTGAAAAGTCGGCACACGCCCGACCGGGTCGGCACGCGCCCGACCTAAAGGTCGGGCCTACTTGAGCGATTCCATGATCGAGTCGAACACGTCGCGCCCGGGGCGGACGCGGTCGAGCGGCAGCGTTGCGAGCGGCTCGTCCACGAGGTTCAGCAGCGTCGTGAAGTCGTGCTTGGCCGGCTCGATGTAGAGGATACCGGTCGCGAACTCGCCGCGGTGCTCGGTCTCCCGGATCAGCGTGAGCGCGGCGGCCTTGTCGGTCGGATCGTAGTGGTCCGCCACCTTCTTCAGGTACAGCTTCGACCCATCGTGCATCTGCACTTCTTTCGTCGTCCCCGGCTCGTATTCGATCGAGATGTCCTCGAAGTGGGGCACGAAGGTGATGTCGCCCACCGGCTCATCGTGGTCCTTCGCGTATGCGTAGCTCTTGGTCGAACCCTCATGGTCGTTGAACGTCACGCAGGGGGAGATCACGTCGATCAGGCACGTGCCCCGGTGGCTGAGGGCCGCCTTGAGGATCGACAGGAGCTGCTTCTTGTCACCGGAAAACGAGCGGGCCACGAACGACGCGCCCAGCTCGATCGCCAGGCTGCACGTGTCGATCGGCTGCAGGTCGTTGACCACGCCGTTCTTGAGCGTGGACCCGAGATCGGCCGTCGGGGAGAACTGCCCTTTCGTCAAGCCGTAGCAGCCGTTGTCTTCGATGATGTAGATCAGCGGCACGTTCCGCCGCATCAGGTGGATGAACTGGCCGATGCCGATCGCCCCCGTATCGCCGTCGCCGCTGACGCCGATGGCGATCATCTGCTTGTTGGCCAGCAGCGCGCCGGTGGCCACCGACGGCATGCGGCCGTGGACGGAGTTGAAGCCGTGCGACCCGCCCAGGAAGTAGGCCGGGCTCTTGCTCGAGCAGCCGATCCCCGACAGCTTCAGCACGTGCTTGGGGTCGATGCCCATCTCGAAGAACGCATCGATGACGCGCTCGGAGATGGCGTTGTGCCCGCACCCGGCGCACAGCGTCGTCTTGCCGCCGCGATACGGCTGCATCTCGAGGTTGATCCGATTGACCTTCTTGCCCGGTTGTGGCGTCGTTGTGGACATATTCGTTTCGTTGCCAGGCAGCCCTAAAAGGGCTGCGCTACACGTTTCAGGCGTTGGCGCCGGCCGCGACCGCGCCGGCCTTCACGCCTTCCTGCGCGAGGACCTCGTCGGTGACCGACCGGGCGTCGACCGGCAGCCCGTTGAAATGGCGGACGCTTCGCAGCTTCGCCGACAGCGCCGGATCCAGATCCATGCGCATCAGGCTGAACATCTGGGCGTCACGATTCTGTTCGACGACGTAGACGCGGTCGTGCCGGCGGATGAAGTCGGCCACCGAGTCGGTCAAGGGATAGGCGCGGATCCGGAGGTACGCCGTTTCGATCTGTGCCTCGCGCTCCAGCTGGTCGCGCGATTCGATGATCGCCCAGTGGGTCGAACCGTAAGCAATGATGCCGACGCGCGCGCCGGGCGTCTCCTCGATGACCGGCTGCGGCACGTACTGCTTGGCCGTCTCGAATTTCCGTGCGAGCCGCTCCAGGTTGTTGACGTAGTCGTCCGGCCGCTCGCTGTACTGCCCGCGGTCGTTGTGGCCCGAGCCGCGCGTAAAGGAGGATGGCATGCCATCGCCCGGAATCGTCCGATAGGGGATGGCATCGCCGTCCAGGTCCCGGTACCGGTGGAACTCGCCGCCCATCCGCTCGAGCGAGGCCGCGTCGAGCAGCTTGCCGCGATCGAGCGGCCTGGCTGGATACTCGAACGTCTTCGACATCCAGTTGTTCATGCCGAGGTCGAGGTCGCTCATGACGAAGACGAGCGTCTGGAAGCGCTCGGCCAGGTCGAAGGCGTCCATGGCGGTCGTGTAGCACTCTTCGACCGAGGCGGGCAGCAGCATGATCTGCTTCGTGTCGCCGTGCGAGAGCGTCGCGACCGAGAGGATGTCCCCCTGCGCGGTCCGGGTCGGCAGCCCGGTGGACGGCCCCACGCGCTGAATGTCGAACACCACCCCGGGGACTTCCGCGTAATACGCCAGCCCGGCGAACTCCCCCATCAGCGAAATGCCCGGGCCCGACGTGGACGTCATCGCGCGCGCCCCCGCCCAGCTCGCGCCGAGGACCATGCCGAGCGCGGCAATCTCGTCCTCCGCCTGGACGATCGCAAACGTGGCCTTGCCCGTGGCCGCGTCCATCCGGTACTGCTTCATGTACTGGATGAGGGCTTCGGGGAGCGACGAGGAAGGGGTGATCGGGTACCAGGCGACGACCGTCACACCGGCCATCATGCAGCCCAGCGCGCTGGCGGCATTCCCCTCGACCAGGATCATCCCCTGCGTCTTGTCCATCGGCTCGATGACGCAGGGATCCTGCTTCGGGAGGTGTTCGACCGCAAATGCCCGGCCGGCCTCGAGCGCGGCGAGGTTGAGCTCCACGGCTTTCAGCTTCTTGCCCATCTGGCGCCGCAGCGCGAGCTCCATCTGCGCCAGGTCGATGTCGAGCAGATGGGCCAGGACGCCGTCGTAGATCATGTTCTTGACGAGACGCCGCAGCTTGGCGTCCTTGCAGACGTCGGCGACGAGCTTGTCGAACGGGACCGGATAGAACACCACGTCCTGCCGCAGCTCGTTGAGCTTGAGCGGCTCGTCATAGAGGACGGCGGCGCCGGGGCCGAGGGCCAGCACGTCTTCGCGCGCCGTCTCGGCGTTCATCGCGACGAGAAAATCGATCTCCTTCTTCCGCGCGATGTACCCGTCCGCGTTCGCGCGGATCGTGTACCACGTCGGCAGGCCGGCGATGTTGGAGGGAAAGAGGTTCTTGCCCGAAACGGGCACCCCCATCTGGAAGATGGCGCGCAACAGGACGAGGTTGGCGGTCTGGCTGCCGGACCCGTTGACGGTGGCGACCTGAATACTGAAATCGTTGACGATGCGCCGGGTGGACCCGGCGTCGCTCGGAACCATTCGCAATCCTTCCGCGGTCAGGTGGAGGTAGAAATCCGGAGACGGGGAGCAGGAAACTCCTGAATTATAACGCGCTCTTGATCGCAGCGCCGATGTCGGCCGGGCTCTTCACGACGTGGACCCCAGCCGCGGTGAGCGCGTCCATCTTCTCGGCCGCCGTCCCCGTTCCTCCAGAGATGATGGCGCCGGCGTGCCCCATCCGGCGTCCGGGAGGCGCCGTCTGCCCGGCGATGAAGCCGACGACCGGCTTCTTGAAATTCGCGCGGATCCACTGGGCCGCTTCCTCCTCGGCCGAGCCGCCGATCTCCCCGATCATCACGACCGCTTCGGTCTGCGGATCCTCCCCGAAGAGCGCCAACGCGTCGATGAACGAGGTGCCGATCAGCGGGTCGCCGCCGATGCCGATGCAGGTGGTCTGTCCGAGTCCCAGTTTCGTGAGCTGATGGATCGCCTCGTACGTCAGGGTGCCGCTCTTCGAGACGATCCCGACGCGACCCTCCATGCAGATGTGTCCGGGGATGATCCCCGCCTTGGCCTGCCCGGCCGTGATCAGGCCCGGGCAATTCGGGCCGATCAGCCGCGTCCGCGATCCGCGGACGACCGCCATCGCCTTGACCATGTCGAGGACCGGAATGCCCTCGGTAATGCAGACGGCCAGCGGCAGCTGCGCATCGGCCGCTTCCATGATGGCGTCGGCGGCAAACGGCGGCGGCACGAAGATCACCGTCGCGTTGGCGCCGGTCTCGCGGACGGCGTCGGCCACGGTGTTGAACACCGGCCAGCCCTCGTGCGTCGTGCCCCCTTTGCCCGGCGTGACGCCCCCGACGACCTGCGTCCCGTAGGCCTGCGCCTGCGTGGCGTGAAAGGTGCCCTCGCGCCCGGTGAGTCCCTGGACGATTAACCTGGTCGACCTATCTATTAATACGGCCATATTGTCTGCTAGCGATTCGCTCACGCCCGGCCTGAAGGCCGGGCCTACTTGCTGGAGGCTACTTCCCGAGCGCGACGACGCTCTCGGCCCCCTCGCTCATCGTGTCGACCGTCGTGAAGTTCAACCCGCTCTCGCGGAGCATCTGCTTGCCCTTCTCGACGTTGGTGCCTTCCATCCGGATCACGATCGGCACCGAGACGCCGAGGTCCTTGACGGCGGCGATCAC
Source organism: Vicinamibacterales bacterium (assembly GCA_040881785.1). Lineage (GTDB taxonomy): Bacteria > Acidobacteriota > Vicinamibacteria > Vicinamibacterales > 2-12-FULL-66-21 > JACDCA01. The sequence continues at coordinate 10,705 of JBBECO010000281.1, forward strand.
CCCTTCGGCGAGGATGTCGCACCGCAGGATGCCGCCGAAAATATTGATGAAGACCGCCTTCACGCTCGTGTCCGACATCAGGATCCGGAAGGCGTTCTTGATCTGCTCGGCGGTGGCGCCGCCGCCCACGTCGAGGAAGTTCGCCGGCTCCCCGCCCGCCAGCTTGATGATGTCCATCGTCGCCATGGCGAGGCCGGCGCCGTTGACCATGCACCCGATCGTGCCGTCGAGCTTGATGTAGTTCAGCGAGTACTTCGACGCCTCCACCTCGAGCGGATCCTCTTCGGCGAGGTCGCGGAGGTCCTTGAGATCCGGGTGCCGGTACAGGGCGTTGTCGTCGAAGTTGATCTTCGCGTCGAGCGCGAGCAGCGCGCCGTCCTCGGTCACGATCAACGGATTGATCTCGATGAGCGAGGCGTCGGTGGCCTGAAACGCCTCCCAGATCGCGGTCATCAGCTTGCCGGCCTGGGCCACCTGCTTGCCCTCGAGGCCGAGCGCGAAGGCGAGCTGCCGGGTCTGAAAGCCGCTCAGGCCGCCGGACGGGTGAATGTAGATCTTGTGGATCTTCTCGGGGGTCTCGGCGGCGACCTTCTCGATCTCGACGCCTCCCTCCTGACTGACCATCATCACGGGCCGCTCCGAGGAGCGGTCGATCAGCACTGCGAGATAGAGCTCCTTCTTGATCTCGAGCCCCTGCTCGATCAGCACGCGCGTGACGACCTGCCCCTGCGGACCCGTCTGGTACGTCACCAGCCGCATGCCGAGCATCCTGCGTGCGGCTTCCTCGGCCTCGTCGGCGTTCTTGACGACCTTGACGCCGCCGCCCTTGCCGCGGCCGCCCGCGTGGATCTGCGCCTTGACGACCACGACACCGCCGCCGAGCCGTTTGGCGATATCCCGCACGGCTGCCGCGTCGAACGCGACTTCGCCCTGCGGCACCGGCACGCCGTGCCGCGCGAGGATGGACTTGCCTTGATACTCGTGAATTTTCATGATGAAGGGAGGCGCTCTTCCCCAACGGCGCAACCTGTCGATTTTGTCTCACTCCGACCGGACGGCGCAACCCTGATACAATCTGATCGTTTATCCACCTCGGAGCCGCGCGCGTATATGTCTTCCCGTTTCCGTCGGGTGCTGTCCTCGTCAGTCGGCACGAAGCTGGTGATCGGGCTGACCGGGGCCGCCCTGTTCGTCTACATGGTGCTGCACCTCGCCGGCAACGCGCTGATCTTCGCCGGGCCGGACCTCTTCAACGAGTACTCGCACGTCCTCATTTCGAATCCGCTGATCCTGCCGATCGAGATCGGTCTGCTGGCGATCTTCCTGGTCCACATCTACAAGACCGTCACGATGTGGCGGGCGAACCGCGCGGCACGACCGGTGGCGTACGAGAAGAAAGAACCGGCCGGCCACACGAGCCGCAAGTCGATCGCCTCCTCGACGATGATCGGCTCGGGCCTCTTCATCCTGGCCTTCGTGATCATCCACGTGAAGCAGTTCAAGTTCGGCACGTGGTACCAGGTCACCGACAGCACCGTGCGCGACCTCTACCGGACGGAGGTCGAAGTGTTCCAGAACCCGCTCTGGGTTGCCGTCTATGTGGCCGCGACACTCCTCGTGGGGCTGCACCTGCGGCATGGCTTCGCGAGTGCGTTCCAGTCGCTCGGGCTCGAGCATCCCGTCTACACGCGCCGGCTCACCGCGCTCGGCATCGTCTTCGCGGTCCTGATCGGCGTCGGGCTGGCCATCATCCCGATCTGGGTGTATTTCAGCTACTGATGGCTGCTTTTATCGCGTACCGAGATTTATGACGCTGGACCCCAAAATCCCCGGCGGACCGCTCGCAGAGAAATGGGACCGTCACCGCTTCGAGTCGAAGCTGGTGAACCCCGCCAACCGCCGCAAATACACCATCATCATCGTCGGCACCGGCCTCGCCGGCGCCTCCGCGGCGGCGTCGCTGGGCGAGCTGGGCTACAACGTCCTGAGCTTCTGCATCCAGGACAGCCCCCGGCGGGCGCACAGCATTGCCGCGCAGGGGGGCATCAACGCCGCGAAGAACTACCAGAACGACGGCGACAGCATCCAGCGGCTCTTCTACGACACGGTCAAGGGGGGCGACTACCGCTCGCGCGAGGCCAATGTCTTCCGCCTGTCGCAGCTGAGCGTCAACATCATCGATCAGTGCGTCGCGCAGGGCGTGCCCTTCGCGCGTGAGTACGGCGGGCTGCTCGACAACCGCTCGTTCGGCGGCGCGCAGGTCTCCCGCACGTTCTACGCGCGGGGCCAGACGGGCCAGCAGCTGCTCCTCGGGGCGTATCAGTCGATGATGCGGCAGGTCGAGAAGCGGACGGTCACGTCGTTCCCCAACCGCGAGATGCTGGACGTCGTGGTCGTGGACGGCCAGGCCCGCGGAATCGTCGTCCGGAACCTGACCACGGGCGCGATCGAGCGTTACGCCGGGCATGCCGTGCTGATGTGCACGGGGGGCTACGGCACGGCTTATTACCTCTCGACCAACGCGGTCGGATCCAACGTCACGGCTGCGTGGCGCGCGCACAAGCGCGGCGCGTTCTTCGCCAATCCGTGCTACACGCAGATCCACCCGACCTGCATTCCGGTGTCAGGCAGCCACCAGTCGAAGCTGACGCTGATGAGCGAGAGCCTCCGGAACGACGGCCGCGTCTGGGTGCCGAAGAATCCGGGCGACACGCGGTCGCCGGAGCAGGTCCCCGAGGCCGAGCGAGACTATTACCTGGAGCGCCGGTACCCGAGCTTCGGCAACCTCGTCCCACGTGACGTCGCGTCGCGGAACGCCAAGGCGGTCTGTGACGAGGGCCGGGGGGTCGGCGAGAGCGGACTCGCGGTGTACCTCGACTTCAAGGACGCCATCTCGCGACTCGGCGAGGACGTCATTCGCGGACGGTACGGCAACCTCTTCGACATGTACACGAAGATCACCGATGAGAATCCGTATGTCGTGCCGATGCGGATCTACCCGGCGATGCACTACGCGATGGGCGGGCTCTGGGTCGATTACAACCTGATGAGCACCATCCCCGGGCTGCACGTCCTCGGCGAGGCGAACTTCTCGGATCACGGCGCCAATCGCCTGGGGGCCAGCGCGCTGATGCAGGGGCTCGCGGACGGCTACTTCGTCATCCCCTACACGCTCGCTAATTACCTGGGCAGCACCCCGCTCCCACCGGTCTCGATCGACCACGACGCCTTCAACGAGGCCGAGGCTGGCGTACAGGGGCGAATCGACCAACTCCTGGCCGTGAAGGGCTCGAAGACGCCGCGGCAGCTGCACCGCGAGCTGGGCGCCCTGTTGTGGGACGAAGTCGGCATGGCCCGCAACGACGCCGGGCTGCGCAAGGCGCTGGCGCGGATCCCGCAGATCCGCGAGGAATTCTGGCAGAACGTGAGCGTGCCGGGGCCGAAGAACAACATGAACAAGAACCTCGAGTACGCCGGTCGAGTGGCCGATTACCTCGAGTTCGCGGAAGTGCTCACCCTGGACGCGCTCCACCGCACGGAGTCGTGCGGCGGGCATTTCCGCGAAGAAAGCCAGACGCCGGACGGCGAGGCGCTGCGTGACGATGCCCATTTCACGTATGTGGGTGCCTGGGAGTTCCAAGGGGTCGGCAAGACGCCGACGCTTCATAAGGAACCGCTGACGTTCGAATACGTGAAGCCGTCCCAGAGGAGCTATAAGTAGGCCCGACCTTCAGGTCGGGCGTCGGCAAACTGAACCATGCGTATCTTTCTCAAAGTCTGGCGTCAGGCAAGTCCACAGGACCACGGCGCGTTCGTGGATTACACGGCGGCGCACGTCTCCCCCGACATGTCCTTTCTCGAGATGCTCGACGTGGTCAACGAGGACCTGATCGCCAAAGGACAGGACCCGATCGCGTTCGATTCGGATTGCCGCGAAGGCATCTGCGGCACCTGCGGCTTCCTCGTCAGCGGCATTGCCCACGGACCCCAGCCAGGCACGACCGTCTGCCAGCTCCACATGCGGCGGTTCAAGGACAACGACCGGCTCATCCTGGAGCCCTGGCGCGCGAAGGCCTTCCCGGTCATCAAGGACCTGGTCGTGGACCGCAGCGCCTTCGACCGGATCATCCAGGCCGGCGGCTACACGTCGGTCAACGTGGGGGGCGCGCAGGACGGCAACGCGATCCTGGTGCCGAAAACGGCCGCCGACAAGGCGATGGACTCGGCGGCCTGCATCGGCTGCGGCGCCTGCGTCGCGGCCTGCAAGAACGCCTCGGCCGTGCTGTTCACGTCGGCCAAGATCAGCCACCTGGCGCTGATGCCGCAGGGGCATCCCGAACGCACCGCGCGCGTCGTCGCCATGGTCGACCGGCATGACGCCGAAGGCTTCGGGAGCTGCTCGAACGAGGGGGAATGTGAGGCGGTCTGCCCCAAGGAGATCCCGATCACCAACATCGCCCGGATGAACCGGGAGTATTTCCGCGCGATGCTGGTCAGCCGCGAGTAGGGGCCGGTTGCGAACGGCCCGCGAGGCGGCGGCCTTCACGGTAGTTGCCCTGGGGCTTCTCGCCTGGCTGTTCCGCGACGCGCTCCTGCACGGTTACGTGCTCGGCCAGGGGGACATCCTCTACGACTTCATCCCCTGGAAGGCCTACCAGCCTCCCGGTTCCCGGATCAACAACCGCCTGCTTGGCGACGTGCCGACGGTCTTCTATCCGTTTCTGTTCCACGCGCGGCAGGCGATCCTCTCAGGCGAGTTCCCGCTCTGGTCGAGCGCGATGGGCGCCGGTCAGCCGTTCTTTGCGGCCTTCCAGAGCGCTGTCCTCTCCCCCTTCAGCCTGTTCAACTACCTGCTGCCATTCCCCCAGGGATTTACGGCCGATGTGGCAGCGCGGCTTCTGGCCGGCGGGGTGGGGATGTTCCTCTTCCTGCGGGCGCTTCCCGTCAGCCGTGCCGCCGCGGCGTTCGGCGGCGTGGCGTTTCTGCTCAATCCGTTTTCGATCGTCTGGCTCGAGCATCCCTTGTCGGCCGCGGCCGCCGGTCTGCCGTGGCTGCTGCTGACGGTCGAGCGCTGCGCCGTGAAGGGAGGCGTCCGCGCCGCTGCCGCTCTGGCGGCCGTCACCGCCCTGGCATTGCTCACCGGGCATCCGGAAACGACCTTCAAGGTGCTGCTCCTGGCGGGCGCCTACGCGCTCTATCGAGGGGCCGGGCAGCAGCGGTTTCTGCGCACGACCGTGGTCGTGCTCGGCGCGATGAGCCTGGGCCTGCTGCTCACGGCCGTCCAGGTCGTACCGTTCGTCGAGTACATGCAGCAGAGCCGCGTGCTCGCCCATCGCGGCGACGTGACCGGGCCGCAGCTGACGACACCGGCCATGGCGTTCGTCACGACGTTCATTCCGGATTTCTACGGCACCCCGCTGCGCAGCCGGTTCGTGCTGCCCTATTCGAATTACAACGAAATGCAGTTGTATCCCGGCATCGTGACGTGGCTTTTCGCGGCCCTCGCGCTGACGCACCGCGTCCACCGCGGACGCGCGCTGTTCTTCCTGGCAGCGGGAGCGGTGGCTGTTCTGACCATGTACGGGACGCCGGTGGCGCAGCTGGCTGTCACGTTGATTCCGCCTCTACGCGTGGCGGCGCTTTCGCGATTTGGCCTGATCGCCATTACCGGCATCGGGATTGCCGGGGCGATCGGCTTCGACGCGGTCTTCAATGAGCGCGCAGCGACCTCTACCCGGTCGCGACTTCTCGCCACCGTCGGCGGCGCTCTGGCGATCCTCGTGGTCGTGACGCTGTTCGTCTACTACCAGCGCGCCATGCTCGAAGAGACGCGGCAATGGACTGCGGCCCTGCGAGCCACCCGGGAGGGACTGCTCTGGCTGGCGTTGGCGCTGGGTGTTGTCCTGGTGGCGCTGAAGGTCAGACATCCCGCAGTCGCCGCCGCGGCGGTGCTACTTCTGGCCGGCGACCTGCTCGGCTTTGCCGCCGGGTACCACAAGCTTCTTCCACGAGAACGGACGTTTCAGCCTGCCGCAGCGTTAGCGGTGCCACAGGGCGACCGAGGGCTGTTTCGGGTGGTCGGCTGGGCCGACGCTCTCCTGCCGAACACCGCTCTCGTCTACGGGCTTCCCGACGTCCGCAGCTACGACGGCCTGGGCCTTCGAGATTATTCAGAAGTGCTCGACCTGGGATTCCAGTACACGGGTGCCAGTCACGCCCTCATGAACGCCGCCACGCCTCACATCCTCGATTTCCTGAACGTCAAATATGTGATCGGACCAGCCGATCTGATGCTACCTGCTGACCGCTTCACACTGGTTCACGATGGCTCCTCTCGCGTGTACGAGAACCTGCGCGTCATGCCGCGCGCATTTCTCGTCGGCGACTTTGAAGTCATGCCGGCAGAGGCGATGCGCCGGGCCATCCGCGACGGCTTCGGCCTCGGGCGCACCGTGCTGCTGGACGCGCCCCCCGCCGCGTCCGATCGGCCCGATGCGGTGACTGGATCCGGCGACAGCGCCACCATGATGCGTTACACGGACCACCACGTGACAGTCGAGACGGAGGCCTCCGGGCGCCGGCTGCTCGTGTTCTCGGATGCGTATTACCCGGGGTGGGAGGCGTCAGTGGACGGCGCGGCGGTGCCGATCTACAAGGCAAACCATGCCTTCCGCGCGGTCAGTGTGCCGGCGGGACGACACAAGGTGGAGTTCCACTATCGTCCGTCGTCGCTGCGAATGGGGATCTTCGGATCGCTGGCAGGCTGCGTGATACTCGCCGGGCTGTTCGTGGCGGGGCGACGGCAGCGCGAGTAGGGGCGGTTCGCGAACCGCCCCTGCACGTCAGACTCCTATCACGTCCGTCAGTTCTTTCACCGCCGCTGCGGACTTCTTGAGCGCGGCGTCCTCGTCGGCGGTCAGCGTGATCTGGATGATCTGCTCGACGCCGCGGGCGCCGAGCTTGACCGGCACGCCGACGAACAGGTCGTTGATCCCGTACTCGCCTTGCAGGAACACCGAGCAGGGCACGATCTTCTTCTTGTCCTTCAGAATGATCTCGACCATCTCCGCCGCCGCCGAACCGGGTGCGTACCAGGCGCTCGTGCCGACCAGTTTCGTAATCTCGGCGCCGCCGTTGGCCGTGCGCTCGCCGATCGCCTTGATCCGTTCGGCGGTCAGCCCGGGATAGTCCGGCAGCGGAATGCCGGCGATGGTCGAATACCGCGGCAGCGGCACCATCGTGTCGCCGTGGCCGCCGAGCACGAACGCGTGGATGCTCTCGACCGACACCCCCGTTTCGAGCGCAATGAAGGCGCGCATCCGCGCCGAATCCAGCACACCCGCCATGCCGATCACCCGCTCGCGCGGGAAACCGCTGAGCCGGTAGACCGCCTGGCACATGGCGTCGAGCGGATTGGCCACCGGCACGATGATCGTGTTCGGCGAGTGCTTGACGACCTGCTCGGTGACCGACTGCATGATCTTGTAATTCACGTTCAGCAGGTCGTCACGGCTCATCCCGGGCTTGCGAGGCACGCCCGACGTGATCACGACGACGTCGGAACCGGCGGTCTGGGCCCAGCCCTCCTCGTTGGCCCCGTAGCCGACCACGCGCGAATCGGAGCCCTCGATCGGGCACGCCTCGAACATGTCGAGCGCGATGCCTCCCGCCTTCTGGTCCGCGATGTCGATGATGACGACATCGGCGAGCTCCTTGTCGGCAATGGCCCGGGCGACCGTGGCGCCGACGTTGCCGGCGCCGCCTACGACGGTGACTTTTCTGTTCATTGAGCTCAATCCTCGCTACATCTTCTCGATGATCTTGTCGGCGAACGCCGACGTGCGCACTTGGGTCGCGCCGTCCATCAGGCGGGCGAAATCGTAGGTCACGTGCTTCGACCCGATGGCGCCGTCCATGCCCTTCACCACGAGATCCGCCGCTTCGCCCCAGCCCATGTGCCGCAGCATCATCTCGCCAGACAGGATCACCGAGCCGGGGTTGACCTTGTCCTGGTCGGCGTACTTCGGCGCCGTCCCATGGGTCGCCTCGAAAATCGCGTGGCCGGTGATGTAGTTGATGTTCCCGCCCGGCGCGATGCCGATGCCGCCGACCTGCGCCGCCAGGGCATCTGACAGATAGTCGCCGTTGAGATTCGGCGTGGCGATGACGTCGAATTCCTCCGGCCGCGTCAGCACCTGCTGGAGCGTGATGTCGGCGATCGCGTCCTTGATGACGAGGCCGGCGCCAGGTTTGCCGTCGGGAATCCGACACCACGGTCCGCCGTCGATCTCCACGGCACCGAAAAAGTCCTTCGCCACCTGGTAGCCCCAGTCGCGGAAGGCCCCCTCGGTGTATTTCATGATGTTGCCCTTGTGGACGAGCGTCACGCTCTTCCGTTTCGCCTGGATGGCGTACGAAATGGCGCTGTGCACGAGCCGCTCGGTTCCCAGGTAGCTGAGGGGCTTCAGGCCAATACCGACCTGCACGTCCACCCGGCGCTTCGGCGCGCCGATCTCTTCGAGCGCAGCCTGCCACGCCGTCGTGGCGGCCGCAGAGCCGAAGCGGATCTTCTGAAAGTCCTTCGGAAACTCCTTCGCGATGAAGTCGAGGACCTTCTGTGCCTCCGGCGTACCGGCGGCGTACTCGATGCCGGTGTAGATGTCCTCGGTGTTCTCGCGGAAGATCACCATGTCCACCTTTTCCGGATGCTTCACCGGCGAGGGAACGCCCTTGTACCAGCGCACCGGCCGCAGGCAGACGAAGAGGTCCAGCAGCTGGCGCAGCGCGACGTTCAGCGACCGGATGCCGCCGCCCACCGGCGTCGTGAGCGGCCCCTTGATGCCGACGTAGTACGCGCGGAAGGCTTCGACGGTGTCGTCGGGCAGCCAATTCTGAAACTGCTTGAAGGCTTTCTCGCCGGCGTAGACCTCCATCCACGCGAGGCGCCGCTTGCCGCCGTACGCTTTCTGGACGGCGGCGTCGAGCACGCGCACGCTCGCGCGCCAGATATCAGGACCGGTTCCGTCACCTTCGATGAACGGGATGATCGGATCGTCCGGAACCGTGAGGCGGCCGTTCTGCCGCGTGATCGCGGTCCCGTCGGTTGGAGGTTTCACATTTGTAAATGTAGGCATAAAAAATTAGGTCACATCACCATCGACACGTTTCAGGTTCTTCACAGAAGTTGTGGAAAACCATGTGGAAATCGTACGTCGAAATGGCGTCCTGCCGCATGATTCCACGCATATGAGCGGTTTGCACCATGATGGTGCGCGCGCGCTGCTGCAAATCAGAACATTATACTTTGGTCATGAAGCTTGTCGTTGCCGATCCCCTTCCGGTTTCCGCCCTCGACGTGCTGCGCAGCGTCCCCGGGTGGGTCGTCGATGCGCGCGCGCATCGATCCGCGGAACAGCTCGCCGCCGATCTCGCCGACGCCGACGCCATCATCGTCCGCAGCGCCACGACCGTCGATCGCGCGCTGATTGCCGGCGCCCCGAATCTCAAGGTGATCGCCCGCGCCGGTACGGGGGTTGACAACGTGGACGTGGAGGCGGCGACCGAACGCGGCATTGTGGTGATGAACGCACCGGGCGCGAACAGCATCAGTGTCGCGGAATTGACCCTGGCGCTGATGCTCACGCTGGCACGGGGGATTCCGGCGGCCGATGCCGCCATGAAGAAAGGGGTGTGGGACAAAAAACGTCTGACCGGCGTCGAGCTCCGTGGCAAGACACTCGGGATCGTGGGTCTGGGCCGGATCGGCCAGGAAGTGGCCGCGCGCGCACGCGCGTTCGGCATGGATCTCGTCGCGCACGATCCGTTCATTGCGGAGCAGGTCGCCGGCACCCTGGGCGTGTCGCTGCTGTCACTCGACGAGCTGTGCGCGGTGTCGGACTACATCACGCTCCACATTCCGGTGATCCCGGAGACCCGCCACCTTCTTAATAAGGATCGGCTCGCGCTCTGCAAGGCCGGTGTGCGAATTGTGAACACCGCACGCGGCGAACTGATCGATGAGGTTGCGCTGGCGGACGCCATTGAAGGAGGTGCGGTCGCAGGGGCCGCCATCGACGTCTTCGAGACGGAGCCACCGACCGACTGGCGCCTGGCCAGCCTGCGGCAGGTCGTCGCCACGCCCCACATCGCCGCTTCCACCGTCGAGGCGCAGGAGCTGGTGGGCACCGAGACGGCTACCGCCGTCCGCGATTATCTGCGCGACGGGACGATTACAAATGCGGTGAACTTTCCATCCGTCCGCGGCGAAGACGCCGGACGGTTGCGGCCGTTCATGGTCCTGGCCGAGCGAATGGGGATGCTGCTCGCGCAACTGGGCAGCGGACGGACACAAACGCTCAGTGTCCGCTATTACGGTCCCCTGCTGGGCACGCACGCCGCGCTCGTGGCCAAAGCGGCCGTCGCCGGCATGCTGCGGCCCATCCTGTCCACGGCGGTGACCGTCGTGAACGCCCGGGCCGTGGCCGAGCAGCGCGGCATCGAGATCATCGAGTCGCAAAGCTCGCGTCCGCGGGATTTCGCCAACCTGCTTTCCCTCAAGCTGCACACGAGCGAGGGGGAGCACTGGATCGAGGGGACGGTGTTCGAACCGGGCAGTCCGCGGATCGCGGCGATCGACGGCGTCGAGATCGAGGCGCCGCTCGAAGGCACGCTGCTCGTGATCCGCAACGAGGATCGCCCCGGCGTGATCGGCGAGCTCGGCACGATCCTCGGCCGCCATGGCATCAACATCGCGAGCTTCGCCCTCGGACGCGGACGCGGACGCGGCGACGCGGTGGGCGTGGTGGGCCTGGATCTGGAACAGGAGGCGGACTTCACCGCGGCGGTCGAAGAACTGCGCGCGGTGTCAGGGATCCAGCGGGTCTGCCTGGTGCGGCTGTAGGCCCGACCTTCAGGTCGGGCGTAACCGCGGGCGCGGCGAGGGTTACTGCAGGATCAACCGCCGGATCGCGCCGGTCTGGACGTCCTTGAGCTCCACCGCGTCGGCGCCGACTGCCACGACCTCGTAGCGGCCCAGGATCTTCTGCCCGGCGGTCACCATCATCAGCTCGTTGTAGCCGCCGGCGATTATGGCCGTCCGCACGACGCCCTCCTTCGACGCATTCTCGGCCACGCCAATCAACTGGAGCGCCGGCTCGCGGATCTCGGGCGCCACGTCAACGGGCTCGGGCGGTGGCGCGCCGTCGCGGACGGCGTTGCGAGGCGCGCGGCGGATGGTCGGAGCCGAGCGATCGGCGAAGCGGAAGGGGTTGCGCTGTACCTCGCGCGGGGCGGGGGCCTGCGCCAGCCGTTCGCGCAGGCGTCCGGCCTGCGCCTGGACGTCGGCCGTCAGGGCGTCGAACTGCGGCGCCTGTGCCTGCTGGGGCGTGGACCTCGCCAGGCGCGCCTGCTGCGACACGCCGGCGGCCGACGCCAGCCACGCGCCGCCCACCGCCGCAGCAAGGAGCAACGCCGCTTGCCGTCCCGCAGTCATTTGGCTCCATGCTACTACCGTTCGCCGCCCGGCGCGCGCAACCGGCGTAACCCGTCGTGGTAAGATTTGCCGTGCCCCCCCCTTCAACCTCCGGGCCCGCGGTCAACCCGACTTCTCTCACGATCGTCGCCATCATTCCCGCCAGATTCGAGTCGTCTCGCTTCCCGGGCAAGGCCCTCGCCGACATCGGCGGCCACCCGATGATCGAGCACGTCTACCGGCGCGCCGCGTCGGCCCGCGGCGTGGACCAGGTCATCGTCGCCACCGACGACCGGCGGATCGCGGACGCGGTCTCGGCCTTCGGCGGCCAGGTGCGTATGACCTCGGCAGACCACCCGAGCGGCACCGATCGCCTCGCCGAAGTCGCCGCCGGTCTGGCGTGCGACATCGTCGTCAACGTGCAGGGGGATGAACCGCTGATCGAGCCGGCCATGATCGAGGAGGCCGTCGCGCCGGTGGCCGCCGACCCCGGACTGCAGATGGCGACGCTCCGGCGCCGCATCGAGGATCCCGCGGACCTCCAGAATCCGAACGTCACGAAGGTCGTCGTGGACCGCGAGGGCTACGCGTTGTATTTTTCCCGGGCGCCCATTCCCTTCACACGCGCGGGCTGCCCGCCGGCGCCCGCCTGGCGGCACGTCGGTCTGTACGTCTATCGCCGCGAGTGCCTCCTCCGGCTCACGGCGCTCCCGCCGACCGCCATGGAGCAGGCCGAGGCGCTGGAACAGTTGCGGGCGCTCGAGTACGGCATCAGGATCAAGGCGGTCGAAACCGCTCACGATTCCATCGGCGTCGATACGCCGGACGATCTCGCGCGGGTGCGCCGGCTGATGCCCGGCTCCCTCGTGCTCGGGGGGTAGTGCTTCTTTGTCAGGAGACCAGATGCAGCAGACGGATCCGGGAAAGGGCGAACCGAAGCGCAGCCGTCCAGTGAAATACATTCTCGTAACGGGCGGGGTGGTCTCCTCGCTCGGTAAAGGGCTCGCCGCCGCCTCGATCGGCGCGCTGCTCGAGGGACACGGCTACAAGGTCGCGCTGCAGAAGTTCGATCCGTACATCAACGTCGATCCGGGGACGATGAGCCCCTACCAGCACGGCGAGGTCTACGTCACCGACGATGGCGCGGAGACGGATCTCGATCTCGGGCACTACGAGCGCTTCACGAGCCAGGTGACGACGCGCAACAGCAACTGGACGACCGGCAAGATCTACCTCTCGGTCATCCAGAAGGAACGCCGTGGCGACTATCTCGGGCGCACCGTCCAGGTCATCCCGCACATCACCAACGAGATCAAGGACAACATCCGCGCGATCGCCCAGGACGTGGACGTCGTCCTGGTCGAGATCGGCGGCACCGTCGGCGACATCGAGAGCCTGCCGTTCGTGGAAGCGATTCGGCAGCTGCGGCAGGACGTCGGCCGCGAAAACACGCTCTACATCCACCTGACGCTCGTGCCCTTCATCGGCGCGGCCGGCGAGCTCAAGACCAAACCGACCCAGCACAGCGTTCGCGATCTGCGCGCGATCGGGATCCAGCCCGACATCCTGCTCTGCCGCACCGACCGCTTCCTCGACCAGGAGATCAAGCGGAAGATCGCGCTCTTCTGCGACGTGGACGAAGAGGCCGTCATCACGGCCAAGGACGTCTCGAGCATCTACGAGGTGCCGCTGGTGCTGGCCGCCGAAGGGCTGGACCGGATCGTCCTGCAGCGGCTCAACCTCCCTGCCACGGAAGCCAGGATGGCCGGATGGACGGACCTCGTGGACCGCATCAAGAATCCGTCCGACGACATCACGATCCACGTCGTCGGCAAGTACGTCGGCTACGAGGACTCGTACAAGAGCCTGAACGAAGCGCTCTATCACGGCGGGTTCAAGCATCGCCTGCGGGTGAACATCCGCTGGGTCGAAGCCGAGGCGCTGGAGCAGCCGGGAGGCGAACAGCTCCTCGACGGCGCCGACGGGATCCTGGTGCCGGGCGGGTTCGGCGACCGCGGCACGCGCGGCATGATGCGGGCGGCCGAGATCGCGCGCGAGCGCGGCATCCCCTACTTCGGCATCTGCTACGGGTTCCAGTGGGCCGCGGTCGAGTACGCGCGTCATGTCTGCGGCCTCACGGAAGCCGATTCCACCGAATGCTCGCCCGAGACGCCCCAGAACGTGATCTACAAGCTGCGGGACCTCCTCGGCGTGGACGATCTCGGCGGCACGATGCGGCTCGGTTCGTACGAGTGCGCCCTCAAACCTGGCTCACGGGCGCAGCAGCTGTACGGGAGTGAGATCATCCACGAGCGGCACCGACATCGCTACGAATTCAACTGCCTGTATGAGAAGGCGCTCACCGACAGCGGGCTCGAGATCGTGGGGCGCTCGCTCGACGGCAAGTTCGTCGAGATCATCGAGCTGCCGTCGCACCCGTGGTACGTGGCGGTGCAGTTCCACCCGGAGTTCAAGTCGAAGCCGCTCGAACCTCACCCGCTGTTTGCCGGCTTCGTGCAGGCGAGCCACCAGCACAAGGTAGACGCGCGGCGCCACGCGCCCGCGTCGATCGCGGGATAGCGTGCGGGCAGTACAAATTGCCGGCATCACCGTCGGACACGGCGCCCCCCTCCTGCTGATCGCCGGTCCGTGCGTGATCGAGAGCGAGGCGCACGCCATCGAGACCGCACTCGAGGTGCGCGACATCGCCGCACGCACGGGGGTGCCGTACGTGTTCAAGGCCTCCTTCGACAAGGCGAACCGCACGTCCCTGGCGTCGTTTCGCGGCCCCGGCCTGGCCGAGGGCCTCCGCGTCCTCGGACGCGTCCGCGAACAGGCGCACGTGCCGATCCTGACCGACATCCATGACCCCGCGCAGGCGGCCCCCGCCGCCGAAGTGGCGGACATCCTCCAGATCCCGGCCTTTCTCTGCCGCCAGACCGACCTGCTCGTCGCGGCGGCCGGCACCGGGCGCGTCGTGAACATCAAGAAGGGGCAGTTTCTGGCGCCAAACGACATGCGCCACGCGATCGCGAAAGTCACCGGGAGCGGCAACGCCCAGGTGATCGTCACCGAGCGCGGCTTCAGTTTCGGCTATAACAATCTCGTGGTGGACATGCGCAGCTTCCCGATGCTTCGCGCGCTCGGCTATCCGGTGGTGTACGACGTGACCCACAGCCTGCAACTGCCGGGGGCCGGTGACGGCGTCACGGCCGGCCAGGCCGAGTACATCGTCCCGATGGCCTCGGCAGGGGTCGCGGCGGGGGTGGACGGCGTGTTCCTCGAGGTCCACCAGGAGCCGTCGCGGGCGAAGAGCGACGCGCAGAACGCCCTCCGGCTCGATCGGCTGGAGTCGCTGCTCCAGCGGCTGGTGAAGATCCACGACATCACACTCAGCGGGCCTGCCCTGAGCGAGCGAAGCGAGTCGAACGGGCCTGCCCTGAGCGAGCGAAGCGAGTCGAAGGGATGAGCGACGCCCCGCGCCCGCTCGACCTCGCCCGCAAGGTGCTCAAGACCGAGGCCGACGCCATCCTCGGTCTGGTGGAACGCATCGACGGGGAGTTCGAGCGCGCCGTGCAGCTCCTGTTCGACTGCAAGGGCCGGGTCATCGTCACCGGCATGGGCAAGTCGGGCATCATCTGCCGGAAGATTGCCGCCACGCTCTCGAGCACCGGCACGCCGTCCTATTTCCTGCACCCGGCCGAAGCCATTCACGGCGATCTCGGCGCGATCCGCGAGGAGGACGTGGTGCTCGCGTTGTCGCACAGCGGCGAGACCGAAGAGCTCGTGCGGCTGCTCGAGTCGATCCGCCGCATCGGGGCGCGACTGATCGCGCTGACGGGGGACCCGGGCTCGACGATCGCACGTGCCGCCGACGTCACGCTCGACTGCAGCATCGCCGAGGAGGCCTGCCCGATGAATCTGGTCCCGACGGCGAGTACCACCGCGGCGCTCGCCCTGGGCGACGCCCTGGCGATGACGCTCCTGGTCCGCAAGGGGTTCCGGGAGGAAGACTTCGCGTCGCTCCATCCCGGGGGCAAGCTCGGACGCCGCCTGATGCGCGTCGAGCACGTCATGCACGCGGGCGACGCCGCGCCGATCGTCCGCCTCGACACGCCGATGCACGACGTGTTTCACGTCATGTCGGACAAGCGCCTGGGGATGACCTGCGTCGTCGACGCCACCGGACGGCTGGCCGGGATCTTCACCGACGGCGACCTGCGCCGCCTGATGATCGCCTCGGCGGACGTGCTCTCGCTGAAGGCCGGCGACGTCATGAAGAAGGACCCGCGGACCATCCGCCGCGAGATGCTCGCGGTCGAGGCCCTGCGGATCATGGAAACGCATAAGATCACCTCCGTGGTCGTCGCCAGCGAAACGGGGCACATCGAGGGGGTCGTGCACCTCCATGACCTCTGGCGCACGCAAATGTTTTGACTTTGAGTACACGCAGCCTTCAAGCCCGGGCAAAGCGCATTCGCCTCATCCTGCTCGACGTGGACGGCGTGCTGACCGACGGCACGGTGATCATGCACGGCGACGGCACCGAGTCGAAGGGCTTTCACATCCGCGACGGGGCCGCGATCGTCTGGGCGATGCAGTCGGGCATGCCGGTCGGCCTCCTCTCCGCGCGCACGTCGGCGGCGACCGCCCAGCGGGCGGCGCAGCTCGGCATCCGCATCGTGTCCCAGGGCATCGCGAGCAAGAGCTCGGAGTTTCAGCGGATCCTCGCCGAGCAGGACCTGGACGCGCAGGCGGTGGCCTACATGGGCGACGATCTGCTGGACCTGCCCATTCTCGGCCGTGCAGGCCTGGCGGCGGCGCCCGCCGATGCGGCGCGTGAAGTGCGCGCGAAGGCGCACTGGACGAGCACCGCGGGAGGCGGCCGCGGCGCCGTACGGGAGTTCATCGAGATGATCCTGCGTGCGCAGGGCCGCTGGGATGCCATCGTGAAGGACTTTTCAGCCTGATGGGACCGCTCACCACACTCGCGATCCTCGTGGCGCTGCTCGCCGGACTCGCCGCCGGGAAGGCCTGGGAGCGCTACAAGCTCCGGGACGGCCGCTGGATCGACCGCCGCCGCGCGCGCGAGTCCCCCCACTACATGCTCGGGCTCAACTTCCTCGTGGCCGACCAGATCGATCCGGCGATCGAGGAATTGAACAAGGCGGCGGAAGCCGCCGGCGACGCCCTCGAGATCCACCTGATTCTCGGCAATCTCTATCGCGAGAAGGGGCAGGTGGGGCGAGCCATCCAGGAACACCAGTCGCTGCTCCAGCGACCGAACCTGCGGAAACTGGAACACGCCAACGTCCTGCTGTGCCTCGGGCTCGACTACAAGGCGGGCGGCTTCGTCGATCGCGCCCTGGAGGCCTTCACCGAGGTCCTGCGGCTCGACCCGGGCAACGCGTATGCGCTCGCCAACCTCGAGAAGTTGTACGAGGAGCAGCACCAGTGGACCGAGGCCTATGCCACGCGGCAGAAGCTCGCCGCCGCCGCGCCCGACGGGGAGCGGCCACGCCATCAGCGAATCCTCGCCTTCCTGGAGGATGCGCTGGGCCAGGAGGCACGGAAGGCGGGGGATCTCTCCCAGGCGACCACCCGGTTCGACGCGGCGATCGACACCGATGCGGCCAACACGCCGGCCTATCTGAATCTCGGCGACGTCCGGTTCGAGCGAGGAGATGCCGCGGGCGCAATCGCCGCCTGGGAGCAGCTGGTGAGCGCGTCGCCGGATCGCGCCTACCTCGCCTTCCCCCGCCTGGAGACGGCCTACGCCGCGGCGGGTGACGCCGGAAAGTTCCCGGCGCTCTGCCGGCGCCTGATCGCCGACAACCCCCAGGACTGGCGTGCGCGCCTCGCGCTGGCCCGGCACCTGTCGAACCATGCGGCGCCCCACGACGCGCTGGAACTGCTGTTCGAAGCGCTGGTGATCAACCCGCACGCGCTCGCCCTGCACCAGGAAATCTGGGAGACGCTCTCGGTGCTCGACTTCCCGCAGCCGCTCGTCGTCCGCTACGTCGACCTCACGCGCGCGTCGGTCTTCTACCTGGATCCGCACATCTGCGTGCGATGCCGCTATCGCAGCACGGAACTGCTGTGGCACTGTCCGCACTGCCACGAGTGGGACAGCTTCGTGGAAGAACGCATCGCGCCGGCCAAGGAAGGGGACGCGCTGGCGTGACGCCTGCGCCCGACCTGAAGGTCGGGCCTACGCAGGAGAGGCTCTGGTCGGCACAGCCCCGTAGGCCCGACCTTCAGGTCGGGCGTTCTCACGCGTCCGCGTTCAGCGCCTCGAACACCACGCGCACCTGCTCCTCGGTTGCGGCGAATCCGCCATCCGTCCAGATGACGTAGTGCGCCCGGGCGGCCTTCTCGCCGATGGGCCACTGGGCCGCCAGACGCGCCCTCGCCGCATCCGGCGACAGAGCGTCCCGGTCGATGAGCCGCCGGAACTGTTCTGCGGGATCGCAGGCGGACACGATCACCCGGTCGAACTCGTGTTCGTGGCCGGTCTCGTACAGCAGCGGGATATCGGCGACGGCAAACCGCGTGGCGGGCGGGCGCCCGGCAAACCACTCGTTGATCCGGCGGTAGACCTCGGGGTGCACGATCGCCTCGAGCTCGGCCCGGGCCGTGCGGTCCGAGAAGACCAGCGCGGCCAGCGCCGGGCGATCGAGCCCGCCGTCAGGACGCAGTACGGAGGCGCCGAATCGCGCGACCACGGCTCGCAGGCCGGCAGAACCGCGCGCCACGGCCTCCCGGGCGAGCAGATCGGCGTCGATCACCGGCACCCCGAGCTCCGCGAACCGCGCGGCGCAGAAGCTCTTGCCTGTCGCGATGCCGCCGGTCAGCGCGACCCTCAGCATGCGATCAGACCCGCGCGGTGCGCCCCTCGGCCGCCGCGAGCGTGTTCTTGAGCAGCATGGCGATCGTCAGCGGGCCCACGCCGCCGGGCACCGGCGTCAGCGCGCCGGCCACCTCGACGACGTTGGGATGGACGTCGCCGACGACCAGAGATCCCCGGCGCACGAAGTCCGCCATGCGCTGAGAGCCCGCGCCCACGAGCGATTCGGCGAGCGCGGCGTCGGTCACCCGGTTGATCCCGACGTCGATCACCGTCGCCCCCGGCTTGACGAAGGCCTGCGTGACGAACCCCGCCCGCCCGATCGCCGCGACCAGGATGTCGGCCGTCCGCGCCACGCCGGGAAGGTCCGGCGTCTTCGAGTGACAGATCGTCACCGTCGCGTCGCGCTGCAGCAGCAGCATCGCCATCGGCTTCCCGACGATGTCGCTGCGGCCGATCACCACCGCCCGCGTGCCGGCGATGGGAATGCCGGCGCGGTCGAGCATCTCGATGACGCCTGAGGGGGTGCAGGGGGCCAGCCTGGCGCGCCCCTGGACGAGCCGCCCGACGCTGACAGGACTGAAGCCATCCACGTCCTTGGCCGGGTCGATCGCGTCGAACACCTCCTGCGCCGCCCCGCGGCCCATGCCCGGCGGCAGCGGGGCCTGCACGAGGATGCCGTCATGCGCGTCGCTGGCGTTGAGCCGGGTGACGAGGGCCAGCAGGTCGGCGAGCGGCGCCCCTGCCGGCAGCCGCTGAAGATCGACGCGCAGCCCTGACTCGGTGCCCGCCTTGACCTTGTTGCGGACGTAGATCTCCGAGGCCGGGTCGTCGCCGACCAGGATGATCCCCAGACAGGGGGGGCGCCCCGCCCGCGCGGTGAAGGCCTGGACGCCGGGGACGACCGATTCGCGGATCTGTGAAGCGATGAGGGTGCCGTTGAGTATGCGTGCGGACATGTATCGATGAGGAGGAAACTGCGGTGAAAGACTCGCGATTATACCCCCGGCTGCGCAAATTCAGTTGAGCCGTCGCTGTGCTGTGGGTATGATCCTCCGCAACATGGCCACAGCATCGACAGCAGGGCGAGGCGCGTGGGGCTCCCGCATGGGGTTCATCCTTGCGGCGGCGGGGTCCGCTGTAGGGCTCGGGAACATCTGGGGCTTTCCGACGAAAGTCGGCGCCAACGGCGGCGCGGCGTTCGTCGTGCTCTATCTTCTCTGCGTGGTCTTCATCTGCGCCCCCATCATGGTGGCGGAACTGGCGATCGGGCGACGGGCCCAGAAAGACCCGGTCACCGCGTTCCGCGTGATCCGGCCGGGGACGGCGTGGTGGCTGGCGGGGGCCCTCGGCGTGCTCGCGGGCGTCGGCATCCTCTCCTTCTACTCGGTGATTGCCGGCTGGACCGTGGCCTACATCTGGTTCACGGCCACCGGCGCGGTCGCCGGGAGCTCCGAAGAAATCGGCACGTTCTTCGGCACCTTCGTGGCCAATCCGGCCTACACGATCGGCCTCACGGTGCTGATTCTCGTCGCCACGGCCGGGATCATCATCGGCGGCGTCCGCGGCGGGATCGAGCGCGCGACGAAGCTCATGATGCCGGCCCTGATCGGCCTGCTCATTCTGCTGGCCGGGCGCGCCCTCACGCTCCCGGGCGCCTCTGAGGGGCTCGCCTATTACATGCGCCCCGACATGTCGAAGATCTGGGACGTCACGGTGCTGAACGCGGCGCTGGGCCAGGCCTTCTTCTCGCTCAGTCTCGGCATGGGGGCGATGATCACCTACGGCAGCTACCTGAGCCGCCGCGAGGGCATCATCAGCGCGGCCATCTGGGTCGTCGCGCTCGACACGGCGATCGCGCTGCTCGCCGGCTTCATCATCTTCCCGGCCGGCTTCTCGCTCGCCGGCTTCGATCCGTCGGCGAGCGGTCCTGGTCTGATCTTCACGGTCCTGCCGCGACTGTTCGCCACCCTCCCTGGCGGGCACCTGTTCGGCGCGGCGTTCTTCATCCTGTTGACGATGGCCGCACTCACGTCCACGATCTCGCTGCTCGAAGTGCCGGTCTCGCACCTGATCGACGGCCACGGCTGGACCCGGCCCAGGGCGGTCGTCGTCGTCACCGCCGTCACGGCACTGCTGGCGATCCCCTCCGCACTCGGCAACGGCGCGGTCGGTTTCTTGAGCGCGCTGCCCGGCATCGGGATGGACTTTCTGTCTCTGATGGCCGTGGTCTGGAACGATTTCGCGCTGCCGATCGGCGGTCTCCTCATCGCGCTCTTCGTCGGCTACGCCTGGCCCTCGGACGGCGCCATCGAGGAGCTCCGCGCCGAAGGGGCCTGGGTGCCTCTGCCGCACGTCTGGAAAGCACTCGTACGCTACGTCTGCCCTGTCGCCATATTCCTGGTAATCGTGTTGACCTTCCGGACGCTGGCCGGCTACTAGCCGGCCAGCGTCCCCACTAAGGAGCCCATGAATCTCGACGCCATCACTCAACAGATTCTCGACATCGATTCGTGGGTCTGGCAGCCCTTCGCGATGCCGCTCGTCCTGGTCATCGTCGGTGGTCTGCTCACCCTGATCACCGGCGTGGTGCAGATCCGCCGTTTCCCGCTGGCGGCGCGTGTCGTCTTCGGGGGCGCGTTTGCCAAGCGCGACAGGTCCGCCGAGGGGGCCAAGACGATCACCCCCTTCCAGGCGCTCTCGACGGCGCTCGCGGCCACGGTCGGCAACGGCAACATCGGCGGCGTCGCCACGGCCATCCTCATCGGCGGCCCTGGTGCCGTGTTCTGGATGTGGGTCTGCGCGACGGTCGGCATGGCGACGAAGTATTCGGAGGCGGTCCTCGGCGTGCACTACCGGGTGACGCGCGAAAGCGGGGAACTGGCGAGCGGGCCGATGTACTACATCAGCCGGGGCATGCCCCACGCCGGCTTCGGCAAACTGCTCGCGATGATGTTCGCGTTCTTCGGGACGGCCGCCGCCTTGATCGGCACCGGGAACATGGCGCAGTCGAACACCGTGGCGCGCACGGCGGTCGAGGCCGCGCGCGTGATCGGCGGATTCGACATGCCCAGCTGGGTGCCGGGTCTGACGATCACGATCCTCGTCGGCCTGGTCCTGATCGGCGGCCTCAAGCGCATCGCCCACACGGCTGAAGCGATCGTCCCGACGATGATCGTCATCTATGTGACCGCGGCGCTGGCCTACATCGTGATGAACGTCGGGCTGCTGCCCTCGGTGTTCGCCAATATCTTCCAGGAAGCCTTCACGCCGACGGCGGCCATCGGCGGGTTTGCCGGCGCCAGCGTGTCGCAGGCGATTGCGGCCGGCGTGAGCCGCGGCGTGCTGTCCAACGAGGCGGGTCTCGGCAGCGCGCCGATCGCGCACGGCGTCGCCAACGTCAAGCATCCCGTCGAGCAGGGTCTGGTCGGCATCTTCGAGGTCTTCATCGACACGATCGTCGTGTGTTCGATGACGGCCTTCATCATCCTGTCGTCGGGGATGTGGACCGACCCGGCCTACCAGAACGCCAGCGGCGATCTGACCGCGGCGGCCATGTCCACGACCATCCCCTTCGCGACCGCCATCGTGGCACTGAGCTCGTTCCTGTTCGGATTCTCGACGCTGATCGCCTGGTATTACTACGGCGAGAAGTGCTTCGAGTATCTGTTCGGTTCGTCGGCGATCATGCTCTACAAGACCGTCTTCGTGGTCCTCATCTTCGTGGGTGCGGTCATCGAGGTGCGCCTGGCCTGGGCGATCGGGACGCTGCTGAACGGTTTCATGGCGTTCCCGAACCTGATCGGCCTCGCCTTCCTGCTGCCGGTGGTCGGCAAGATCACGAAGGACTACTTCGACCGCGGCGGGCGTGACTACAGCGTAGCGCACCCGACGACCGGCGCCCGGATCGGGTGAGCGCCGAGACTACCATCTCCCATTTACCATCTGTCTGACGCGGGCCACAGGGTCCGCGTCAGACAGGAGGTCGCTGATGATGGCGACCGACGCGGCGCCGGCCGCCAGGACCGCGCGCGCATTCTCCCGCGTCACCCCGCCGATGGCCACGACCGGCTTCCCGCCTCCCGAGGCCAGCCTGACCAGCTCGAGCCCTCGCGGCGTGTAGCCGGTCTCCTTCGTCGCGGTGCTGAAGACGGGTCCGACGGCCAGGTAATCCGCTGAACCTGAGAGCGCCTCGTCGATCTGCTCAGGCGTATGGGTCGACACACCGACGATCGCGTCCTCCCCCAGCAGCGTGCGCACGACCGACACCGGCAGGTCCTGCTGGCCGACATGGACGCCTGCGGCGCCGGCCATCCGCGCGATGTCCGCCCGATCGTTGACGACGACGGTCGCGTCGAATCTCCGTGCCAGGGCCACCACCTCGCGCGCGAGGGCCAGCAGCGTTCCGCCGCCCCCCGCCCGTCCCTTCTGGCGCACCTGCAGCAGCCGGGCGCCCCCGGTCAGGCACGCCTGCGCCAGGGCGCGCGGGTCCACCCCGCGCATCCCGCACAGATCGACGTCGATGATGGGATAGAGCGTCGGAAGGGCGCGCGGGACCACTAGCCGGCCTGCGCGAGTCGGCCGTCACCGGTTTGTTTTTGCTCGACGAGGTAGCGGTCCATGAAGGACGTGCTGAAGCGGCCGGCGATGAAGTCCGGGTCGCTCAGGATCTTCAGGTGCAGCGGGATGCTGGTCTTGATCCCCTCGATCACCGTCATCTCCAGCGTACGGCGCATGCGGGCGATGGCTTCCTGGCGGTCGCGTCCGTGCACGATGATCTTGGCGATCATCGAATCGTAGTACGGCGGGATCGTGCACTCCGCGTGCGCGAAGGTGTCCACGCGGACGCCGGGGCCGCCGGGCACGCTGAAGGCATGGATCACGCCCGGGGACGGCTGGAACGTCTCGGGATCCTCGGCGTTCACCCGGCACTCGATCGCGTGGCCGTTGAACGTCACGTCCCCCTGCTTGAACGAGAGCCGCTCCCCCGCCGCGATGCGGATCTGTTCCTTCACGATGTCGACGCCGGTGATCCACTCGGTCACCGGGTGCTCGACCTGCACGCGGGTGTTCACTTCGAGGAAGAAGAAGTTGCCCTTGTCGTCCAGCAGGAACTCGAAGGTGCCGGCGTTGGTGTACTGGACGGCCCGTGCCGCGTCCACGACGACACTGCCGAGCTTCCGCCTTTGCTTCTCCGTCACCGCGATGGACGGCCCCTCCTCGAGCAG
>JBBECO010000281.1:34349-40253 GCA_040881785.1 Vicinamibacterales bacterium
CGAGCTTCCGCCTTTGCTTCTCCGTCACCGCGATGGACGGCCCCTCCTCGAGCAGCTTCTGGTGGCGGCGCTGGATGGAGCACTCCCGCTCGCCCAGGTGCACGACGGCGCCGTGGTGGTCGCCGAGGATCTGGAACTCGATGTGGCGGGGGTTCTCGACGTACTTCTCGATGTAGACATCGCCGACGCCGAACGCCGCTTCCGCTTCGCGCTGCGCGGTCTTGAGGGATTTGGCGAGCTCGCCCGCGTCGCGGATGACCCGCATGCCGCGGCCGCCGCCGCCGGCGACCGCCTTGACGATCACCGGCAGGCCGAGCTCGCGCGTGATCTTCTGGGCCTTCTCTTCGCTGTCGACCGGGCCGTCGCTCCCGGGCAGGATCGGCACGCCCGCCTTTTTCATCGCCCGCCGCGCGCGCGCCTTGTCGCCGAGCAGCCGGATGACGTTCGGGGCCGGGCCGATGAAGCGGATGTGGCAGGCCTCACACACTTCGGCGAGATAGGCGCTTTCCGCCAGAAACCCGTAGCCCGGATGGATCGCATCGGCGCCCGTGATCTCCGCCGCGCTCAGGATCGCCGGCACGCTCAGGTAGCTGTCGGCGCTGCGCGCCGGCCCGATGCAGACATCCTCGTCGGCGAAGCGCACGTGCAGCGAATTCTCGTCTGCCTCCGAGTAGACGGCGACCGTCTTGATACCGAGCTCGCGGCAGGCGTAGATGACCCGTAGCGCGATCTCACCCCGGTTGGCGATCAGGATCTTCTTGAACATGCTTCGTAGCTTCCACCTTCAGGTGGAAGGACCGCTTCAGGCGGAAGTTTTGACCGCAAACAGGCGCTCGCCGTACTGGACGGGCTTTCCGTTCTCGACATACGCGCTGACGATCTCCCCGTCGAACTCGGAGGTGATCTCGTTCATCAGCTTCATCGCTTCGATGATGCAGAGCACCTGGTCCTTTTTCACACGCTGCCCGACCTCGACGAACGACGCGGCGCCTGGTTCTGGTGACCGGTAGAACGTCCCCACGATCGGGGATTTCACGACCGCCAGCTCCAGCTCGTCGTCGGTGGGCGCAGCCGGCGGACCGGGGTGGCTCGTCGTCTGTGGCGCCTGCGGACCGCCGCCGTACTGGACGGCCGGCATCGGCGACGGCATCGCCGGCATCATCACGTGGCCCTGGACCGCGGCGTGCGCCTTCTTCACCTTCAGCTTGAGTCCATCGCGCTCGAGCTCGAACTCGCCCAGGTCGTGTTCGCGCATCAGCGTCAGGATTTTTTCGATATCGTCGAATTCCATTGAACCTATAGCTCTATCGGCACATCCGTCAGCCGCTCGCAACCTTCCGCGGTCACGAGCACGTCATCTTCGATCCTCACCCCGCCGATCCCGGCCACGTAGGCGCCCGGCTCGATCGTCACGATCATGCCCGCCTGGACCGGTTCCGCGCCGGGGGCCAGCCGCGAGAGCCTCGGCTCCTCGTGCACTTCGAGCCCGAGGCCATGTCCGGTGCCGTGGCCGAACGCCTCACCCAGCCCGTGTCGCTCCAGTATCCGCCGCGCGGCCCCGTCGATGGCCGCCGGCAGCGCCCCCGCCCTGACTTCGCCGATCGCGGCCGCCTGCGCCTCACGAACCGCCTCGAACAGACGGCGAAACGGCGCCGGCATCGGCCCGATGTGGAGCGTGCGGCTCAGATCCACGCAGTATCCGTCGTAGACGCCCCCGAAGTCCAGCAGCACGCCGTCGCGATCCTGCACCACGCGGCCGGTGGGCCGGGCGTGCGGCAGCGCGCCATTCTCCCCCGACGCGACGATCGTCTCGAAGGCCGGACGCTCGAAGCCGGCCTCACGCATCGCCGCGTCCACGGCCGCCGCAATGGCCTGCTCCGTCAGCCCCGGCCGCACCCAGGTGCGCGCCTTCCGAGCGACCGCAGAGATCCGTCGTCCGGCTTCACGCATGGTCTCGATCTCGGCCGCGTCCTTCACCGCCCGCATGCGCTCGACGACCCGCTCGGTCGTCACGAGCGCGGGCGCGCGCTCGTCCGAGGCCAGCGGCTGCAGTTCGGAGACGGTGAGCGCCGAGGACAGGCGATTGAACCGGCCGAGGGTCAGGTGCTCCCCTTCCACGCCGACCCGGCCGGCACCCAGACGGCCGAGCACCGGTGGCACCGCCGCGTCGAGCGCCCCCTCTGCAACGACGACCGACAGGCCCTCGTCGCCGTCAGCCAGCGCCCGGGCTGTTGCCGCATAGCGGAAGTCCACGATCAGCACGCAGGCGCGCACGCCCAGGACGAGCAGGCCGGCCGAGGCGTTCAGTCCCGTGAGATACCGGATGTTCGGCGGGTGGCCGACGATCAGGGCGTCGAGGTCGAGCGAATGGAGGTGCCCCTGCGCGCGGGCGCGGCGATCGGCGTGCACGGCTCAGGGCCGGGCCGCGGTGCGCGCCTGCCGGACGGCGGCGAGAAACGCTTCGAGCGCCGCAAGCGACGGGTCCGTCGGGATGGGCTCGGCGGCGGAGACCGCCGGAGACCACTGGGGCATCGGCACCCGGGCCGGCACCGGCTTCGCCCCCTCCGGTGTGGGATCCTCCGGCGCGTACACGGAATCTCCCAGCCGATGATGGATTTCCGCAAGGCCGCGAATCGCCGCCAGGTTCTCCGGCGCCGCGCGCAGCACGAATTCAAGCTCCTCGCGCGCCTCGTCGTATTGCCCGACCTCGATGAGCGACCGGCCGAGCGTGACGTGCGCCGACAGATACGAGGGATGACGTTTCAAGCCGGCCGCGCACGTGGCGATCGCCTCGTCGAACCGCCCGGCGCGGCGGTACTCTTCCGCGAGCGCCGCAAACGCAATCGACGCCGGGTCCGACTGGACCCGACGTCGCAATTCCTCGAGGCGCGGATTGTCCGCCATCGCCTCTATTCTACTGAAGCGGTCGCGACGCTCACCGTCCGGCTCGTCACCGAGGTACGACCGAGGTCGTCGGTGACCGTCAGCGTTGCCGTGTAAGTCCCCGCTGCCGTGTACGCGTGGGCCACCTGCACACCGGACTGTGCCGACGAGCCGTCGCCGAAATCCCACCTGTACGCGATGATCGTACGTCCTGGCCCCGGCGTCGATGCGGACGCGTTGAAGTGCACGGTCGCGTTCGTGACGACGGGCACGGGCCCGAACGTGAAGGAGGCGACGGGAGCCGCGCTCTGGCCAACCGTCACCGACTGGCTGCGCGTCGCGGTCCGGCCCACCGGATCGACCAGCGTCAGCCGGGCCACGAACGTACCCACTTCGTCGTACGCGTGGGTCGTCGTTTCGCCCGCCCCCGTCGATCCATCCCCGAAATCCCAGCGGTATTGCGCGATCGAACCGGTGCTCGCCTGAGCGTCGAACACGACGGTCTGCCCTTGGAGAGGACTCGGCGGAGTCACGGTGAACAGCGGGACCAGGTTGCTCGGCGGAAGAACAATTCCGACCGGCACAAGCCGGATCGTGGCATTGCGGGTGATCGCATTGGCGAAATTGGTCCCGATGGGCGTGACGGAGACCTCGACCAGCGATTCCGAGCTGCCACCCACGGCTGGGGCCGTGTAGACAAAGGTGGCGCGCCCGTCGCTCCCGGTGACGATGTTGCGGGCCGACAGCGACCCGAAATCGACGGGGATGCCGTCGACGCGGATCTCCGCGCGGAGCGGCACGCCGGACACCGGCTGTCCCTGCGCGTTCCGCACGACCACCGTGACGACTGACTGAGACGCGCCGTCCTGCTGCAGCACGTCCGGCGACACCTGAATGGTCACCGAGGTGCCGAACTCCGACGGGCCTGTCAGCGGCGGCGCTTCCTGGTCCTTCATCGTGCAGGACGCCATGACGGCCGTCGCGACCACGAGCGCCACAAATCGTGTGATTGCCTTCATATATGAACCCGGTCTGCTTCAGTCAGGAACGGTCTCAGTCTGCCCAGTCTGCGAAATGCACACCGATCTGACCGGTGACGAGCACTTCGCGTCCGGTCTGGTCGTGGCCGTAGAAGGTGATCTGGGCGATCGTCGAGATCACCAGCAGGTTGTTCACAAGCGCCCCGAGCGGCGCCTCCGCCTTGGCCTGAGCGCGAACGAGCGTGAAGTTCGCGCTCGAGGCGCCAGGAACCGTGATCGTGAATGCGCCATCAAAGGCGTACGGCACGTCCACGCCCTCTGTATTTCGCCCATCGCTCCGGATGAACTTCACGCGATAGCGATTGACCGTGATGTGATTGGCGGGCGAAAGCGGGGGCCCGCCCGGATCCTTCAGCACGAGGGAGAAGGCCACCGAGGCGGAATCGGCGAAGATCGTGCCGTTGGTGATGACATCCGACCGCAGATCATCGCCGGTCGCGCCCCTGAGACTGGTGATCACCAGATAGGACGAGCCGGTGCCCTGGCGGGCCATGTCGCCGCAGGACACCGACGCGAGAATCAAGAGACCGAGTACAAATCTCTTCATGGTCTAACCCTTCAGGATCCGCGGCGTGATGAAGATCAGCAGCTCGCGGCTCTCATCTGACATCGAATCGCGCCGGAACAGCCAGCCGAGCAGCGGTATCCGGCTGAGCAGCGGCGTCCGGTCCGTGGAGGCCTGCTCGCGGCTCACGAAAATGCCGCCGATGACGGTCGTGGCGCCGTCTTCGACCTGCACCTGGGTGTTCGCTTCCTGGGTGTCGATCGGAGGAATGCCGTTGACCTCCCGGCTGAAGTCCGCCGTCATGTTCGTCACGCTGATCTGCATGATCACCGTGCCGGCCGCGGTGATCTGCGGCGTGACCTGCAGTTTGAGCACGGCCTGCTTGAACGTCACCGACACGGTGTTGTTCGCGACGGTCTGAATCGGGATTTCGACACCCTGCTGTACGAACGCCATCACGTTGTTCTGGGTCGTGAGGCGCGGCGTCGAGAGAATGCGCCCTTTGCCCGATTCTTCCAGGGCGGTCAGGGCGACGTCGAGGTTGAAGGCGCCATTGACGGAGCCGAGCGCCAGACCGATCGCACTGCTCGCCGCCCCAATCGGCAGGTTCACCGCGGTGCCGGTCGTCTCGGAGCCAATCGGCCCCTGAGTGCCCAGCCGTCCGCCGAGGGTGCCGCGGTTCGGAAATGCCAGACCCGTCGTATTGCCGAGCTCCGGGGTCATTCGGCCATTGAGGCCCCACTGGATGCCGATGGCCCTCGCGAAGTCACGGCTCGTCTGGACGATGCGGGCTTCGACTTCGACCTGCGGCTCGGCGCGGTCGAGCGACGTCAGCAGGTTCGCCGCGATCTGCAGCCGGTCAGGCAGGTCCGTGATGATCAGCGTATTCGTGCGCGTGTCCACCTGGATCTGTCCGCGGGCCGACAGCGCCGAACGGGTCAGCAGCGGCTGCATGTCGGCCGCGCGCGCATAACTCAGCGTGAACGTCTGCACGTGCAGATCGCCGGCGAGCGCCCGGGCCTCGGAAAGCTTCCGCCGTTCGGCTTCTTCCTCGGCGAGCACGCTGAGCGGCGCAATGCGGATGATGGTGCCTTCGGCGACGTAGCCCAGCTTGTTGGCGCGCAGGATCGTCTCGAGCGCCTGGTCCCACGGGATGTCGCGCACGACGATGTCCACCGTCCCCTGCACGCTGGGATCGAACACCACGTTCAGGCCACCGTGCTCCACCAGGGCGCGCAGCGTGGCCCGCAGATCCGTCCCTTCGAGGTCCAGTGAGACCGGCGTGCCGATATAGCGCCGCTCGCCGGTCTGCGTCAGCGCCTGAGAGGGCGCCGGGGGTGCCGGCTGCGGTGGCGGCGGCTGCGCCGGGGGCGGCGTCGGAGGCTGCGCCGGCGGCTGCGTGGGCGGCTGTGTCGGCGTCGGTGTCGTCTGCGGCGGGGTGGCCGGTGGCGGAACGGCCGCATCCGGCGGCGGCGC
>JBBECO010000281.1:40353-46650 GCA_040881785.1 Vicinamibacterales bacterium
GTGTCGTCTGCGGCGGGGTGGCCGGTGGCGGAACGGCCGCATCCGGCGGCGGCGCCAGCGCAGCGCCGTTCTTGAGCGCCTGTTCGAGCGTGATGGCCGGTTCCGGCTCCACGGGGACGGCGTCGGCGGCCGACAGCAGCACGGCCGTGGCGTTCTGCCGGGGCTCGAAGACCACGGCCAGGTCGTGCCCGGGTGCATCGCCCCGCACCATGTGGTACGTCGCCCCCTCGGCAATTTCCATCACGACGCGTGTGACGAGCGGCGTGTGGCTGTTGACGGCGATGCGGACCCGCCGGACGAGCGGGCCGCCGACGTCGGTCTGTGGTGGCGCCTCCGACTCGACATCGGCGAAGTCGAGCACCAGCCGGCGCGGCCGCTCGGCCGTCTCTTCGACGTTGACCGGCGTGAGCTGACCGTTCGCGCGCAGCGTGACGGTCGTGCGCTCGCCGCCATGCGCGGCGCTGACCGACTCGATCACGGTCGCGCGCGGCGGCAACGCCGAGGCGCGCGGCGAGCTGGACGCCGCGCCGAGCGCGGCGACGATCACGAAGGCGAACGCCGCACGCGCGCCTGGCACAAAGTTGAGCAGCGTCATCCGCGGATCTCCTCGCCTGACCTCAGGGTCTTGCGCACTTCTCTCTGCTTCACGAGCGACAGCGGATCGTTGACGTCCTGCGAGAACACGACCGTGTCGGCCGTGATCGACTTGATGCTCCCGTCGAGCAGCCGCTGCCCGGCGCGCACCGTGTAGGTCTTCTTGTCGGTGCCCTGGAGCATGGCCTGAAATTCCTCCCGCTGTTTGGAGTACAGGATCCCCTTGAGACTGACCTCGTTGATCAACATCCCCGGCAGGCCCGGCGCTCGGTTGGCCGCCGACTTCGGGTCGGCGCCGCGGCCGACAAGGCTGACGAACGGATCGCGCCGGCCCTCGGGCCGGTACGTGTAGCCCGACGCGGGGGGCGCCGGCGCCTGGGCGGCCGGTGCCGCCGGCTTTTCCACCGGCGGCTGCTGCGCCCACCCGGGCATGACGGCGAGACAAACGGCCGCGACGAGCATGTGCTTCATTTCGCTCCGGGCGCCGCCGGTTTCTCCTGCAGCACGAACGTCGTGGCCGTGCACTCGGCCACGATGGTCGCGTTCGGCTGCTGGTCCGGCTTCGCCTTGATCAGGATGTCGCTCACGTTGATGATCCGGTGGAACTTGCTGATCCGATCGAAGAACATCGCGAGGTCGTGGTACGTCCCTTCGGCCTGCAGCTTGATCGGCAGCGCCATGTACAGCGCGTCCTGCCGTGGCGCCTGCGGCGTGAAGCGCTGGATCTTCAGATTCGACTGGATCGCCAGCCCCTCGACGCGGCGCAGGATCTCCGCGACGTCCTTTTCTTCCGGCAGGACCGCCCGGAGGCTGTCGAGCTGCTGCTCCAGTTGCGTGACCTGCGCCTGGAACTCCGGCAGCCGCCGGGCCGTCGCGACCCCGCGCGCCACCTCGGCGCGGGCCGTCGTCAGCCGCGCGCGCCGGGCGTCGATGTCGGCCTGCATGTCGCTCACGTAGAAATTCCAGAATCCGAACAGGGCGAGGCCCGCCACGACGACGAACGCGCCGACCTGGCCGTACCACGGGAGCCTGGTGAGGGACAGATCCATCAGTGCCCTGCCGCCTTATCGGAATGGACCCGCTGCCGCTTTACGAGGGCACGCGGGATCATCACCGCCGTCCTTCGGCCGCAGGAGGCAACGGCGCCGGCGCCTCGGGGTTGTTGACGCGGGCCCGCACCGAAAACTGCACCAGCTCGGTCGCCGTCCGATCGCCCACGACCTGGCTGTCGATGATCTCCACCGGCTTGTGGAACCACGTGCTCGTCTCGAGGTTCGCGACGAAGTCCGACAAACCCGTCAGCGACGTCGTCATGCCGGCGAGCGTGATGTTCTCCCCCTGCTGCGTCATCTCGACGAGCCACAGGCGGTCCGGCAGCGCTTTGCTGATCTCGTCGAGGATATGGACCGGCCCGGCCTGCCCGCGTCGCAGCTGCTCGATGAGGGTGACCCGCTGCTCCAGCTGCGCCTTCCGGGCTTCGAACTGCTGGACTTGCGTCAGGACCGACTGGAGCTGCGTGATCTCCGTGTTGGCGCGCCCCAGATCGTCGTCGATCTGCTGAGACGTCTGCCTCAGCGACCAGTACCACCAGCCGATGCCCAGGACGGTCCCGAGGACGATCAGGCTGGCCGCAATCGTGACGCGATGCGCCGCCGGGATCAGTGCGGCGCGCTTGGCCGTCCCGCGCTCGACCGCGAGCAGGTTGATGCGGATCATCGGTCGCCCGCCCGCCGCAGCGCGAGGCCGACGGCCACGGCCGCCGTGGCCGCGATCTCCGCAGGATTGCCTGGAACCTTGCGCGGATCGAAGGCGACGCGCCGGAATGGGTCGAACGCCTCGACCGGCGCGCCGAACCGCTCGGCCAGGATCTCGGTGAACCCTTCGGCCCGCGACGCGCCGCCGCTCACGACCAGCCGGTCGATGCGGTCCGACGAGGCTGTCGCCTTGAAGAAGTCGAACGTCTTCTGGATCTCGAGCATCACGTTCTCGGTGACGGCCCGCAGCACCGGGCGCGCTTCCTCGAAGCTGACGCCCTCCACCGTCTCGCCGCGTTTCAACTGGTCCGCGACCTCGTACGGAAGGCTCAACTCCCGCTGGAGCGCCTCGGTGTAGGCGTTGCCGCCGATCGAGACATCGCGCGTGAAGACCGACTGCTCGCCGCTCAGGATATTGATGTTGGTCGCCGAGGCGCCCGCGTTGAGCAGCACGATGACGGCCGCCGGCTCGATGCCGTAGTTGACCTCGTAGGCGTTCTGCAGCGCGAAGGCGTCCACGTCCACGATCACCGCGGTGCGTCCGGCCTGCGCGATCACGCCGGTGTAGTCGGCGATCTTCTCCTTCTTGGCCGCCACGAGCAGCACGTCTATCGTCCCCTTGCCGCCGTCCGCCCCGTCGAGCACCTGGTAGTCGAGATTCACGTCCTGGATGTCGAAGGGGATGTACTGCTCGGCCTCCCAGTAGATCGACTCGGCCAGCTCCGCGTCGGTCATCGCCGGCAGCGTGATCTTCTTGACGATGACGGCGTTGCCGGACAGCGAGGCGGCGACATCCTTCGTGCGGATGCCCCGGCCGTCGAAGAGCCGCCGAATGGCGTCGGCGACGGCGGCGCCGTCGATGATCGCGCCGTCAACGATGCTGTCAGGCGGCAGCGGCTCGCTGCCGTACGTGGCGACGCGATAGCCACGGCCCGCGGCCTTCAGCTCCACGGCTTTCACCGCGCTCGAACCGATGTCGAGCCCGACGAGTGATTTCGCTCTGCGAAACACTGCGAGTTGGTTCCTGTCTGAAAAAGGCCGTAACTTTTGAAAGGGAGCGGCCCACCCTAGCAACAAATCAACAAGGGTGTCAACGAACCGCCCTTTCGGGCCCGTGTTCTTGGGGGTTATCGGCTCATCCGCTTCCGCAAAGGGGATGCCACGCGGCAGAGGCGCACAAAAGCGGCAGAACTGTGCAATTCTGGTAGTTGAGCCAGGCGTTTGGCCAGGGCCAGTGGCACAATTCGGTCATCGGACAACAGAAACGTAATCGCGCGGGTCTTCAGGGCTGAACTCAGACGACGGCCACACGCCGCGCGGTACGCGCCGTAGGGAACGTAAGTGCCTGAATCGACAGGCCGATACGCGTTGGCTCGCATCTTGACAATCGCGCCGGTCGTCAGTATCCTTTTGGTTTGCCGTCCTCCATCAGGGGCTGACCGTCTGCACCGACGACGTCAGCGGTCGGCAGCAGCCAGCGTTCAAGGCCGAAAGGGTTTTCCAATGGGTTCGTTTGTTCCCACTGCCGGCAGTGTGGAGCGGCAGTGGCACGTCATCGACGCCAGCGACATGGTCCTGGGTCGGGTGGCGACCGAAGCGTCGCGCCTCCTGCAAGGTAAGCACAAAGCGGTGTACACGCCGTATATCGACACCGGCGATCACGTCGTGATCGTCAACGCGTCCAAGGTCCGGCTCACCGGCCGCAAGGAAGAGCAGAAGCTGTATCGGTACCACAGCGGCTTCGAAGGCGGGCTTCGACAGGAGCGCGCCAAGGACCTGCGCCAGAAGAATCCGGTGCGGATGGTGGAAGAGGCCGTCCGCGGCATGCTCCCCAAGACGAAGATGGGTGAAGCCATGTGGCGCAAACTGAAGGTCTACGCGGGTGCCGACCACCCGCACGCCGCGCAGATGCCGCGGCCGACGTCAACCACGCACGAGGTCGCATAAGTGGCAGCAGGAATTCAGTACTACGGGACGGGGCGCCGGAAGACGTCCACCGCCCGCGTTTTTCTCCGTCCGGGCACCGGCGGGTTGATCATCAATCGCAAGCCGATCGAACAGGCCTTCCCCACCGCAGCGCTGCGCACCCAGATCACCCAGCCGCTCGTCGTCACCGAGACGGGCGACAAGTTCGACATCCTCGCGACAATCGCCGGCGGCGGCATCGCGGGCCAGGCCGGCGCCCTGCGTCTCGGCATCGCCCGCGCGCTGGTCGAATACAACCTCGAGCTGCGGCCGCGGCTCAAGAAGGAAGGCTTCCTGACGCGCGACGCGCGCATCAAGGAGCGCAAGAAGTACGGACAGAAGGGCGCGCGCAAGCGCTTCCAGTTCAGCAAACGGTAAGGTCATGGGAGGCAGCTTGAGCGGCATTGCGTTGAAGGATTTGCTCGAAGCGGGGGTCCACTTCGGACACCAGACGAAGCGGTGGAATCCGAAGATGAAGCAGTACATCTTCGGGGAGCGGAACGGGATCTACATCATCGATCTTGCCAAGACCGCCAAACTGTTTCGTGAGGCCGAGCAGTTCGCCTCGAACCTGGCCGCCGACGGCCGCACCATCCTCTTCGTGGGGACCAAGCGGCAGGCCCAGGACGCAATCGCCGAGGAAGCGCAGCGCTGCGGCATGTACTTCGTGAATCAGCGCTGGCTGGGCGGCCTGCTCACGAACTTCATGACGATCCAGCGCAGCCTCACCCGCCTGCGCGATCTCGAAGCGATGGAAACCGACGGCCGGTACGACTCGCTGTCGAAGAAAGAGATCTCGCAGCTCGAGAAGGAAAAGAAAAAGCTGCAGAAGAACCTCGACGGCATTCGCCACATGTCGCGGCTGCCCGACGCCCTCTTCGTGGTGGACACCCGCAAGGAAAAGATCGCGGTGGACGAGGCGCGCAAGCTCAAGATCCCGGTCATCGGCATCGTGGACACCAACTGCGATCCGGATGAAGTCGACTACGTGATCCCGGGCAACGACGACGCGCTCCGCGCGATCCGTCTGTTCGCCTCGAAGATCGCCGACGCCGTCTCGGGCGGCCGGGGCATGCGCGAGTCGGCCCAGGCCGACGACGGCGCGGAAGGCGAAGGGGACGACCGCCGGCGCGCGCGCCCGGCCCGGCAGGCCCGTCCGGAACAGGCCATTACCCCGGCGTCGGTCTAACGCGTTCGAGTTCGCGCACGCCGGCCGGGGTTCTTCCGGGCCGGCGTTTTTGTGTACAGCAGGTACGAGTAGGGGCGGTTCGTGAACCGTCCCGTGACAGGAGCGAGAAGCGGATGGCAACAATGGAAATCACGGCATCGATGGTGAAGCAGCTTCGCGACCAGACCGGCGCGGGGATGATGGAATGCAAGGCGGCGCTGACGGAGTCGAACGGCGACCTCGAGGCGGCCAACACGATCCTCCGCAAGCGGGGCCTCGCGCAGGCGACGAAGAAGGCCGGCCGCTCGACCAACGAGGGCATGATCGGCCACTACATCCACATGGGCGGCAGGATCGGCGTGCTCGTGGAAGTCAATTGCGAGTCGGATTTCGTGGCGCGCACGGAGGACTTCCAGGCGCTGACGCGCGAGATCGCGATGCACGTCGCGGCGGCCAGCCCGCAGTACGTGAAGCGCGACGACGTGCCGGCCGACATCCTCGACCGCGAGAAGGCCATCTACCGCGATCAGGTGAAAGACAAGCCCGCGCAGGTGATCGAGAAGATCGTCGACGGGAAGCTGAACAGCTTCTACGAGCAGGTCTGTCTGCTGGACCAGGCCTCGATCCGCGATCCGAAGGTCACCATCGGCCAGATCGTCACCGCCGCCATCGCGAAGATGGGCGAGAACATCTCGATCGCGCGTTTCGTCCGCTTCAAGCTGGGCGAGGGCTGATCGATTTCCGATCGTCGATTGCCGGTTGCCGATTCGATTGCGGATTCCGGATTGGGGATTCGATTGCGGATTGCGGATTGGG
>JBBECO010000281.1:46750-48443 GCA_040881785.1 Vicinamibacterales bacterium
CGGATTGGGGATTCGATTGCGGATTGCGGATTGGGCGCGCGGCGAAAACGGCGCGCCCTCCATTTTTTTCCGCATCCCGCATCCCGCACCCCGCATCCCGCACCCCGCATTCCGTCGTCGAAGCTATAATCGTCCGGATGTCCGCTCCCGCCTACAAGCGTGTCCTGCTGAAACTCTCCGGTGAAGCCCTCATGGGCGAGGCCCCCTTTGGCATCGATCCCGCGGTCACGACGCAGATCGCCAAAGACGTGCACGAGATCCAGGCGCTCGGCGTGCAGACGGCGGTCGTCATCGGCGGCGGCAACCTGTTTCGCGGGCTGGCGGCGAGCGCCAAGGGCATGGACCGCGCGACGGCCGATTACATGGGCATGCTCGCGACCGTCATCAACGCCCTGGCCCTGCAGGACGCGCTCGAGCACAACGGCGTGCCCACGCGCGTGGCGTCGGCCATCGAGATGCGCGCCGTGGCCGAACCCTTCATCCGGCGCCGAGCCGTCCGGCACCTCGAAAAAGGGCGCGTCGTCGTCTTTGCCGCCGGCACGGGCAATCCGTACTTCACCACCGACACGGCCGCGGCCCTCCGCGCCATGGAGATGAAGGCAGACGTGATCCTCAAGGGCACCAAAGTGGACGGGATCTATACCGCGGATCCGATGACCGACCCGGCGGCCACGAAGTACGATCAGATTTCCTACCTGCAGGTGCTCGAGCGGGGCCTGAAGGTCATGGACGCCACCGCCATCTCGCTCTGCATGGACAACAAGCTGCCCATCGTCGTGTTCAACCTGCGCACCAGTGGCAACCTGCGCCGCGTCATCATGGGGGAGCCGGTCGGTACCACGGTCGGCGTGTGAAACCCGGGGCCCGGGGCTCGGGGCCCGGGCGGAGTTAACGGAGCTAACGGAGAGCGTTATGGACGTCAGTGACCTGAAAGGCCTGTTCGGCGAAGTCAAGAAGCGGATGGACGAGCAGATCGATCACGTCCGCCGGGAGCTCGGGGGGGTGCGCACCGGCCGTGCCTCGGTGACGATCCTCGACACGGTGCACGTGGACGCCTACGGCGCGTCGATGCCGCTCAACCAGGTCGCGACGATGTCGATTCCCGAGCCGCAGATGATCATCGTGCAGCCCTTCGATCCCTCGCAGATGGGCGCGGTCGAGAAGGCCATTCGCACGGCCAACCTCGGGCTCAATCCGTCGAACGACGGCAAAGTCGTCCGCGTGCCGATCCCGTCGCTCACCGAGGAACGGCGCAAGGAGCTGTCGAAGATCGTCCACAAGTACGCCGAGGAAGGGCGCAACGGCGTCCGGCAGGTCCGCCGGGACGCGAACGACAAGCTCAAGAAAATGCTCAAGGCGAGCGAGATCTCCGAGGACGACGAGCGGCGCAGTCTCGACGAGGTCCAGAAGATCACCGACCAGCACATCGGCATGCTCGACGAGCTGCAAAAAAAGAAAGATGCAGAGCTGCTGGGGAAGTGAGCCTCCAGTCGATTGTCGATTGTCGATTGGCGATTGGCGATTGGATTGGCTGATTGGGGATTGCGGATTGGATTGGCGATTGATGATTGACGATTCGGAATCCCCGATCACAAATCCGGCAATCCAATCCCCAATGCGGCAATCCAATCCCCAATCCGGCAATCCAATCCCCAATCCGGCAATCCAATCCCCAATCCGGCAATCCAATCCC
>JBBECO010000281.1:48543-51877 GCA_040881785.1 Vicinamibacterales bacterium
CGGCAATCCAATCCCCAATCCGGCAATCCAATCCCCAATCCGGCAATCCAATCCCCCATCCCAAATCGACCAATCCAATCGACAATCGACAATCGACGATCGACAATCATGAGCTACTTCACCCACCTCGAATGCTCCGTGCCCTGCGGCGCCGGGCCGTACGATCCGCGCGTCGAGCAGCATCTGTGCACCTGCGGCGCGCCGCTGCTGGCCCGCTACGATCTCGACGCGGCCCGCGCGTGGTCGAAGACGTCGCTGGCCGCGCGCGAGCCGACCATGTGGCGGTACCGGGAGCTGATGCCGCTCCTGGACGGCGAGGCGCCGCTCACGCTCGGTGAAGGATGGACGCCGCTGATCCACGCGCGGCGGATCGGCGAGGCGCTCGGCCTCCCCCGCCTGTTCGTCAAGGACGAATCGCTCAACCCGACCAACTCCTTCAAGGCCCGCGGCCTGGCAGCCGCCGTGACGAAGGCCTCGCACCTCGGGGTGCGCGTCATGTCGATTCCCTCGGCCGGCAACGCCGCCAACGCGATGGCCGCCTACGCCGCGGCGGCCGGCATCGAGGCCCGGGTGTTCATGCCGAAGGACGTCAAGGTGCCGTTCATCCGCGAGTGCGAGTTGTACGGCGCCGACATCACCCTGGTGGACGGCCTGATCACCGACGCGGGGCGGATCGCCGCCGAGACCGGCAAACCGCTCGGCTGGTACGACTGCTCGACACTCAAGGAGCCCTACCGCATCGAGGGCAAGAAAACGATGGCCTACGAGCTCGGCGAACAGCTCGACTGGCAGTTCCCCGACTGGATCATCTATCCCACCGGCGGCGGTACCGGCATGGTCGGCATGTGGAAGGCGTTCGAGGAAATGGAGCGCATCGGCTGGAAGACCGCCGGCACGCGGCCAAAGATGGTCTCGGTCCAGGCCGAGCACTGCGCCCCCATCGTCCGCGCCTTCGAGCAGGGCGCGGAGCGATCCGAGATGTGGCAGAACGCCAGGACCGTCGCCGACGGCCTTCGCGTGCCCAAGGCCATCGGGGACTTCCTCGTGCTCCGCGCGGTGCGCGAGAGCGGCGGCACCGCCATCGCGGTCAGCGACGCCGACATGGTCCGCGACATGCGGGAACTGGGATCGAAGGAAGGCATCAGCGCCGCGCCCGAGGGAGGCGCCGCCCTCCACGCCCTGCGCGTCCTGCTCCGCGACGGCCGCGTGAAGCCGTCCGACACCGTCGTGGTGTTCAACACGGGGGGCGCGCTGAAATACCTGGACGTGTTGAATCCCTGATCCCTGATCGCTAATCTCTAATCGCTCAATCCCTAATCGCTAATCGCTAATCCCTAATCCCTCATCGCTCAATCCCTAATCACGAATCTCGGATCCCGGATCTCCGACTCGGGATCCGGGATCAGGGATTCGGGATTCGGGATTCGGGATCCATGATCAGCGATTAGCGATCAGGGATTAGCGATTCAGTCCCCCATCGAGATCCCCATCGCCCGCGCCGTGCGGACGACGTCGAAATCCAGGGGGACGTTTCGCGTGCGGCCGACGACCTTCTCGAGCGGGACCGCGACGATGTCCGGCGGATGGAAGGCCACCATCGTGCCGAACTCCTTCGAGAGCAGCAGCTCCACGGCGCGCGCGCCGAACCTGGTCGCCAGCACCCGGTCGAAGCTCGTCGGGGCTCCGCCGCGCTGGAGATGGCCGAGGACGACGCTGCGCGTTTCCTTGCCCGTGCGCTTCTCGATGTCGGCCGCCACCAGCGCCGCCACGCCGCCGAGACGCTCCACGAATTCCCCGTGGGCTTCCTTGATCAGCGACACTTTTCCGCCGAGCGGCTTCGCCCCTTCCGCCGCCACCACGATGCTGAACCGTGCGCCGAACTTCTCACGGGTGAGAATCCGCTCGACGACCCGTTCCATCGAGAAGGGGATCTCCGGGATGAGAATGACGTCCGCGCCGCCGGCCACCCCGGCATACAGGGCGATCCACCCGGCGTAGCGCCCCATCACTTCGACCACCATGACACGGTGATGGGCCTCGGCTGTCGTGTGCAGCCGGTCGATGGCGTCGGTGGCGAAGCTGACCGCCGTGTCGAACCCGAACGTGTTCGTCGTCTCGACGATGTCGTTGTCGATGGTCTTGGGCACGCCGACGATGTGAATGCCCATCTGGCAGAGCTGATGCGCGATGGCGAGCGTGCCGTCTCCCCCGATGACGACCAGGCCATCGAAGCCCATCGCGTGGTACATCTCGACGACGCGCTCGGAATAGTCCCGCTTCCCCCCGCTGGTATCCACCGGGTAGGCGAACGGGTTGCCGCGGTTCGTCGTGCCGAGGATGGTGCCGCCGATGCGGAGAATGCCGACGCAGTCCTTCGGCGTCAGCAGCCGCCAGCGGTCGGGTTCGATCAGACCGTCGAAGCTGTCTTCGAGGCCGATGACTTCACAGTGGCAGTTGGACGCGGACTTGACGACCGCGCGGATGACGGCGTTCAGCCCCGGGGCGTCTCCGCCGCCGGTCAGCACACCAAATCGTTTCGTACCGGGGCGCTTTTCGGGAGGAAGCATCAGGAAAGTATACGTGCGGCAGCCGAGCCATTCGCCTCGGGCCCCGGCCGCAGCGTGATCCTGATCAAGCTCACGTCCCCCGAGGACCGCGTGCTCGGCTTCGTCGCGTCCACCGGCGATCGGGACCTGCTGACCGTCGAAACGAGCCGCGGCGCGGAGCAGACCATCAGCACGATGAAGTACGAGGTGACCGGCCGCGGCGGAAAGGGGCGGGAGCTGCTGCAAAGAGGGCAGTTCACGCGTGTCGTGTATCCGATTCCCGACGCGCCGCAGCCGCTTGGGGAGTGAGGGACGGCACGCCCAGCGATCGCAGAATCCGCGATCCTCCCGCGCCTCACAGGGCGCAAGAACGGCAACGTCTGACGACCGCAATCGCCGGCTCTGGCCGAATGGCGTCGAGTTGTGAGGTCGGCACGCCTTCCGCTTCGTCGACCGGATGGCCCGGCCGTCCGCGAGCTACGAACCCCGTCGTCCCGCCGGCGGCGTCCTTCACCGGATCGTGCAGGATCACTTCGAGACCTTCCTGGCCCAGGCGGCCCGTCTGCGCGACGGCGACGGCCTCCCGGCGTTCGTCGAGCGCGCGTTTCGGGACTTCCTCCGGTGCGGGTTCCTGGCGGGCGGGTTCGCGCGGTTTCGCTGCGGCGACTGCGGCCTGGACCGGCTCGTTCCGTTTTCGTGCAAGAGCCGCGGGCTCTGTCCGAGTTGTGATGGCCGGCGGATGGCGGAACGCGCTGCCCACCTGATCGATCACGTTATTCCTGACGGCC
>JBBECO010000282.1:0-9607 GCA_040881785.1 Vicinamibacterales bacterium
TCGCGTGGCTCATTCGCTGGCGCTCATTCGCGTCGCGATTTGTGAGATGCGTTCTAGATTAGTGCAGAGATGGCCGACAATCGCCGGCGGACCGCGTCGTCCTCGAGGCAGCCCTAAAAGGGCTGCGCTACATGTCGGATCGGTAGATCCACTCAGAACTTCACGCGTCGAGCGCGCAGGCTCGAGACCCGAGCGAGGGTGTCGTAGTCACGATCGTGGTGCACGATTTCGAGCCCGTGCTTCAGCGCGCACGCGGCGATGAGGCAGTCCACACCCGAGCGCACGGTGAAGCCGACACGGCGAGCCGCGCGGTAGAGATCGGCAGCCTGGAGGAACACGTCCGGCCGCATGGGTGACTCGACGGTTGGGAGCGCCTGCATGGCATCGCGGGCCAGCGCGAATGCATCCTCATCCCGAAATCCCTGGAGCACCTCCTGCACGACCGGCAGACAGGTCACCACCTCGTCGAAATCGAGGAGTGTCTCCAAGGACAGACGCGCGGGTTTGCGGAAGACCTCGATCCAGACGGACGTATCAACGAGCACCACGGCGCTTCGTCCGATACACGCCGCGATCCTCGCGCACGACCGACAGGTCCCCCTCCCACAAGCCGGCACCCGCGAGCTCCAGAATGCGCCGCGCCTTCGCCCGACGCACGAACTCCACGAGCGCGCGTTCAACGGCTCGGGAGTAGGTCCGCTCGCCGCTCAACCGGGTCGCTTCTTCCAGGAGCTGCTCGTCAAGCACAAGATTTGTGCGTTTCATACACAACGAGTGTAACACCCGGAACGAGCCCCTGCGGACGGCG
The DNA here is from genome assembly GCA_040881785.1 of Vicinamibacterales bacterium. Taxonomy (GTDB): domain Bacteria; phylum Acidobacteriota; class Vicinamibacteria; order Vicinamibacterales; family 2-12-FULL-66-21; genus JACDCA01. The sequence goes on from JBBECO010000282.1 coordinate 809, forward strand.
TATAGGATATCCATCCATCCGCTGAATGATAATCATCCAGATGATTGACATCTGATGCGTGATGCGTGATGCTGGCCGTCATGCGCACGACGTTAGATATAGATGATGACGTCCTCCGTGCGGCCAAGGAAATTGCTGAGCTTCATAAGAAGACAGCCGGGCAGGTCGTGTCCGAACTGCTCCGGAAGGCGCTCTACCCGACTCCGTCCGCCGCCCAGGCTGTCCGCAACGGCGTGCCGCTGCTCACGCGTCGCCCGGGCGCGCCCGTCCTGACGATGGAGCTCGTCAACCAGCTGCGCGACGATGAATAAAACCCGGGCGCTGCTCGACGTGAACGTGCTCATCGCGCTGTTCAACCCGTCGCACGTGCATCACGAGGTTGCCCACGACTGGTTCGACGACCACCGGCAACTCGGCTGGGCGACCTGCTCCCTCACCGAGAACGGCTTTCTGCGCATCCTCAGCCACCCGCAGGCCGAAGTGGAGGCGGACCGGTCCACGCTCTTCGCGAGCCTGCGCACGTTCTGCGCCAGCGGACATCATGAGTTCTGGAACGATGCGGTGTCGCTGCTGGACGAGACGCTGTTCGAGCCGTCCGCGATCCTCTCGCACCGCCAGCTCACCGACGTCTATCTGCTCGGGCTCGCGGTCCGGATGGGCGGCGCGCTCGCGACGTTCGACGGCAGCATCCCGGTGAAGGCAGTCAAAGGCGCAACGAGCGCGTCGCTTTCGGTCATCGCACCGGCGTAAAGGGCCAGCCCATAACCGCCTCCGCCGAGGCTCGTGAACAAAACGAAGCCCATCGCAGGGCTGCGCTACACGTCAGGAGGCGGGTGGGAGCGCTCCTTGTCCGCACGGACCTGCTCGGCCGTTCGCCAGAGCGCCCACAAGCCGCCGCCGGCCATCGCCGCCAGGAGCCACGGCCACTTCCGGGGCCGCGGCTCCCCCTTCAGCACGCGTTCCATGTGCCGGCGGGAGCTGTCCACCGCCGGGTCGCCATCGAAATAAACGTCGTCGCTCATAGGACACCTGAACAACTGGGATGCGGCGCCGGCCCGTGAGCGGGCGCCATCCAAGTTTACGCGGAGGGCGACGGAGGATCTCCTCTTCCGCCTGAAGGCGGAAGCCACGAGTTACAGAAAAACCAATTACAGGAAAGCCTGAAGGGCGACAGCACCTATACTATGGCCCCCCGGAGGCGCGAGGTGACGATGGCTGATATCCCGACGCTGTTGAAACGCCAGGACGAGGCGTGGAAGCGACGCGACCCGGTGGCGCTCGCGGCGGGCTACGCCGAAGACGCCGTCGTCCGCAGCCCGATGTTCCCGCGCGCCGAAGGGCGCAGCGCCATCGAGCAGTCCTTCGTCTCGCTGTTCCGCATCTTCCCCGACTGGGAGGTCACCCTCGAAGAGCCCTGCCTCAACGGCAACCGCGCGATGCAGGCCGGCAAGGTCCGGGCAACCCAGAAGGGGGAATTCATGGGGATCCAGGGCCTCGGCAAGCGCATCGAGTTCGATTGCGTGCTGATCTTCGACGTCCAGAATGGCCTGATCACGAGAGAGCGGCGCATCTACGATTTCACGGGGATGCTGATTCAGCTCGGCGTGTTGCGGGGCAAGCCGGCGGTCTAGGCAGCCCATAAAGGGCTGCGCTACACGTCACGATGTGAGGTGCAGGAAATCCCGCAGTGTAGCGCAGCCCTTTATGGGCTGCCTGTTGGCGGGCCACACGATTGGCGCGGGCCGCCATATAATCCCCCCCACCCATGAGCCTGACCGCCGGCACGAAAATCGGTGTCTTCGAAATCGTCGAGATGATTGGGGAAGGGGGTAGCGCCTGCGGCCGCGGCGAGCGAGCGAAGCGAGTCGAGCCGCAGCGCGTGAGAGCCTTCAGCCGCCGCGACGCGCGCATGCGTGGCGCGGCCCGCGTTGGGGGTGGGGCCCCAACGCGCTTGATAGGGGTGGGGCCCCACGCGCACCAAATAATGAGGAGCCCGAGCCCATGCCGCTAGCCGCCGGCACGCGCGTCGGTCACTACGTCATCGCGGCTCCCATCGGCGCCGGCGGCATGGGCGAGGTCTACCGGGCGCACGACACGCGCCTCGGCCGCGACATCGCCCTCAAGGTCCTCCCCGACCTCTTCACCAGCGACCCCGAGCGCCTCGCGCGCTTCGAGCGCGAAGCGAAGGTCCTGGCCTCGCTCAATCATCCGCACATCGCGCAGGTCTACGGCTTCGAGCTCCCCGCGCACGGCGCGCCGCACGCCGCGATCGCAATGGAGCTGGTGGACGGCCAGACGCTCCAGGCCCTGCTCGAGGCACAGCGCACCGACACCGCCTCGCCGGGCCTGCCGCTCGATCGCGCGCTGCCGATCGTCCGCCAGATCGCGGCCGCCCTCGAAGCCGCGCACGAGCAGGGCATCATCCACCGCGACCTGAAGCCGGCCAACGTCAACATCCGCGAAGACGGCACCGTGAAGGTGCTCGACTTCGGCCTCGCCAAGGCGTTCGCCGCCGATGCCGAGAGCGCGCAGTCGGCGGTCGCGCACTCGCCGACGCTCACCCAGCGCTCCACGCAGCTCGGGATGATCCTCGGCACCGCCGCCTACATGTCCCCCGAGCAGGCCAAAGGGCGCGCGGTGGATCGCCGCGCCGACGTGTGGGCGTTCGGCGCCGTGTTCTTCGAAATGCTCGCGGGACGCCGCGCGTTCGAAGGAGACGACATCTCGGACGTGCTCGCCTCGGTGCTGAAGACGGACCCGGACTGGAGCGCGCTGCCCGCGGACCTCCCGCCGCCGGTGCGGCGCCTGCTGCGCCGCTGCCTGGAGAAGGACCCGAAGAAGCGCCTCCGCGACGTCGCCGAAGGGATGCTGCAGCTCGACGAAGGGCTCGCGAGCGGATCGACAACGTCCGTGATGATGCCGGTCGATCTCCGCGCGGGACGCGAGCCGCGCGTGGTGCCGCTCTGGCGGCGCGCGGCGCCGCTCGCCGCCACCGCCGTCGCCACGGCCGTCATCGTCGCCGCGGTCGGCGTCTGGCGGATGCCGCCCCCGCCCGAGGCCCCATCCACCGTCCGGTCCCTCCACATCCCGACGGCTTCGGCGCCCCTGTTCACGTCTATCGCCCATCGCGACATCGCCATTTCACACGACGGCCGCACCCTGGCCTACGTCGCCGGCACGTCCGGCAGCGGCACGGTGATTTACCTCCGCCGGCTCGATCAGCTCGAGGCTGCGCCGCTGCGGGGCGCCGAGGGCGCCCTCGGGCCGTTCTTCTCGGACGACGGCGAGTGGGTCGGTTTCGTGGATCAGGCGGCGCAGGAGCAGATCAAGAAGGTCGCGATCCTGGGCGGTCCGCCCGTGCACGTGGCGACGGCCTCGTCGCTCGTTCAGGGGGCGGCGTGGGTGTCTGACGGCATCGTCTTCGGCATGCGGGCCGGCCCCCTGCAGCACGTCTCAAACGCCGGGGGGGAGGCCGTGGCGCTGACCGATCTCGACACGGCCGCCGGCGAGACCGAACACCTCTGGCCCACCGCCGTCCCGGGGACGGAGATCGTGCTCTTCAGCGCGTTCGCCGGCACGCCGGGCATAACACCGGTCGGCCAGATCGCCGCGCTCGACCGCGCGACGAAACGGACCGTCCGCCTCAAACTGGACGGGTCCAGTCCCCGATACCTGTCGAGCGGGCACATCGTCTACGCGACGACGGACGGCTCGCTGCGCGCCGTCGCCTTCGACATCAGAACGATGACCGTGAGCGCCACGCCGGTGCCGGTGCTCGAAGGCATCGGGACCAAGCCCGCCGGGGGTGCGAACTTCGATGTGTCGAGCAACGGCCATCTGGTGCACTCCGGCGCGGGCAGCGTCGGGATGGCGCGCACGATCACGTGGGTGGACCGGAGCGGCCGCGAGACGCCGATCCCCATCGCGCCGCGCAACATCTTCTACGCACGGGTCTCGCCGGACGGCGCACGCATTTCGCTCGACATCCGCGACAAGGAACAGGACATCTGGATCTACGACCTGAAGCGGGAGGACCTCCAGCGGCTCACCGACAAGCCGGGGCCGGACCAGTACGGTCTCTGGGCGTCCAACCAGCAGCTCATTTTCTCGTCGAACGCCAGCGGCCGCCAGGAACTGTTCCGCCACCGGCCTGACGGTGTCGGGCAGCCCGAACGCATCACCGACACGGCGGCCGAGAAGCTGGTCCCCTTCCCGAATGCCGTCACGCCTGACGGCCAACAGGTCATCTTCCGGTCCACCTCAGGCGGGGCGAAGAACGACCTGTTCGTCGCCGACATCTCGGGGGAGAAGAAGGTGCGCCCGCTCCTCACGAGCGAACACGATGAGAAGAACGCGGCGCTCTCGCCGGACGGCGCCTTCATGGCGTTCGAGTCCGACGTGACCGGCGGCCGCGTCGAGGTCTTCGTCCGGCCCTTCCCGAACGTGAACGACATGCAGGTCAAGGTGTCGTCCGACGGCGGGACCGAGCCCGTCTGGGCGCGCGACGGCAGCGAGATCTACTACATCGGCAACCGGAAGCTGATGGCGGTCAAGGTGCCGAAGGCCGGCGGGATGCTGGAGCTCGAGAAGCCGGTGGCGCTCTTCGACGTCGGCCAGTACTTCTTCGGCGGCGCCGGGCGCAACTACGACGTCGCCGCCGGGAAGCGGTTCGTCATGGTCAAGAACCCCCCCGACCAGCAGGACCGGTCGCGGCCGATCACGATCGTCCTGAACTGGATCGAGGAACTTCGCGCACGGGTCCGATAGGGTCCGACGACCCAGACGTGTAGCGCAGCCCTTTATGGGCTGCCTTTTTTCCGGGCGTGGCCACACGTCACGCCTTCGCGGTCGGGTCCGATAAGAACCCCTCGGACCCCTGGCAGAGTAGAATCGTCGCGGCATGATCGGGCAGACCGTTTCGCACTATCGCGTGATCGACTTGCTCGGCGGCGGCGGCATGGGCGTCGTGTACCTCGCAGAAGACCTGAAACTGGGACGCCAGGTCGCCTTGAAATTCCTGCCCGAGGCGTCCGTGGACGCCGAGGCGCTCGAGCGCTTCCGCCGCGAGGCGCGCACGGCCTCCGCGCTCAACCACCCGCACATCTGCACGGTCTACGACATCGACGAGTTCGAGGGGCGTCCCTTCATCGCCATGGAGCGGCTCGAGGGGCAGACGCTGAAGCACCGGCTCGCCGGCGGCCCGATGCCGGTCGACGAGCTGCTCGCGGTCGCCGAGGGCATCGCCGACGCGCTGGACGCCGCCCACGAGCGCGGCATCCTCCACCGGGACATCAAGCCGGCGAACATCTTCGTCGCCGCGCGCGGGCACGCCAAGGTCCTCGACTTCGGCCTGGCCAAGCTCCTCCCCGCGCACCAGCAGGCCTCACCGGATACCGCCACCGTGTCGCTGCGGCCCGACGCGCACGACCGGTTGACGATCCCGGGCACCTCGATGGGCACGGTCGCCTACATGTCGCCCGAGCAGGCCCGCGGCGAGCCGCTCGACACGCGCACCGACCTGTTCTCGTTCGGCGTCGTGCTCTACGAAATGGCGACCGGCGCGCCGCCGTTCACGGGTGCGACGCCGGCGATCATCTTCGAAGCCATCCTCAACCGGTCGCCGGCGTCGCCCGGCACCGTCAATTCGCGGATCCCGGCGGAGCTCGATCGCATCATCGCGAAGTCGCTCGAAAAGGACCGCGAGCTCCGCTATCAGCACGCCTCCGACCTGCGCGCCGACCTGGCGCGTCTGAAGCGGCAGCTCGATTCCGGCCGCGCGACGACGGCGCCGGCCGCGACTGCGCCGGTGCCGGCCGCGCCGGATCACGGCACCGCGCGACGGCGTCGCCGCACGTTCACGTGGGCAGCCGTACTCGCCGCGCTGGCCCTCGCATTCGCCGGTTACGCCACCTACTCTCGGAGCGATGCCCTGGCGACGCTCAGGCCGCAGCTGCTGGAGGCCGCGGCCGCCGGGGACCACGACGGGCTGTTCGCGCAGCTGGCTTCGGCGAACCTGGACATCGGTGACCCGCGTCTGTCGGATCTCGCTTCGACGACCGCCGGCACCGTGTCGGTGGTGAGCGAGCCGGCCGGCGCCACGGTCGCGTTCGTGAGGATCACATCGGGGGGGACGACGCCGGTGCCCGGCGGCGGCGCGGTCACGTCCACACGCCGTCTCGTCGCCGGCGAGTACCTGGCCGAGGTCACGGCCGACCGGCGTCAGCCGGTCACGCGGTACGTGCTCGTCGAGCCAGGCAAGGACGTCGCGCTCACGCCGGTGCTTGCGCCCGCGCACCCCGCGACCGCCGGCATGGTCCTCGTTCCGGCCGGCGACGTCGTCCTCGGGTCCAGTCTGGAGCGCGTGGGGCCGTTTCTCATCGACCGCCACGAGGTCACCAACGCGCGCTTCCTGGAATTCGTCAGCGCCGGCAGCTATGCGAACGCGTCGCTCTGGCACGAGTCCATGCAGATCGGCGGCGTGACGTTACCGCGCGCGACGGCGCTCGAGAAGCTCGTGGACCGCACGGGCGTCCATGCGCCCCGGGGCTGGTCGGGAGGCACGTATCCTCCCAGCCGCGGGGACCATCCGGTGACGGGGATCAGCTGGTACGAAGCGGACGCGTTCGCGCGCTGGGCCGGCCAGGCGCTGCCGTCGCTCGCGCAGTGGCGGCGAGCGGCGCTGGGGGATTCCCGCGAGACGTATCCATGGGGCGGCGACGTGCGCGGCACGTACGACCGCGCCAACTTCAGCCTGGAAGGCACGCGCCCAGTGGGATCGTATCCCTCCGGCCTGAGTCCGTTCGGCTGCTACGATATGGCCGGCAACGCGCGCGAATGGATCTCGGGCCGCCAGGATAGCGGGCGCCGCGCAGTGGTCGGCGGCTCGTGGATGGACCCCTCATACATGTTCGAGCTGTCGCACGTCGAGTGGTTCGACCCGGGCTACTCGAACGAAGCCTTCGGCTTCCGCCTGGTGACCGATCCCGGAGACACGCAATGAGACGCTGGATATTTCTGCTGTGCCTCGCGCTGCCGGCCGTGGCCGGTCCGCTGGTCGCCCAAATCAAGCCCGCGCCGCCAGACGCGTGGCTCAAGCGTCCAGTGGACGACCGCACCTTCAAGGGGTATCTGGACTTTTTCAAGTACGACCCGCGGCTGCCGTTCGAACTCAAGGTAACGCGAACCGAGGAGGAAGAGGGGCTGAAGCGTGAGTACCTCTCCTTCCAGAGCACGGCCGGGGTGCGGGTGACGGCCGTCCTCTCGCAGCAGGGGGGCGCGAGCAGCGGGCTGCGCCCCGCGATCATCTTCCTGCACGGCGGGGGGGCGAGTGGCAAGGAGGGCACGCTCCCCATGGCCGGCCTCCTGGCGCGCGCGGGCTGGTCGGTGCTCTCGATCGACATGCAGTACTTCGGCGAGCGCGCGGACGGCTTCCTCACGACGTTCTCTGAGGTAGAGAAGCACGAGAAGCTGTACAACCGGCCCTCGGTCTACCTGTCGTGGATCACGCAGGTCGCCAAGGACGTCAGCCGGTCGTTCGACGTGCTCGTCGCCGAGCGCGGGATCGATCCGAAGCGCGTGGCGCTGTGGGGGGGCAGCCGGGGCGCGATCGCGGCCTCGATCGCCGGGGCCATCGAGGGGCGGTTCGCGGCCGTCGTGCTGATGTTCGGCGCGCATTACGACGCACTCGAGAACAATCACCTGCCGGCCGCCTGCCCGGCCAACTACATCGGGCGCATCGCACCGCGGCCGCTCCTGATGGTCAACGCCACGCAGGATTCCGACATGATCCGGGAGGCGGCCGTCGAGCCGCTGTTCAAGCTCGCGAAACAGCCGAAGCAGATCATCTGGACCGACGGCGGCCACATGTTCATGACCGAGGAGAACCGCGCCAGCGTCATCCAGTGGCTCCGCGAGAAAACGCGGTAACTCCGAGGGTCCGAGGGTCCTACCGTCCGCTGAACCTGCGAATCACGTCGTCGAGCGTCATCGGCCCTGAGTGCGGCGCGGTGAGCCCGAACGCCGGTCCGCCCGACGTACGCGTCATGTTGGTGAGCTGGCTTCGCAGCAGGCCCGACCCGGTCGTCCCCGCCACCGTCCAGATCTGATCGAACGTACCGGCCATCGTGCCGGCGCTCGGCGACTCCAGTCGCGTGTTCTCGATGCGGACGGTCACTTCGCCGCTGACCCACAGCCCGGTCGCCGGCAGGCTGCCGTCCTCGGCGACGGTTGACGCGTTCAACGCGCCGGGCGCGGCGGTGCCGAAGACGAACGATCCCGTGACCCGGTCGTCGGTCTGGGTGAGGGTCAACTGCAGCTGCAGGCCCTGCCCCGGTGTAAAGGCCTGGCAGAACCCGCTCCCGGTGAAATCGCCGGTCTCCACGCACTGGACGACGTCGTAGTTTCCCTGCCACGAGCCCGCGTAGGAGGGCAGCCCGCGCAGCAGGCGCGTCGTTCTGCCGCCGTCGTTCTCGGCCCAGATCGTGACCCGCCCGTTGCCGACGCCGGTCACGCGGCCGGTGGTCGCCTCGACGGTCGCCACCGCAGGATTGTCTCCGCCCCACCGGATGGTGCCGCCGCCGGTCGCGGCGAACGTCACCGACTGCCCGATGAAGATCACCGTATTCGACGTGGAGATCGTCGGCGCCGTGGAGCCCGGGGCCGTGACACCGCCGCCCCCGCCTCCACCGCCGCTGCACGCCGCCGCCAGCGCCAGGCCGCACGCGGCTATCACCCGGACAGATGACAGACATGGAATGGGACGCATGGTCGCCTCCTCTGGAGGATCAGCGGGGATGCAGC
>JBBECO010000283.1:0-9604 GCA_040881785.1 Vicinamibacterales bacterium
CCTCGACAGTGCAGTTGCCCTCGTGGACGTCGCGGGGCATCCGCACATCCTCGCGCGCGAGGCGCTCGCGCTCATTCAGGGCACCGGCTGCGCCCCGTCCGCCGCCATCGTCGCGCGCGGCGCGCGCACGCTCCGCGTGCTCGACACGCACGGCTGGAGCGAGCGCGAGGCGCTCCAGGCGGCTCGCGCCGGCGCCGGCGCTGACACGATCGACTGCGGCACGCTGGGCGACGACGCCCTGCAGATCGTCGCCCGCCCCCTCGACGACCTCGAGCCGCGCTGCACCTGGCTCGCCATTCGCAAGCTCGTCGCCACCGGCCTCACACTCGACCGCTACCGCCGCGAAGAGAAACAGCGCGCCGCGCTCTGGCCGACCGAGGCGCTCGACGGCGATCCCGACATTCTCTGGATCTCCGAATCGGTCCTGGAGATCGTCCGCATCGCCCGCCGGATCGGGCCCACACCGCTCTCGGTGCTCCTGACCGGCGAGACCGGGACGGGCAAAGAGATGCTCGCCAAGACGATTCACCAGGCCTCGGGCCGCGCCGACAAGACCCTGCTCGCCTTCAACTGCACGGCGGTGCCGCGCGACATGCTCGAGAGCCAGCTGTTCGGCTACCGGAAAGGCGCGTTCACCGGCTCGGAGGGGGCTTTCAGCGGCATCATCCGCGCGGCCGAAGGAGGCACGCTCTTCCTCGACGAAATCGCCGACATGCCGCTCGACGTCCAGCCGAAGCTGCTGCGCTTTCTCGAGACGCACGAAGTGCATCCGCTCGGCGAATCGCAGCCCGTGAAAGTCGACGTGCGCGTCATCGCCGCCACCAACGCCAACCTCGAACAACTCGTCGCCGACGGCGCCTTCCGGCAGGACCTCTTCTACCGCCTCAATGTCGTCCGCCTGCGCCTGCCGCCGCTGCGCGATCGCCGCGAAGAGGTGCCGGCGCTCGTCGAACACTACGTGCGGCGCTTCGGCGACCAGCAGAAAAAAGGACGGCTGACGCTCACCGACGAAGCCCTCGAATTCCTGCTGCTCTACCCGTGGCCCGGCAACGTCCGCCAGCTCGCCAACGAGGTGAACCGCATGGTGGCGATGGCCGAGAAAGACGCCGCGCTCACGGCCACGCACCTGTCGCCGGAGATCCAGGCCACCCGACGCACGATCCCCGCCGCCGCCGCGCCCGACTCCGAGCTGCGCATCCCTTTGGACCAGTCGCTGCCCGAGGCCGTCGAGCTGCTGGAGCGAACCATGGTGCAGGCCGCGCTCGAGCGGTCGAAAGGACGCCTGGAGGAAGCCGCGAAGCTGCTGGGAATCTCGCGGAAAGGACTCTTCCTGAAGCGCCGCCGGTGGGGGCTGGGCGCCTGATTGTCGATCGTCGATTGGCGATTGCCGATTGAATTGGGGATTGGCGATTGGCGATTGAATTGGCGATTGGCGATTGCAGATTGAATCGTCGATTGCGGACTGCGATTACGGATTGTCGAATCCGCGTAAATCCGTGAAATCCGTGTTATCCGTGTAATCCGTGTTGCACCTGCGGATCGTGCCGCTCAACGTGTGACACGGCCCAGTTCCCCACCTGATACAGATTGATCGTCCCCACCACCGGACTCGTCACGCCGATCCGGGCGCCCCGCTCGGGCGTCAGCGTGTCCAGCGCCTGCGCCATGCGCACGGCCGACGCCTCGAGCGCCGCGATGGCATCATGACGCGTCACCCCGGGCGGCGGCACCGCCGCCGGCGAGGCCTCCAGCCGCTCCGGAATCGCCGCCTGGATCTCCGCCCAGGGTCGCTCCACGAAGTCCGCCGGCAGCGGTTTGGCCGCCGGCACCTCCCCGGCGAGCACCGCCGCGAACCGCGTGCTCACGGCCGCGACGTGCCAGCCCACCTGCGCCGCCGACCACCGGCCCTCCACCACCCGCTGCGCGGCCTCAGCGTCCGCCGCGCGCAGCCGCGAGACCAGACGCTCGTTGGCCGCCGCGAAGGCTTCGCGCAGATGACGCACGCGAGAGAGATGCTGAGACTGCTTGAGATCCATGCGGCCGATTCCCTCGTGCACGTGCGCTCAGCGAACTGCTTTCTTCCGGCTAAAGCCGGAAGCCACGAGATCTCTGGTTAGCGGGTCCAGCGGCGGGGCCATGTCGGGGCCACGGCGCGATGCGGCCAGCGCGCTGCTTGCCCGCCGAAGCCTCGCCGAAAGCAACCGTTGGCGAGGCGAAGGCGGGCGAGTTCCGAAAAACGCACCGCAGGCGTTCCGATCGGCGGAGGCGCTGATTCGCCAACAGCGTTCGGACGACCCCACTGACCAAGCGATTGGGCGCCGGCTTTCGGATCGCCCCAGCCGAAGCCGCCACCGTAAGACTCGCGCCGAAGGTCGTTTTTCCGCGCGTGAGGCCGAGGCGCCGTGGAACCGATATGGCCCCACCGCACTACCCGCTAACCTAACCAAAGACGCCACGAGTAAGCGCTCGGGAGACCGTTCGCCGAGCAAAACGATCCGCCGATCTACCGGTCTACCGACTACCGATCTACCGATCCTATCCACAGGGCAGCCCTAAAAGGGCTGCGCTACACGCTGCGAGCGATCTACCGGTTCCCCCCGAAGTACGACGGCAGCGGCATGTCGCGCATCGTGTGCAGGCCGGGCTCGACGTCGAGGATCTTCGGGATCGAGTTCACGGTAATCGAGGCCGTGGCGATGTCCCCGTGGACGCCACCGGCGAGCTTCATCTTCAGGGCCGGCGACCCGGTGATCTCGATCGCGTCGTACGATTCCGGCGCGCCGAGATACGCCTCCATGTGCAGCGTGATGACGGCTTTCCCGTCGCGATACCCGATGCCGTCCTGCACGATGCCGCAGACGTAGCCCGGATCGACGGCCAGAAACTCGCTGGACACCACCTCGGAGGCGATCTTCGGCTGGATCTCGTCGGTGATGCGGTCGACTTTCCAGCCGAGCGCATCCGCGATCATCGAGACCGATTCGGCGAGGCCGACGTGCCGGACGCTGGCATCATCCACCTTCTTCTGGAACTGCTCGCGCGTGAGGCCCGCGCCGATCTTCTGCTGGAACGGCAGACGGCGGATCCGCGCATCCTGGATCCGGTCGACCCGCACCGCTTCCACCCGCTCGCACACGCCGGTCAGCATGACGGGCAGCGCATCCATCACGAACCCGGGGTTCACGCCCGTCCCGAGCACCGCCACCTTCGACTTCTTCGCCATCTGGTGGATCGCCCGGGCGTACTTGATGTTCACCTTCGTCGGATAGGCGAGCTCCTCGGTCGTCGACACGATCGGCACTTTCAGCTTCAGGATCGCCTCGATCTGCGGCAGCACTTTCTTGAGCGACGAGTTCGTGCACAGCACCGCGACGTCCGGCTTCGACGCCTTGATCGCCTTTCTCGCATCGTCGGACACCTTAATCTTCAGCGTGCCGAGGCCCGTCAGCTCACCGAGGTCCCGTCCGACCTTGGCCGGATCGATGTCGACGGCGCCGACGATCTTGAAGCCCTTGCGGCCGGCGACCTGCCGCACGACGGCGGCGCCGATCGGGCCGAGCCCGAAATGGATGACCCGGATCGGTCCTGTCTGTGATGCCATGAATGATGCTCCTGCAAGTATGAGTATGACCGCTGATTATAGTCCTTCGCGCGCGTCCGGCCCCGGATGCGCCGCTCCCTCGTTCTGGTAGGATTGGCCCGTGTTCCCCCGCATAGTGGTGGCTTTCGTCTGGCTGGCGCTCACCGGCGCTCAGGCCCAAACGCCCGCCCCGGCGGCCGCGCCGCCACAGGATCGGTCCGCCGCCCCGGTCGCGGCGCCAGACGCGCTCTCCCCGCGCAACGCGAACTACCGCATCACCGCCAGACTCGACCCCGCCACGCGCACGATCACCGGCGACGAAACGATCACCTGGCGCAACACGTCGAACACCCCCGCCTCGACGCTGCAGTTCCACCTTTATTACAACGCCTGGCGAAATACCCGGTCGAGCTGGATGCGGGGACGCATGCTCGGCGGCAATACGCCACTCGCCGGGCGTCCCTCTGAAGACTGGGGCTGGATCGATCTGTCGAGGATGCGCGTGCTTCGCGGCGGGGCCGCCGACGACGTCTTTACGCAACTCCGGTTCATTGCGCCGGACGACGGGAATGCGGAGGATCGGACGGTGGTCGAAGCACCGCTTGCGGAGCCGGTGCAGCCGGGCGAAACGATCCACATCGAGATCGGCTGGACGGCGCGCGTGCCCCGCACCTTCTCGCGGACGGGGGCGATCGGCGACTTCTATTTCATCGCGCAGTGGTTCCCGAAGATCGGCGTCCTCGAAGACAGCGGCTGGAACTGCCATCAGTTCCACTCCACGACGGAGTTCTTCGCCGACTTCGGCGTCTACGACGTGCAGCTCGACGTGCCGAAAGGCTGGGTCGTCGGCGCGACGGGCCGCGAGACGGCGCGCACCGACGGCGCCGGCGACCGAACGGTGCACACGTACTCCCAGGCAGACGTCCACGACTTCGCCTGGACGACGAGCCCGGACTACATCGAGAAGCGCGCACGCTTCGAGCACGAGACCCTGCCGGCGGTCGACATCCGCCTTCTGCTGCAGCCGGAACACGAGGGACAGGCCGAGCGTCACTTCGCCGCCACCCGCGCGGCGCTCCAGTACTACGGCGAGTGGTTCGGCCCCTATCCCTACGGCCACATCACCGTCATCGATCCCGCGTGGCAGAGCGGGGCCGGCGGCATGGAGTACCCGACGCTGTTCACCTCGGGCACGCGGCTCTTCGTGCCGGCGCGCGCCGGGCAGCCCGAGGGGGTCACCGTCCACGAAGCCGGCCACCAGTTCTGGTACGGGATCATCGCGAGCAACGAGTTCGAACACGCGTGGATGGACGAGGGGCTGAACACGTACTCGACGGCCCGCGTGATGGACCAGGTCTTCTATCCGAACTACTACACGAAGCGGTACTTCGGCGAGCTCATTCCCTGGTCGTTCGAGGACCTCTCGATCACGCGCGACACCGACGGCAACCGGATGCCGGCCTACCGCCCGGTCGCCAAGAACGATGACCAGTCGACGCCGACCTGGCGCTACTGGCCCGGCTCGGCGAGCGCGATCACCTACAACAAGACGGCGTTGTGGCTGCACACGCTCGAGCGCATGCTCGGATGGGACACGGTGCAGCGGATCCTCTCGACGTACTTCCAGCGGTACGCGTTCAAGCATCCGAAACCCGAGGATTTCTTCGCCGTCGCGAACGAGGTGAGCGGGCAGGACCTCACCTGGTTCTTCGACCAGGTCCACCGCAGCTCGAACGTCTTCGACTATGCCGTGGACGTCTTCCGCAGCGCGCCGGCCAGCGAGCGCGGCTTTTTCGGCGAGCCCGGCGCGCAGTCGTTCGACCCGGCCCGCCGCGCCGACGGCGCCTTCCGGACGACGCTGGTCGTGCGGAGGCTCGGCGAAGGCATCTTCCCGGTGGACGTCCGCGTCGTCTTCGAGAACGGCGAGGAACAGCGCTGGAACTGGGACGGCAAGGATCGCTGGAAGGCGTTCGACGTCGAGAAGCCTGTTCGCGCCGTGACCGCAGAAGTGGATCCCGAACGCGTGCTGCTGCTCGACGTGAACAGGACGAACAACTCGGCGACGCTGAAGCCCGCAGGGCCGGCCGCCGCGCGGAAGTGGTCGCTGGCCTGGCTGATCTGGCTGCAGGACCATCTGCTCACCTATGGCTTCTTCATTTGAACCTGTGTTGAACCGTGTTGAGCCGTGGCGAACGGGCAGGCCGTGGCCCGCGTTTCGCGACGGCATCCGCCGTGTGAACGGCGCGCCGATGCTCGTGGCCGGCATGAGCGCGGTGACGCTGCTGATCGCGCTGCCGCTGTCGCTGGCCCTGCGCGGCATGCTCGAGGCGCATTTCGGCCGCAGCCTGGCCGCGGAGGCCCCGGCGGCCGGCGCCGGCTACGAGTGGTGGCAGGAGTTCCTGGCGCAGGCCAGCGGGCTCGGCGCCACCTTCACCCCCTCGATCATTGGTTTCGGCGCGGTGCTCGACAACCTGAGCGCGCTCCTCGACAACCTGCCCATGGCGTCCACGATTGCCGGCGCCACGGCCGCCTGGATGCTGATCTGGTCGTTCCTGAGCGGCGGCGTCATCGACCGCCTGGCACGGGACCGCCGCACCAGAACGGCGGGGTTCTTCGCCGCCTGCGGCGTCCACTTCTGGCGCTTCCTCCGGCTCGGTATCATCGCCTGGCTCCTCTACACCTTTCTCTTCCTCCACGTACACCATTGGATCTTCGATGAGGCTTATCCGGCGCTGATCGCAGACCTGACGTCCGAACGCACGGCGCTGCTCATCCGGATCGCCGGCTACCTGCTCTTTGGCGGTGCGCTGATCCTCTTCAATCTCATCCTGGATTACGCGCGGATCCGGATCGTCGTCGAGGACCGCCGCAGTGCCATCGGCGCGATCGCCGCAGGTGCGCGCTTCGTCCGCCGGCACGCCGGCCGCGTGACGGCGCTCTACCTGCTGAACGGTCTCGCCTTCGTCCTGCTGCTGGCCGCGTATGCGGTGCTGTCACCCGGAGCGCCGGGTACCGGGCTGGGACTGTGGGCCGTGCTGCTGCTCGGACAGGCCTATATCGTCGCCCGGCACTATTTGAAGCTGGTGTTCTATGCGTCAGAGACCGCGTTGTTCCAGGCGCAGCTGGCGCACGCGGCGTATACTGCGGCCCCCGCGGTCGTGTGGCCGGATTCACCGGCGGCGGAAGCGATCGTCAACCCTTCGACTCGCTTCGCTCGCTCAGGGCAGGCGCCACAGCGCGCCGGGCTGAGTTAGCGCCTATTCCCCATGTCCCGACGGGTATTCACAAAGGCACGCATCCTCATCGTCGACGACGAGGCACCGAACGTCGAGGTGCTGCGCCGGCTCCTCGAGCGCGCCGGGTTCGCGCGGATTCAGACGACGACCGATCCGCGCGAGGCGACGAAGTTGTATGTGGATTTCCGGCCCGACCTGATTCTGCTCGACCTGCACATGCCGCACCTGGACGGCCTGGCGGTGATGGACGAGCTGAACCAGATCGTCGAGGCCACCTACCTGCCCATCCTGATCCTGACCGGGGATGTGTCGCCGGAGGCGAGGCGCGACGCGCTCTCGCGCGGCGCCAAGGATTTCGTCCACAAGCCGTTCAACACCGACGAGGTGCTGCTGCGCATCGGCACGCTGCTGGAGACGCGGTTTCTCTACCTGCAGATCCAGAGTCAGAACCAGATGCTCGAAGCGAAGGTCCGGGAACGGACGCGCGAGCTCGAAGGGGCGCAGTTCGAGATCATCGAGCGGCTCGCGAAGGCGGCGGAGTTCCGCGACGACAACACCGGGCAGCACACCGAGCGGGTCGGGCAGATGGCGGCGCTGATCGCCAAGCAGACCGGGCTGCCGGAGGCGCAGGTCTCGCTGATCCGCCGCGCGGCGCCGCTGCACGACGTCGGCAAGATCGGCATTCCGGACTCGATCCTCCTGAAGCTCGGCAAGCTGACCGACGACGAGCTCACGGTGGTGAAGACGCACACGACCATCGGCGCGCGGATCCTGTCGGGCAGCCGCTTTCCGATTCTGCGGCTCGCGGAGGAAATCGCCTTCAGCCACCACGAGCGGTGGGACGGCTGCGGCTATGCCGGCATCACGCGCGACTCGATCCCGCTCGCCGGCCGGATCGTCGCGATCGCGGACGTCTTCGACGCCCTGACGCAGCACCGGCCCTACAAGGAAGCCTGGCCCGTTGACCGAGCGGTCGCGGAGATCGAGGATCAGCGCGGCCGGCAGTTCGATGCCGCGCTCGTGGACGCGTTCCTGCGCATCATCGAGCAGCGCGAGTCCTCACCGGTTGTGTGACCCCTCGAACGACACCCGTAGGCCCGACCTTCAGGCCGGGCGAATGTAGGCCCGGCCTTCAGGCCGGGCGAAACCAGGGAACTCAATGTCAACACGCGCGAAGCAGATAGCGGAGTGGATGCAGGCACAGGTCGCCGCGGCGGGCGCGCGCGGCATCGCAGTGGGCCTCAGCGGCGGCATCGACTCGGCCGTCGTGATCGGGCTCGCCGCGCAGGCGGCGCCCGGACGCGTCGTCGGCGTGATCATGCCCTGCCACAGCGATCCGCAGGACGAAGTGGACGGCCGGCTGGCCGCGGACCACTTCGGCGTGCCGGCGATCCGGATCGACCTGTCGGAGGCCTACGACGGACTCCGCGCCGGACTGAGCGACGCCATCGGACAGCTGCCGCTCGACCAGCGGCCGGTCGTCGCGACCGACGAGACCGACCTCAAGGCGCGGCTGCCGCTCGCCAACATCAAGCCGCGCCTGCGCATGACGAGCCTCTACTTCGTCGCCAATTCGCTGAACTACCTCGTCGCCGGCACCGGCAACCGCAGCGAGCTGACGATCGGCTACTTCACGAAGTACGGGGACGGCGGCGTGGACCTCCTGCCGATCGGCCGCCTGCTCAAGAGCGAGGTGCGCACGCTCGCGCGCGAGCTGGGCGTGCCGGCGCCGATCATCGACAAGCCGCCGAGCGCCGGTCTGTGGCTCGGACAGACCGACGAAGACGAGATGGGCTTCACCTATGCGGATCTCGAGGCGTATCTGACGAAGGGTCCGTCTGCGGTCTCCTCGGAACTGGCCGAACGCATCGCGCGCCTCGAACGCGCCAGCGATCACAAGCGGGCATCCGCGCCGGCGCCCGGCTGAGGGACGCGCCGGCCGAGGGTGCGGGGGCCTGACGTTGAGGGTGCCGGCGCTGACGCTGACGGTGCGGGGACCTACGCCGAGGGTGCGGGGAAGGTCTCGGCCGCCAGGCAATGATGACGTGGTATGATGACGCCATGCGGACGATCATCGAACTCCCGGAGGACCAGCTCGAATCCCTGGATGCGCTGTGTGCGCGTGAGGACATCTCGCGCGCCGAGGCGATCCGGCGCGCCATCGCCGCCTACCTGCGGCTGGAAAGCCCGTCGGCGGCGACCGCTTTCGGCCTGTGGGCCGGCAAGCGCGGCGCCGGGCTCGCCTACCAGGAGGCGCGCCGGAAGGAATGGGACCGGCCCGCTCCCGCGAAGCGGCGATGAAGGCCCTGTTCGACACCAACATCCTCATCGACTATCTGAACGGCGTCGAGGCGTCCCGGACTGAGATCGATCGCTACAAGAGCCGCCTCGTGAGCATCGTCACCTGGATGGAAGTGCTCGTGGGCGCAGGCGGCGATGAGGAGGCGGACGTCGTGGAGATGTTCCTGCGCGACTTCCGCGTCGTGGATGTGACGCGGACGATTGCGCGGGAAGCCGTCGATTTCCGCCGCGGACGCCGCGTGCGGCTGCCGGATGCGATCATCTGGGCGACGGCGCAGTCCGAGTCGGCGCTGCTCATCACGCGCAACACGAAGGATTTTCCCGCCGACATGCCCGGCGTCCGCGTGCCGTACTGATCCGTGTGATCCGTGTAATCCGTGTAGCTAGGCGGCGCCGACGTCCGTGTGCATGCCGACGGGGGCGGGCGTGTGGTCCCCGTCCGCGCCGACGGCCTCTCCCGCCCGGTTGGCGGCAATCTCCACGCGCG
>JBBECO010000284.1:0-9602 GCA_040881785.1 Vicinamibacterales bacterium
CGGGCGCCGCAAAAGCGGCGCTCCCCTCCGGCCGCTCGCTCGGGCCGCAGGCGCTCCTTGTCAGTCAGCCGTCAGCTTCCAGTCCCGGTCTAGATATCCCAAATCCTTTCCTGGTGGTCGTAGAAGGTGATCAGTCCGTCCTCGCTCACCTTCAACACCGCACCGTGCCGCCCCGCCGCCATCGCCGCCGTCGTGCGTGCCCCTTCGACCGCCAGGTTCGAGTGCGGCTCCGGCGGTTCCGTATGCAGCAGGATGGCGCCCACCGCGAGCAGGCGGCCCGATCCGTCCATGACGGTGGCGCCGTCGGTTCGCGCCAGTCCTTCGAGGACGGCCGGATCCAGTCCCGTGGCGTTCCGCCCGCGCAGCACGTGCAGCAGCTGCGCGCGCGACGGCACGTCGCCGGCCACATGCCGCATGGCGTCGAGCTGATCGCCCGGCGCCACCAGCAGCGGCAACGACGCCGCCGCGTCCCGCAGGACGACGAACAGGGCCCCTTCGCGTGCGTCGGCGAGATCCAGCGCCGTCTGAAAGAGCCGCTCGGCGAGCGTCGGGTTGCCGACCGCGTCCGCCCACAGCTCGTATTTCGCCTGAAGGTCGAGCAGATGCCAGCGCGCATTCCGGAAGCTGTAGACCTGCGCCCCTTCCGCGAACACCTTGATCTCGTGCGACGGGCTCAGGACGATACAGATGTTCCGGGTGCCCGCCGTCGCCAGCGCGTGCGAGCGATACGCGATCGGACAGGGCACCACGAGCGGCGCCTGCTGCGCGTAGCGGGTCACCTCCACGATGTCGAGCACCGCGCCGGTCGATCCCACGACGAACAGCGTGCGCAGTCCGTCGCAGAGGCGGTAGAAGCTCTTGATGCCGGTGAGCGCCTGTGAGTAACGATACTCGTTTCCGCCGACGGTCACATGACCGCGGACCGGGTCCGCCTCTCCCTCGAGCAGCAGCACGCCGGACGAAATCGCCCGGTTCTCGTAACTCGACAGCGCGGCCACGCGGAGCACTTCGATCGCCGTGGCGACGAGCTCGGAGCGGGTGTGCGAGGGATCGGGCGCCGCCGGATCGAGAAAGGCTCCGACATACCGGTCCTCGATCGCCCCGCGGAACAGGTCCCCGCGGTCCAGCATCTGTTTGGGATCGAAAATGGCGCGGTACCGCGTCGCCAGCACCGTCCCGATCGCCCGCGCCAGACGCACCTCATGCGCCGTGAACGGGCGCCGCGCCGGCACGTGCAGCACGTGCCGGTACCCAAACCAGCGGATCGACAGGACCGACGGGTCGTGGGTCGGTTCGATCGCCAGCCGGCCGTCGGACGACAGCGACGGAATCGGTTCGGTTTCGAAGGTCGCCCGGCTGAAGAACTGCCGCAACGCCGCCTGGAGCAGATTGTCGTACAGCGCGCTGGCGGCGAAAACCGGCGGGAGCGACATGGATTTCACATGATAATTCAGCGGATGGCGCAGCGCACGCTCATCGACTTCTTCGACGATCTCTCGCGGATCGATGCCGACTTCGTCGTGTCCGACGACGGGTACCGGGTTCGGACCTGGACGTATCGCCAGGTCACCGCGGCCGCCAGGCATTTCGCGGCACACTTGCGCACCGCGGGCATCGCCGCCGACCACAAAGTCGTGATCTGGAGCGAGAACCGGGCGGAATGGCTCGCCGTCCTGTGGGGATGCCTGCTCGAAGGGGTCATCGCCGTCCCCGTGGACCACCGGTCGCCGGGCGACCTCGTCCTCCGGATCGCCGACATCGTCGATGCGAAGGCCATCGTCGCCGGTGACACGGTGACGGTTCCCGAGGCGGCGCGACCGGTGTGGCCCATCAGCAGCATCTCTGCGCGTCCGGAGGGTCCGAAACGTCCGGAAGGTCCGGAAGGTCCGCACCCCGCATCCCACACCCCGCATCCCGGGACCGTCGCCGAGATCATCTTCACGTCCGGCGCGACGGCGGACCCGAAAGGGGTCGTCCTCAGCCACAAGAACATCCTCGCCAACGTCGTACCGATCGAGCGTGAAATCGGTAAGTACCGGAAGTACGCGAAGCCCTTCGCGCCGATCCGATTCCTGAACCTGCTGCCGCTCAGCCACATGTTCGGCCAGTCGATGGCCACGTTCATCCCGCCGATGCTGCCCGGCATCGTGGTCTTCAGCCGCAGCTTCTCGCCGCAGGACATCGTCCGGCAGATCCACGACCGCCGGGTGTCGGTGCTGGTGTGCGTGCCGAAAGTCCTGGAGGTGCTGCGCGAGTACGTGCTGTCGCGAAAGCTCCCGCTGGAGGGCAGGGAAACACGGATGCATCCGCTCCGCCGGTGGTGGCGGTACCGCGCGGTTCACAAGATGTTCGGCTTCAAGTTCTGGGCGTTCGTCGTCGGCGCCGCGCCGCTCGATCCCGAGCTCGAGGCCTTCTGGCGCAGCCTCGGGTTCGTCGTGGTACAGGGGTACGGACTGACGGAAACGGCGCCGGTCGTCACGCTCAACCATCCGCTGCACGGGTCGGCCGGGGCGGTCGGCAAACCGATCGCCGGCGTGGAGGTCCGGATCGCCGAAGACGGAGAGATCCTGGTGCGGGGCGACAACGTCACGAGCGGGTACTTCAACGCGCCCGAGGAGACACGCACCGCCTTCCGCGACGGATGGTTTCACACCGGCGACATCGGCGAGCTCGACGCGGGCGGCAACCTGCGCATCCGCGGCCGGAAAAAGGAGCTGATCGTCACGCCGGAGGGGCTGAACGTCTTTCCGGACGATGTCGAGCGGGTGCTGAACGCCGTGCCGGGCGTGCGCGAGTCGGCGATCGTCGGCTTGCCCCTCGGCGGGGCCGCGTCCGGCGAACGGGTGCAGGCCGTCGTCGTGCTCGAGCCGGGAGCGGACCTCGACGAGATCGTGCGTCAGGCCAACAGCCGGCTGGCGGACCACCAGCGCATCCGCGCGGCGGCGGAATGGACGGCCGGCGAACTTCCACGGACGGAAGGCATGCGCAAGCTGCGGCGCCGCGAGCTGAAACAGTGGCTGTCGGGTCAGACGGCACAGGCCCCCGCGGTCCATGCGCATGCGGGCGCCGCGCAGGTCCTCGAGCGCTTTGCTCCCGGACGCACGATCGGCCCCGACACCACCATCGAGCAGCTCGGCCTCAGTTCGCTCGAACGGGTTGAATTGATGATGGCGCTGGAAGAGACGTTCCAGGTGACCGTGGACGAAGTGAGCTTCGCCGCAGCGAGGACCGTCGAGGATCTCGACGCACTGATCCGTCCGCTCGAAGGGTCCGGAGGGTCCGAGGGTCCGAAGGTCCGGGAGGCCATCACGGACGCTTCGGCCTCCTGGACTCGAAGCGCTCCGGCCCGTGCCGCACGGCGCGTGAGCCTGCCGACCTGGATCCTGCCGCCGGCGCGCCTGTTCATGCGTCTCGACGTCCGCGGGCTGGAACATCTCGACGCGCTGCAGGGACCGGTGGTCTTCGCCGCCAACCACCAGAGTCATTTCGACACGCTGGCCATCCTCGCCGCCCTGCCTCCGCGCTGGCGATACCGCGTGGCCCCGGCGATGCTGAAGGAATTCTTCCAGGCTCACTTTCATCCCGAGCAGTTCGACCGGCGGTCCCGGCTGACGAGCAGCCTGAACTACTACCTGGCGTCGCTCTTCTTCAATGCCTTCCCGCTGCCGCAGCGCGAGCTCGGCGCGCGCCAGGCGCTCCGCCACATCGGCGAGATCGTCGATGAGGGGTACTCCATCCTGATCTTCCCCGAAGGGAAGCGGACGGATCGCGGCGAGATCATCCCCTTCCAGCCTGGCGTGGGGATGATCGCGGCCCGGCTGGGCCTGCCGGTCGTCCCGGTCCGGCTGGCAGGGCTCGACCGGATCCTCCATCAGGGGTGGAAATTCCCC
The DNA here is from genome assembly GCA_040881785.1 of Vicinamibacterales bacterium. Taxonomy (GTDB): domain Bacteria; phylum Acidobacteriota; class Vicinamibacteria; order Vicinamibacterales; family 2-12-FULL-66-21; genus JACDCA01. The sequence goes on from JBBECO010000284.1 coordinate 3,891, forward strand.
GTCCCAGGACGGGCGTTCGTCCGGTTTGGATCGGCTATCTCGTTGAAGGGGAACGATTACGCGCAATTGGCCGCGCAGGTGGAGGCTGCCGTGAGACACTTGGAGGTTGACGGCTGAGATTGCTGCCGACCCGTAAAATGTGGCACAATCTTTGATTAGAAAGGATAGCGCTTGAGCAAGGATGATCTGATTGATGTGCAAGGTACCGTGGTAGCGGTACACAGCGGCGGCTTGTATCGCGTGCAGTGCGACCAGGGCCACGAAGTGCTTGCGCAGTTGAGCGGCCGGATGCGCCGCTTTCGTATCAAGGTGGTGCCGGGCGATCGCGTCACGGTGGGCGTCTCGCCCTACGATCCCGTCCGCGGCATCATCACCTTCCGTGCTCGCTGATTACCAGATTTGAACTCCCACTCAACCCACTCCAACCGACCAGGCCAGACACGCGCCCGTCGCGGCGGCCCTCGCAAGGGCGGCGGCCGCCCCGCGTCGCGGCACCAGACAGCGGCCGTGATGCCGACGGCGATCACCCGGGTGCAGGCGGAGTACGACCCGCGCCCCGTGCCGTTCGAGACGCTCGGCCTCGAGCACTCCCTCATCGAAGGGGTCCGCGTGCGCGGCTTCAACGCCACGACCCCGATCCAGAGCGCGGTCATCCCGTTCGTCATGAGCGGTGACGACCTGATCGGATGCGCCGCGACCGGCACCGGCAAGACCGCGGCGTTCCTGCTGCCGATCCTCAACCGCATGCTGAAGTCCCGCGAAGCGGCGCCCGACGAGCGGGGCTACACGCGGGTGCTGATCCTGGCGCCGACGCGCGAGCTCTGCGTGCAGATCGCCGACGACGTCGAGGGGTTCACCTATCACACCGACATCACCAGCGTCGCGGTGTATGGCGGGGTGGACATGGGACCGCAGGAACGTGCGCTGAAATCCGGCGTGGACATCGTTATTGCGACCCCCGGGCGCCTGATGGACCACATGCGGAGCAAGACGGTCGCCTTCGACAAGCTGGACACGCTGGTGCTCGACGAGGCCGACCGGATGATGGACATGGGCTTCTGGCCCGACGTTCGCCGGATCGTGCAGGCGCTGCCCGACAGCGCGGCGCGGCAGACGCTGCTCTTCTCGGCGACGATGGCCGAAGAGGTCATGAAGCTCGCCGACGAAATCGTCGTGGACGCGAAGTACGTGCAGATCGGCGCGCCGGCCGGCGCGGCGAAAACCATCACGCACACGGCCGAGGCCGTTCCGTCGGCCCAGAAGACCGAGTGGCTGGCGAAGTTCCTGCGCCGCGCGTCCGGTCCCGTGCTCGTCTTCGTGCGGACCAAGTCGGGCGCCGACCGGCTGGCACGGAAGCTGGCGTCGTTTGGCCTCAAGGCCGCCGCGCTGCACGCCGACCGCACGCAGGCGCAGCGGACGCAGGCGATCGAAGGGTTTCGTGCCGGCACGTACCGGGTGCTGGTGGCGACCGACGTCGCCGCGCGCGGCCTCGACATCGACGGCATCACGCACGTCGTGAACTTCGAGGTGCCGACGAGCACCGACATGTATGTGCACCGCGTGGGCCGGACGGGGCGCGCCGAGGCAACCGGCACGGCCCTGACACTGGTGGCTCCCGAAGAACTGCGCGCGCTCGAGGCGCTGAAGCGTGCCGTCGGCATCGAGATGCACTGATGATCGACGATACCAATCCCTTCACCCCGCCAGCACCTGAGGCCGAAACGCCGGCGAAGAACCCCGAAACCCCGGCGCCCGCCGAGGCTCCTGACAACCTGTCGGCCGCCTCCGCCGCGGTCGTGAAGTTCAAGTCGTGCCGCTGGAAGTGCGATCCGGACGCCGGCGAGTACTGCACGCACCGCGATGTGCTGCCGTTTGCCGGCAAGGAAGGGTTCGTCCCGGAATCCTGGTGCCCCGACTGCGCGTTCTACAAGCTGCGCCGCACGCCCAAGAAGCGCGACTACAGCTCGCAGTATTGAATCCCTAATCTCTAATCGCTAATCGCTAATCTACAATCGCTAGTCCCGGATCACGGATCCGTGATTCGTGATTCCTGATTAGAGATTAGCGATCAGCGATTAGCGATCCACTACTCCGTAAATTCCTTCGCGAGCTCGACCCATTCCCCGTCCGGCGCGAGCTCCTGGTAGGCCTTCCAGTGCGGCCTGGCCTCGGGTGAGTGCCCGGTCTTCTCGAGCGTCACCGCCAGATAGAAGTGGGCGTCCGGGTATGCCGGATTGAGCGTGACGGCCTCGCGGTAGCACAGGAGTGCGCGGTCGAAGCGACCGAGGTCGTGCAGGATGTTGCCGAGGTTGAAATGCGCCTCGAAGCAGTCGGCCTCGAGCCCGATCGCGCGCTCGTAGAGGGCCTGGGCCTCGATCAGCTCGTCGCGGGCGTAGTGGATGTTGGCGAGGTTGACGATCGCCGGCACCAGGTCGGGATCGACGATGAGCGCCTTGCGGTACGCGGCAGCCGCGTCTTCCATGTTCTGCTCGTCGCCGTTGTCCAGGCGGGAGCCTTCGACGAAGTACTTCGCCGCCAGGGCGGACTGCGGGTCGAACGGGAACCGGGAGGCCTCGGGCACGATCCGCTCCGCGGCGAGCGCGTGCCGCCGGGCCCGATGCTGGTCGAGTGCGACGACCTTGGCGCGCGGCGCATCGCTCGACGTGATCGCGTCCTGAAAATCGAGCTGCAGCTGCCCCTGCCGCTCGGCCGCCAGCGCGCGCAGGATCAATTTCAGCGGCGTGCCTCGCTCGAGCTCCGCCGCCACCTGCTTGATCGCCTGAAGGTCGGGGAACGTGTACTGCCGCATCTCGCGCGGAACATTCGACTGGTGCCGGAGCAGACCCCACTTCTCGAGATACCGCAGGTGGTTCTCGGTGATCCCCGGATAGAGGCTGCGAACCTGCCGGTGTCCGAGCGGGCCACCTGCAGATGACGGAAGGGACATTCCACGCGAAGATCGTTCAGACGCATGCATCTTGTCAACTCCCAACTACCAATCATCCAACCTCCAAACGAGATTCCTTTGGGAGTTGAGAGGTGGGTCGTTGGAAGTTGGAGTTAAATAGGGCGATGTTTCTGGCCGGCGACATCGGCGGGACCAAGACGCTGCTCGGCGTCTTCGCGGCGGCGCCCGACCGTCCGCGCGCGATCGAGGTCGGTGAGTTCATCACGCTCGAGTACGAGGCCCTGGCACCGATGGTCCGCGAGTTCCTGCACGCCCAGAACCTCGATCCGAGACGGATCGAGGCGGCCTGCTTCGGCGTCGCCGGCGCCGTCACCGGGCAGGTCGCACGGCTGACCAACGTGCCCTGGCTGGTCGAGGGACCGCCGCTCGCCGAGGCCTTCGGCTTCAAGCGGATCAGAATCCTCAACGATCTCGAGGCGCTCGCCTACGGCGTCACGGTGCTCGAGCCTTCGGAGCTCAGCGTGCTGCAGGTCGGCGTGCCCGTGCCGGACGGTAACGCGGCCGTGATTGCCGCCGGTACGGGGCTCGGCGAGGCCATGCTGCACAACGTGGACGGCCGGTTCATTCCGGCCGCCTCGGAAGGCGGCCACGCCGATTTTGCTGCGCGCACCCCCACGGAGATGGAGATGGTCACGGCGCTGGGGCGGATTTTCGGCCGCGTCGGCGTCGAGCTCGTCGTCTCGGGCCCGGGCCTCGTCAACGTCTATCAGTTCACGCACGACTCGTTCGGCGCGGGTCCCATGATCACGCCGAACAGCCTCGCGCCCGCGCGCCTCTGCGACGGAGTCGGGCCGTCGAAAGACGCGTCGGAGCTCCCGGCGCGGATCAGCCGGGCCGCGATGGAGCGCCGCTGCGACCGGTGCGTCGAGGCGTTCGAGATCTTCCTGGGCGCCTATGGCGCGGAAGCCGGCAACATCGCGCTGCGATCGGTGGCGACGGCCGGGGTGTATATCGGCGGCGGGATCGCGCCAAGGATCCTCCCGGCGCTCGAGTCGGGCCCGTTCATGGACGCGTTCCGCGACAAGGAGCCGATGGCTCATCTGGTCGCCACGATGCCCGTCTCGGTCATCCTCAACCCCGACGCCGGCCTCGTCGGCGCGGCGGCCCACGCCCAGCAGATGGCCCTGGGGACCTGAGCCGGTGTCGCGCGTCCTTTCTGCCATGCTGCTGGTGCTGCTCGCGGCAGCCTGCAGCGGCGGCGACGGCAACGGTCCGGGCGCAGCGGCCACGGCTCCACGCCCGTCCATCCTGCTCGTTACGCTCGACACCACCCGCGCCGATGCCATCGGGCCCGCGGCGACTCGCGGGGCAGACACGCCGGCGTTCACTGCGCTCGCCGCCCGCGGACGGCTGTTCCGGCAGGCCTATGCCACCGTCCCCGAAACGCTGCCCTCCCACATCTCGATGATGACGGGCCTGTATCCGGCGGGGCACGGGGTTCACGAGAACGCGCGCTTCCTGTCGTCGGCGCACCCGGTCGCCGCCGAACGGCTGCGGCAGGCGGGATACCGGACCGCGGCGTTCGTCTCGTCGTTCGTGCTGGCAGGCCGGTTCGGCCTCGCGCGCGGCTTCGAACGGTATGACGACGCGCTTGCTGAAGGAGAAGTGGAGCGTTCCTCCCGGGGCACGACGGATCGCGCCGTCGAGTACCTGCGGAACACCGCAGAGCAGCCGCAGTTCATCTGGGTCCATTACTTCGATCCGCACGCGCCCTATGCACCGCCGGAGCCGTTCCGCAGCCAGTATCCGAACCAGCCGTACCTGGGCGAGATCGCCGCCATGGATGCCCAGATCGGCCGTCTGGTCGACGCGTTCGAGCAGAGCGCGCAGCGGGCCGGCAGCTCCGCGGCGATCGTCGTCGTCTCGGATCACGGCGAAGGGCTCGGGGATCACGGGGAGGCGCAGCACGGCAACCTGCTCTATCAGTCGACGATGCGGGTGCCGCTGGTGATGGTGGGCCCTGGCGTGGACCGCGGGACGAGCGATGCCCCCGTCAGCACGCGCCGGATTTTCCACACGATCCTCGACTGGGCGGGGATAGCGTCGGCCGACAGCCTCCGCGGCGATTCCGAGGACGTGGTCCTCGGGGAGGCGATGAAGCCCTATCTGAACTACGGCTGGCAGCCGCAGATCATGTCCGTCAGCGGACGGCAGAAGGCGATCTTCGCCGGGCGGCTCGAGACGTACGACATCGTCGCGGACCCTGCCGAGGCGGAGGATCTCGGTTCGGGCACGAGCCTGCCGCCGGCCATGCGGAAGGCGCTGGACGAGTACCCCGTGCCGTCCCCGGGTACCGCACGGACGCCGGAGAACCTGAGCGAGGAGGCGCGGCGCAGCCTCGCCAGCCTTGGCTACGTGAGCGGGACGGCGGCGCCCGCCGTGCGGAAGGACGCGCCGCGCCCGATCGACATGGTGAACCTGTTCCCCGCGCTCGACCGAGCGTCACACCTGTTCGTCCAGGAGCGGTACGCGGAGGCGATCCCGCTGCTCGAGAAGATTCTGGCCACCGATCCGTACAACCTCGACGCCGCGCTGCGGCTCGCGACGTCGCATTCCCTGCTGAAGCAGGACGGGCGGGCGCTGGACGCGTTCCGGAAGGCGGCGGCGATTGCGCCCCGGTCGCCGGACGCCCGGCTGTACCTGGCGCTCCATTACGCACGCGGGAAGGACTGGGCTCGGGCCGTTCCGATCCTGGAGCAGATGGTTCAGGAGACGCCCGACCGTGTGGCGGCCGTCGAGGGACT
>JBBECO010000285.1:0-1575 GCA_040881785.1 Vicinamibacterales bacterium
TCACGATCAAGGAGCTTGGCGACTTTACACGCACCATCGGACGCGTCCCGCGCGATGCGGTCGCGTTCGTCGACGGCCCGTACGGGGCCTTTACGATTGACCGTCACCCGGCCCCCGGGTATGTGTTCGTCGCGGGAGGCATCGGGATCGCCCCGATCATGAGCATGTTGCGGACGCTCGCGGATCGGGGCGATCGGCGTCCGCTGCTGCTCGTCTACGCGTACCGGCGATGGGAACGGCTGACGTTCCGGGAGGCCATCGAGGATCTCCGGTCGCAACTGAATCTGACGGTTGTGTTTGTGCTGGAGGAGCCGCCGGAAGAGTGGACCGGCGAACGAGGCTGGATCACTCGCGAGGTGCTCGATCGGCGCCTACCTGAAGACCGGTTGCTTCGCCACGTCTTCGTGTGTGGTCCCGAGGCCATGACGCAGGCGATCGAGAGACATCTGCGGAGCCTCGGCGTACCGATGTCTCACGTGCATTCGGAGCTCTTCGAGTTGGTGTAACGGCAGCGAACCACTCCGCTGTGGCGTGGCACGGAGGACATGTTGTGCGGTGCACACTGGCGAGGCTGCTGGCAATCGTAACGGGCGTACTGGTTGTGTTACTCGCCGTGGTGTTCGCCCTGGTTCAGCGAGGCTGAGCCGGACCCCGACCGCGACGTGTGCCGCGATGGAGTGTGAGTGATGCGACAGAGTGCAACCCTGCTGCTGGTCGTCCTGATGGCTGCGTGCGGAGGCGGGGCAATCGCCCAATCAGACGAAGCGCGCGTGACGCGCGGGGCGGACGTGTACCGAGAGCAGAAGTGTCAGGCCTGCCACTCGATCGCAGGCGTCGGTAACAAGCGATATCCCCTGGATGGAGTTGGGATCAAGCTCACGGAGGAAGAGATTCGTAAATGGATCGTTGCGCCGCGCGAAATGAATCCCAAGGTGAGTAAGCGTTCATACGACAAGCTCCCGAAGGCCGATCTCGAGGCGCTCGTGGCGTACCTCAAGAGCCTTCGAAAGCCGTAGGTTGGACGGTTGTCGGACAGGCCATCGACATGAAGTTTGGCGTGCTCGCGCTCGACTACGACGGCACCATCGCCATTGATGGCGCACTCGACCCTGATGTGCGCGCCGCCATCGCGGAAGTGCGATCGGCAGGCGTCGTCGTGGTGTTGGTCACCGGCAGGATCCTTGACGACTTGCGTCGCGTGGCTGGCGACCTGAGGTTCGTGGATGCGGTTGTCGCGGAAAACGGCGCCGTGCTCGCGTATCCCTCGTCGGGGCACTCGATGGTACTCGGCTCGCCGCCACCCGAGCAATTCGTGAAAGAGCTGAGACGGCGTGGTATCGACATCACGCTCGGCGCCTGCGTGGTGGAGGCGCATGCCTCTGATGCACATGCGGTGCTCACGCTCGTGCGTGAGATGGAGCTGCCGCTCGTGCTCCTCTTCAACCGCGGTCGGCTCATGATTCTGCCTGAGACCGTCAGCAAGGCGGCAGGCCTTCGGGAAGCACTGGCGGGCCTGCGTCTCTCCGCACACAACGCCATCGCGATCGGCGATGCGGAGAACGATCACCGGCTGCT
>JBBECO010000286.1:0-50052 GCA_040881785.1 Vicinamibacterales bacterium
GCCGCCGTGTCGTTCTCTTGCGCGCGCCCGACCTGAAGGTCGGGCCTACTGGCCGGTCCGTCATTCTCCTTCGTAGGCCCGACCTTCAGGTCGGGCGTGCCCTCATCGATAGTGCCCAGGACGTCCCCGACTTTGACGTCCGCGCCGTCCTGGTGCGCGATACGCCCGAGGACCCCGGCCTGCGGCGCCGCGACCTCGAGATCGATCTTGTCGGTCTCCAGCTCGACGAGCGGGTCCCCGGCGGCGACCGTGTCCCCTTCCTTCTTGAGCCACTTGGCGACACGCGCATCGACGATCGACTCGCCCACTTCGGGAACGACGATATTTACAGACATGGCATCACTAACCGATCATTGAACTTCCGCACCCCGCACCCCGCACCCCGCCCTATCCCTTCGCACTCGTGAGCGCGGCGTCCTGCTTGGCCTTCTTCTGGGTGCTCGATCCGCTCCCTCGCGCGGTACCGAACGCCTTCTCGACGAGCAGTTGCTGATTCTTCGCATGGCGGGCGGCGGAGCCTTCCGCCGGGCTCGCGCTGCGGGGGCGCGCGACGCGCCGGACCGTCCGGTTGCCGGCCGCCTCGATCAGATGCGGCCGGATGAAGTCCCACGCGCCCATGTTCTCCGGCTCCTCCTGGACCCACACGATCTCGTCCGCGCGCGCGTAGCCGTTCAGCATGGCGCGCAGCGCGTCCGCCGGTACCGGATACAGCTGCTCCACCCGGCAGATCGCGACGTCGGTGCGCGTCTTCCGGAGCTCGCTCGACATCAGATCGACGTAGACCTTGCCCGAGCACAGGAGCACGCGGCGAACCTGATCCGCGCGTCCGGTCGCATCCGCGTCCGCGAGCACCCGGTGAAAACTCCCTTCGGCGAGCTCTCGCGGTGTGGAGGCCACGAGCGCGTGCCGGAGCAGGCTCTTCGGCGTCAGCACGATCAGCGGCAGCGGATCGATCGTCAGCAGCGCCGCCTGCCGTCGCAGCACGTGGAAGAACTGTGACGCCGTCGTGCAGTTGACGACGCGGATGTTGCCGTCGGCGGCGAGCTGGAGAAAACGCTCGGGCCGCGCACTGGCGTGGTCGGGACCCTGTCCCTCGTGTCCGTGCGGCAGCAGGAGCACCAGCGACGGCCGGAGGCCCCACTTGCCCCGCGCCGACACCAGGTACTCGTCGATCATCGTCTGGGCGCCGTTGATGAAGTCGCCGTACTGCGCTTCCCAGATCACCAGGCGCGACGGCTCCTGGATGTTGTAGCCGAACTCGAAACCGATGAGCGCGTTCTCGGTGAGCGGGCTGTTGTGGATCTCGAAGGCCGCGCGCGCCTGCGGAATCTGCTGCAGCGGCACGTGCACCCCGCCGGTGTTCACGTCATGGAAGACCGCGTGACGATGACTGAAGGTGCCGCGTTCGACGTCCTCGCCGGTGAGCCGGATCCCGATACCGTCGGCCAGGATCGAGGCGAGCGCCAGCTCCTCGGCCGCGGCCCAGTCCACCGTCGGGGCATCCTCCTGGTCGAGGATCGCCGGCCGTTTCTCGCGCACGCGCTCCAGCTTGCGGTGGATCTCGAAGCCGTCCGGCAGGCGCACGAGCGACTGGTTCAGCGCGCGCAGCGTCTCGAGCGGGACCGCCGTGTCGGCCTTGGCGGCCGCCCCCTGCGGGGGCGCCTCCGGTTCCGGCTCCACGTAATGTTCTTCCGGCTGCAGGCCGTCCATCTTCTGCTGCAGGGCGTCCATGTGCGTGCGCGCCAGGGCCTCGGCGTCGGCCGCCTGGATCGCGCCGCGCTCGACGAGTGTATTCGCCCAGATCTGGCGCACCGTCGGATGCTGCGCGATCGTCCGGTACATCACCGGCTGCGTGAAGGCCGGTTCGTCCCCCTCGTTGTGGCCGTGGCGACGGTAGCCGATCAGGTCGATGAGGAAGTCGCGGTGGAACTGCCGCCGGTACGCGATCGCCAGCCGCGCCGCCTCGATGCAGGCTTCGGGATCGTCGGCATTGACGTGGACGATCGGGATCTTGAATCCGCGCGCGAGGCCGCTCGCATACGACGTGCTGTACGCATCGTCCGGCGTCGTCGTGAACCCGAGCTGGTTGTTGACGATGATGTGGATGGTGCCGCCCGTGCTGTAGCCGTCCAGCTGCGAGAGGTTCAGCGTCTCGGCGACGATCCCCTGGCCCGGGAAGGCCGCGTCGCCGTGGATCAGGATCGGCATGCTGCAGGTCGGATGGAACTGCGACGGTCCGGGCTGGCTGACCGACGTGCCGGCCGCGCGCGCCATGCCGGCCACCACGGGGTTGACGGCTTCGAGATGGCTCGGGTTCGGCGGCATCGAGACCACGAAGTCGATCTCGGCCCCTCCCTTGATGGCGCGGTGCGCGCCGGCGTGGTACTTCACGTCGCCGGTCCACGCCATGTCTTCGCGGAAGATCCGTCCGCTCACCGGTTCCTTGAACTCGGCGAAAATCTGCGCGTACGGCTTGTTCAGCACGTGGGCCATTACGTTCAGCCGTCCGCGATGCGCCATCCCGATCAGTACGTGGCGGACGCCGAACTCCGCCGCGTCGCCGATGATCTCGTCGAGGACGGGCACGAGCATGTCGAGCCCTTCGATCGAGAACCGGGTCTTGCCGGGGAACGTGCGATGGAGGAACCGCTCGAAGACCTCGACCTGGGTCAGCCGTTCGAGGATCGCTTCCTGATCGATGGGATCGGCCGGCGCGTGGAATCGGCCCGTCTCGACCGCCTGCCGCAGCCAGCGCCGTTCTTCCGGGACGAACACGTGCGAGAAGTCGTAGCCGGTGTTCGAACAGTACACGCGCCGGAAGGCGTCCACGACCTCGAGCGCGTTGGTCGCGTGGTCGGCCAGCGCGGACCAGACGAGCGAGGCCGGCAGCGCGCGCAGGTCGTCGGTGGTGACGCCGTGTGTCTCCGGCATCAGGGACGGATCCCCCGGCGGCGGCTCACCGAGCGGATCCAGCTGAGCGGCCAGGTGGCCGTACCGGCGGATGGATTGCGCGAGATTGACGGCGCCGACCGCCTTCAGGATGGGGAGGCCGGCCTGGACCTTCACGGTCTCATCGGCCGGCGGCGTCCACTGCTCGAAGAACTCGCGCGTGGCCGCGTCCACCGACGCCGGGTCCTCTCTGTACTGTTCGTACAGTTCGAGCACGTATCCGCGGTTGAGACCGCTGAACTCCTCCCAGGGGCCCATATCCTTATAATCCTATCGCATGCACTTGATTCTTCTGGCCGCGCTGGGGCTCCTGCCGCACCCCGTGCCGAGTGCAGCGTGCGATGTGCCACGTGGCACGTCGCACGTTCAGGCGTCCAGGCTTCGCGAGGAATCGGTGCAGAGCCCAGCGCTCGGCCGCGCGATGAAGTACCGCGTGCTCGTGCCGCAGAACTACGGGACGTCGGAGCAGCGCTATCCCGTCCTCTACCTCCTCCATGGGCTCGATGGGGACTACACCGACTGGACGACGAGGACGAACCTGGCGGAATACACGCGCATGCTCCTGCTCATCATCGTCATGCCGGACGGCGGCAACTCCTGGTACACGAACGCCGCCGCTGTGCCGGCGGACCGGTACGAGGACTACATCCTCACCGACCTCCAGGCAGATGTCGTCCGCAAGTACCGCACGGTCAACTCGCGATACGGACGTGCGATCGCGGGCCTCTCGATGGGCGGATATGGCGCGCTGAAGATGGCGTTGAAGCGTCCGACAGCGTTCGCGGTGGCGGGAAGTTTCAGCGGCGCGTTTTCCATCACGCGCGAGGACGGTATCGGCGCGCGTCTGGACGCGACTGAACGGGAGCGGATCGAGCGGATCTACGGCGCCGCGGACGGCCCGGCGCGGCGCGAGAACGACGTCTACGCGCTGGCCGCCTCCGCGAAGCCCGGGGCGACACCCTATCTCTACGTCGACTGCGGCACGACCGACGTCCTGCTGGAGGACAACCGGCAGGCCGTCGCCGCCATCAGCAAGACCCGCCTCGCGTACGAGTACCACGAAGTCCCGGGCGCGCACTCCTGGGACTACTGGGACCGAAGGAACCGGGAGTTCCTGCCGGTGTTGATGAAGCGGATGGCCAACTAGCGGCGCTGCACGGGCCACGGCTTCTCGCACGAAGACACAAAGGCCACCAAGAACACCACGTAAGAGCACAAAACCTGAATTGGCTTGTGTCCTTCCTTAGTGCCCTGAGTGCCCTTGGTGTCCTTCGTGTTGAGAAACCGTCGGTGCGTGTACCCGTTCTGGTCTGCTACTTCGTTCCGAAGCAATAGAGCGTATTGAGCGTCCGCAGGTAAATGCGCCCATCGACCAGCGCGGGTGTCGCGTAGATGCTGTCCCCCAGATTGTTGACGGCGATCGGCTCCAGCGTGGGCCCCGGCGGCAGCACGAACACCTGCCCTTTCTCGCTGGCGATATACACCTTGCCGTCGCCGGCGACCGGCGACGCATAGAATGTATCGCTCTCCCCGGGCAGGCGCCCCTGGAGCAGCAGCTCGCCGCTGTCTGGATTGAGCAGCGTCACGCGGCCGCCGCCGTCGTTCACCATGTAGAGGACGTTCTCGTAGATCAGCGGCGAGGGCAGCTGCGGGATCCCGCGGTGATACTTCCACTTCACTGACTTCGCCGTCATGTCGCCGCTGCCGCCCATCTGGATCGCCAGCATGCCGTTGTCGGATTCCATCGCGGCCTTGTAGTAATCCCAGTCCTCGCGCGACCACAGTTTGTCGCCGTCGAGATCCATGAACGAGAAGTAGTTCTTCGCGTGCTGGCTGGGCACCTCCTCGCGCGACAGCTTCCCATCCTTGTCTGCGTCGTACTTGAACGCCTCCTCCGTCGTCATCACGTCGATCTTGCTGCCCGGGTTGTTCTCCGGTGATCCGAAACCGTTGGCGTAGACGACGTCCCCTTTCACGACCGGCGTGGACTTCATCTCGAAGGAGAGGCCGCCGACCCACCAGAGGCGCTTGCCGTCCGCCGGATCGTAGGCGCTCAGCAGGAAGGAGCCGGGAACGATGATCTGCGGCGTGCCGCCGCGCGGCGTCCAGAGGATCGGCGTCGAGTGGCCGCTCTTCGCTTCGGTCCGAGGTGTCCGCCACAGAGACTTGCCGGTTCTCTTGTCCCAGGCGGCGATGAAGGAGTTCGTGCTCTGGTCGCACACCATGATCACCGCGTTGCCGACGATCAGCGGTGAGGCCCCCATGCCGTACACGTTGTTGAACGGACCGAGCGGCTGCTTCCACAACTCCTTCCCGTCCACGGTGTAGGTGATGAGCCCGTAGTCGCCGAAGAAGACCGTGACGTGCTCACCATCCGTCGCGGCCGATGCCGCTGCCGGACGGTTGCGTTTGTCGAGCTTCTCGGTCCGCGCGCGCGGCGCCTCGCGCTCCCAGAGAACCTTCCCGTTGGTCCGGTCGACCGCAAGGGTGAGCAGCGTCTCCCCTCGCTGTGCGGTCAGGAAGATCCGGTGCTCGTGTATGACGGGCGATGAGTAACCCAGCGGCAGGTCGGTCTTCCAGAGGACGTTCTTGTCGGGGCCGAACTCGGCGGGAAGACCCTTGGTCTCCGAGATGCCGGACCCGTTCGGGCCGCGGAACCGGGACCAGTCCGTGTCGGACGCCGGAGCAAGGGCGGCGATGGCGAATAACAACAAAAGATGAAACATCTGATCCTCGGAACAGAACGGTGGAAACCGTCATTGCAGTTTCACGAGCGCCTGATACGAATCCACCCACAGCCCGCCGTCAACGGGCGTCACGAAGCCGAACGGCCAGTTGGCTTCGGCCGTCGGACGTGAGAACGACCACAGGATCGCGCGCGTGTCGAGGTCGAGCCCGCGCAGCGTGCCCGGAGGCAGGGCGGGCGCTGTCGGCACGGGCTTGCCGCCGGAATAGACGATCCGCCCCTGGACCTCGTCCGCCGGCGGCGCGCCTGGATGCCCCTGGACGTAGAGGACGCGGCCCGCCACCGCCATCGACGGCGAGTTCGGATGGTATTGGCCGGGAACCTCCCACGCGGTCGCGCCGGACGCCTTGTCGAAGGCCATCAGCGCGGTCTTGGTGAGGCCCACGAGCGCGGAACCCGCGTCCACCAGCGCGAACACCTCCACCGGGCGGAGCCGTCCGTCCATCATCCGCCGCGTCTCGACGGGCGCCCACCGCTCACGTCCGGTCGCCAGGGTCACCGCATGGAGGGCCTCATCGCTCACGGCAAAGTACGTGTCGGCCGTGACCAGCGGATGGCGCAGGCACACGCCGCTCGTGCGGGGGAGCGGCGCGGACGGAGACCTCCAGCGTTCCTGCCCGGTGCCCGCGTCCAGCGCGAAGAGGTGCCGATAGTAGCTCGCGGGTGAGTTCGCGTCGCCAGGTTTCACGAGTATGTTGCCGCTCACGTACACGGTCCCCTCTCGCACGACGGGAACCGACTCGCACGAATCGCGGGTGAAGGGCATCTTCCATTTTTCGTGGCCGGTCGCCGCGTCGAGCGCATGGAAGCTGCTGTCCGCCCCGAGCACATAGGCGATCCCGGCGTCCACCGCCACGGTCGCGCCCTGCGCGGTGGCTGGGCCCCGCCAGAGCTCCTTGCCGGTGGCGAGCGACACGGCCATGAGCGTATTCCCGAGCGGCACGATGACGCTGTCGCCGGACACTGCGGGCGCGGTCGCGACGAAGGGGTTCCCGTGGGCCGTGCCGGTGGGGCGAAACGACCACCTCACCTTGCCGCTGAGCGTGTCAACGGCGAACAAACCCCCGCGGTTCGACGAGTTGCCACCGAGGATCGTCGTGCCGGCGACGGTCGGCGGGCCCCAATCCCTGAAGGCGACTTTGACGGTGATCTGCTCTGTCGGCGTGGTCCGGAGCGGTGCGACAGGATCGGGACCGGGTTGCGCCCACGGCGCCACCGTGCAGAGCGCGACGCCCAGGATCGCGGCGCCCGCGCGCCATGCCGGATTCGGTGATGTCATGGACCTCAGTATGGACGAGGAACGCCCTCAGGGAACGGCCAGGATCTCCAGCGCCCGCAGGGCGAGTCCGCCGACAGAGACCGGACCGCCCCCGACGTTGCGCAGCACGATCACGCCGGTCTGCGACGGACGGTGGACGTGCGCGGCGGCGTTGTAGCCGGCGACCGATCCCCCGTGGCCGATGAAGACGTTGGCGCCGCGGCGGGTTGCCTGGAAGCCTATGCCGTAGCCGGAGTCGAGCCCGCCGGTGGCCGACAGCACGCGGGAGTAGTTGTCGTCGCGCGCCTTCGGTGACAGGACGGCTGACGGCCCGTGCCCGAGCTCGAACGACAGGAACTTCGCCAGGTCGCCAACCGTCGTGTAGAGCGCGCCGTTCGGTACCTTGTAGCCGCGCCCCTCGTGCTCGCGCTCCGGGGCCGAGCCGTCGAGCGCGCCGCCCCTGATCGCATAGCCCTTCGCGATAGCGGGGCCGATCGCCGGATTCGGCTCGAACGCCGACCGTGTCATCCCGAGCGGGACGAGGATCTCGTCACGGACGTACTCGGTGAACGGCCGGCCGGCCGCGCGCGAGAGCGCGGCGCCGAGCGCGGCGTAGCCGATGTTCGAGTAGAGATAGCGTGTGCCCGGCTCGTGCGCGTAGCTCGTTCGCTCGAGCGCCTTGATCGTGGTCTGCTCCCATGTCGACACCGGTCCCACGAGAAACGTCGAAAGATCCTGCGGCTCGCGCGCGACGCCGGACGTCATGGTGGCGAGCTGGACCAGCGTGATCGCCGGCCAGCCAGGCTGCCGCCCGGCGAGGCTGTTGATCTCCGGCAGGTACTTCTCCACCGGATCGGTGAGCCGGACCTTGCCGCGCTCGACCAGCTGCAGGAGCATCAGTCCGGTGAACTGCTTGGTGATCGACCCGATGCGATAGACGGAGTCCGGCGTGGCGGCCACGTGACGCTCGACGTCCGCTTCGCCATAGCTCTTCGACCACGCGAGGCGGTCGCGCGAGACGACGCCGATCGTCAGGCTGCCGCGCGGGTCCCTGGCGAACTCGGCGGCGGCAAGCTGCTCGACTTTCTCGAGTGCGGACGCGAGATTCGGCTGCGTCGCGGGCGCAGCCGTGGCGAATGCAGCCAGGAGCGCCAAGACGATCAGCGGACGAATGCAGCGGGAAACGGTCAGCACAGCCCCTCCTATTGAGTGATCCATCCACCTGCCCTGGCGGATGAATACCGTCGCGCCCTGCCGCGAGCACGACGCGGAAACCGATGCAGCCATCGTGCGCGTCCGGCTGAATCCCATAGCGCCACCAGACGGTGCAGTGCAGGTCCCAGTTGTGGTGACAGCCGCCGCGAAGGCGGCGTTCCTCACCCGACCCCAGGTATGGCCGGCCGTCCGCAGGTACCGCATCGATGTCGTCAACGCCCGGCGAAGAGATTACTACGACACCTGCGAACCCCAGGGGCGCCATGCGCGATGAATCCCAATATAATCAGGCACCCATTTCCAGAGAGGTTTCATGTCCAGCTTCATCACCCGTCTGCTGTGCCTGCTTGTCGCCGCGCTGGCAATGACCCATGCCCCGTTCGCCCAGACACCGGCGCAGAACGACAAGGCGGCGGCCGATGCGGTCAAGAAGAAGGGATTGCCGCTCTTCACCGAGCGGTCGCTGGCCTTCACGACCTCGGAGGCGACCTGGCTGTCTCTCGACCTGTCGCCGGACGGACGGACGATCGTCTTCGAGCTGCTGGGGGATCTCTACACGCTGCCGGTCACCGGCGGTGACGCCACGCGCATCACCAGCGGGCAGGCGTACGACATGCAGCCGGCATTCTCGCCCGACGGCAAGCGGCTCGTGTTCATCAGCGACCGGAACGGCTCCGAGAACGTCTGGGTCGCCAACGCGGACGGTACGAAGCCGCGCGCGATCACGACGACCGAGCGCGAGAATTACATGTCGCCGGCGTGGGCGCCGGATGGCGAGTACGTGATCGCCGCGAAGGGGGCGCAGCTCTGGATCTACCACGAGAGCGGCGGCTCCGGTGTGCAGATGACGGGCGTCACGAGCGGCCCCGCTCCCGCGGCCGGCGCCGGTGGGTCCGCGGCCCCGGCGATCCTCGGTCCCGCGTTCGGTAAGGACCCGCAGTCCCTCTGGGTCAACGTCCGCGGCAACGTGCGCGCGGGCCTGACCGCCCGCATCGTCCAGGACGAATCGCAGGCTGACTACGATCCGCACGTGCCTCTTCGGAGCTCGGCGCGCGTCGTCGGTCCCTATCAGATCGCGCAACTCGATCGCGAGAACGGCAAACTGCACGTGCGCACGCACGAGCATGAAGGGGCGTTCCGCCCGATTCCGAGTCCGGACGGCAAGTGGCTCGTCTACTCGACGCGCTACGACGCGAGGCAGGCATTGAAGCTGATCGACCTCGCCACCGGCGAGGACCGCTGGCTCACCATGGACGTGCAACGCGACGACAGTCAGGGAGGCGGCGCCCGCGATCGCGACGTCTACCCGAAGTCCGCCTTCACGCCCGACTCGAAATCACTGATCACCAGCTACGACGGCAAGCTCTGGCGGGTGGCGGTGCCCAGCGGCGAGGCGGTCGAGATCCCCTTCACCGCGAAGGTGGATCAGACGCTCGGGCCGCTCGTGAAATTCGACTATCCGATAGACGACGAGAAGCTCCAGGTGTCGCAGATTCGCGGAGCCCGGCCGTCGGCTGACGGCAGGCGCATCGCCTTCACGGCGCTGGACCGGTTGTGGATCGCGGATCTGCCCGGGGGCCGGGGCACGAAGAAGGAGAAACCCGCGGCGCCGGCCGGCGACACGGAATCGAAGCCCGGCACAGAGACCGCGGACAAGCCCGGCGCCGACACCACGCAGAAGCCCGCCGCCGAGCCAGCGGCGACGCCCGCGGCCGACACCCCGCCGGCTCCGGTGGCGACGATCCGCAACGCGCGGCGGCTGACGACGGGCACCGATGTCGAACACGGGCCGGTGTGGTCGCCGGACGGCCAGTTCATCGCGTACGTGACGTGGAACGACGATGATGGCGGACGGATTTATCGCGTGCGCGCGGACGGCAGCGGACAGCCCGAGCGGCTCACGCCAGTTGCCGCGTTCTACGACAAGCTGGCGTACTCGCGCGACGGGTCGCGCCTGATCGCCGTCCGCGGATCCAAGATGCACCGCCTGCGCACGCTCGAGGACTTCGGCAATCACAGCGGCTCCGCGGAGCTGGAATACGTCTGGCTGCCGGCCGCCGGCGGCACCGTCACGCGCATCGCATGGGTCGCGGGCGGCTCGACGCAGCAAGGGCGCGAAGCGCCGCACGTCGGGCCCGACGCGGATCGCGTCTACGTCTGGGCGGGCGCCGACGGGCTGCTGTCGATGCGCTACGACGGCACCGACATCAAGACGATCGTGAAGGTCACGGCTCCGTCAACGCCCGGTCGAGAGGGTCCGCCGCCGAGGCCCGACGAAGTTATCCTGTCGCCCGATGGCAGGCGGGCGCTCGTGCGCGCGAACCGCAACGTCTACATGATCACCGTTCCACCAGTCGGTGGTGTGGCGCCGACGGTGTCGGCCGCCGCGTCCTCCTCCGTGCCGACGTGGCGCATGACGAAGGTGGGCGGCGATTTCATCGGGTGGACGCCGGACAGCCGGGCGGCGTACTTCTCGATCGGCCGCAGCTTCTTCCTGCACGACATCGCCACGCAGGCGGAGGTGGACGCCGCGAATCGCGCGAAGGCAGAGACCGAGGCGGAGCGGGCGGCGGCCGCGCCGTCCACCGGGAAGCCAGCGGCCGGCGCACCAGCGCCGGATGCGGAAAAGAAGTCCGCGACGCAGAAGCCGGCGGCCCCGCCGAAGATCCCGACACTCGAGTACGAGCCGCACCGGGTCGATGTCGAGATCGTCGTGGACAAGGACAAGCCGACGGGAACGATCGCGCTCAGGAATGCCCGGCTGATCACGATGAAAGGTGACGAAATCATCGCGCGCGGCGACATCGTGATCACCAACAACCGGATCACGGCGATCGGACCGAGCGGCAAGGTGCGGATCCCGGCGGGCGCCGTCGTCCGCAACATGTCGGGCAAGACGATCATGCCGGGCCTGGTCGACATCCACGCCCACACGTGGGTCGCGTGGGGCGTCCATCGCAGCCAGGTGTCGCAGTTCCTCGCGCAGCTCGCGTTTGGCGTGACGACGCAGCGCGATCCGCAGACCTCGTCAGAGGACGCGCTGACCTACCAGGACCTCATGGATACCGGGCAGCTGATCGGTCCGCGGCTCTATTCCACCGGCCCGGGCATCTTCGCCGCCGACAACATCCGCAGTCTGGCGGACGCCCGCGACGTCCTCCGGCGCTACGCGGACCACTACAACACGAAGACCATCAAGCAGTACATGGTCGGCGACCGCAAGATCCGGCAGTGGGTGATCATGGCGGCGAAGGAGCTCGGCCTGACGCCCACTACCGAGGGCGGATCGAACTTCACGATGAACCTGACCCTGATGCAGGACGGCTACGCCGGTCTCGAGCATTCGCTTCCGATCAGTCCTTTCTTCAAGGATGTCGTCACGCTCGGCGCCGTCAGCGGCATCACCTACACGCCCACGCTGATCGTGAGCTACGGCGGGCCGTCCGGGCGGCAGCACTACCTGACGACGACGGACGTGGATGCGGAGCAGCGGCTGCGCCGGTTCACGCCGCACGACGAGCTGGACAAGTGGAAGAGCACCGGCTGGAACCGCGCCGACCAGTACGTATTTCCGCTGCACGCGAAGCAGCTCACCAAGTGGGTCGAAGGTGGCGGCAAGGTCGGCCTCGGCTCGCACGGCGAAGTGCAGGGACTCGGCACCCACTGGGAGCTGTGGATGATGGCGTCCGGCGGCATGAAGCCGCACGCGGCGCTGAAGGCGGCGACCATCGACAGTGCCGACGCGATCGGTTTCGCGAAGGACCTCGGCTCACTCGAGGTCGGCAAGCTGGCGGACCTCATCGTCCTCGACGCCAACCCCCTCGAGGATCTCAAGAACACCGCGAAGATCGCGGAAGTCATGAAGAACGGGCGGCTCTATGACGCGGCGACGCTGAACGAGACCTATCCGCGTCAGAAGCCGCTCGAGCCGCAGTGGTGGTGGAAGCTCGAGCCGCCGGCGCCGGGAAAGTCGCGCAGCGGGTCGTAGGCGCAGTCGGTCCGGGTCGTCAGCTCGATCGCCGCACGAGATCGCGTGTCGTGAAGTAGCTGCCCACAGCAGCGCGGCGGCGCATCCCAGCGCCACCAGGGACGTCAGGACCGGCTGCGCCTGCACCAGCGGCCCGACCCACCCCTCTGCGGAATAGTCGATGCCCACATCGCCGCTGCTGAGCAGGCCGCCAATCATCACGATGCCCGCAAGCAGGGCATAGACCCGCTCGGCGTCTTCCTCACGATCCAGTGAAAGGGTCACTTCAACAGCTTGAACGCGTGCGTCCACTCCTGGCGCAGGAAACCCGGGATGCACCACAGGATGCACAGCGGCTCGATCGCCCGGGCAGCCTCGGCGGCGCCCATATCAGCCGTCTCCCACCCGAACTCGTCGAGAATCCGCGTCACGATCTTCTTCGCCGCCTCGTCATTGCCGCAGATGAACATGGTCGGCGTGCCGCCCTTGAACTTCGGATCCACCATGCTGGCGCTGCCGACCGAGTTGAAAGCTTTGACGAATCGCGCACCGGTGAATTCGCGCTGGAGCCGCTCCATCAGCGAGTCGTCGAGACTCGTAAAGAACTTCAGGACGCCATTGGCCGGCGGCACGTCGGCGATCGGATTGGTCGCATCGATGATCGGTTTGCCGGCGAGGTTCTCCGTGCCCGCCGCGTGCAGGGCCTCTGCCGCCACTGACCCTTTGACCGCCAGTACGAGCAAGTCGCCGAACCTGGCCGCGTCCGCGAAACTCCCGATGGCGCTTCCCGGATTCTGCCCGACCCACGCCTCCAGCTTTGTCCGGTCACGCGTGCCGAGCATCGGCTCGTGGCCGTGGCGAATAAAGCCGCTCGCCAGCGCCTTCGCGACGTTTCCCGATCCCAGGATGCCAATTCTCATGTTCTTCTCCGCTCAACGAAACAGCGAGGTCACGCCAGTCATCTCCGGCCAGCGTCAGAACAGCTTAATCCCGACCGGCTCCGGGGTTACCGCGGCATCCTCGATCGTCAGCCGCACCTGCCGCAGCGTCGCAGGCTCGAAACGGGCGAGGCGCGCGTAGCCGATGGTCGCGCCGGTCGCCAGGACGCGCCAGGACGTCCCGTCGGATCCGGACAGCGTAAATCTGGCGACCGTCTGCCCTTTCGTAATGTCTTCTTCGAGCCGCGCGATCGAGGTGGTGACCTCTCGTCCCAGATCGACTTCCGTCACAGCCGTCCGTTCGCCCGTGCGGCGCCACGTCGCGCGCGCGCCTGCGGCGACGTCGGTCGCAAAGAGGGCGCGCAGGCGATCGTAGCAGGCGGACAGACGGCTGACGTCGGTCTCGTGGAGCAGCCCGTGGGGCGCGGGCGGCACGTTCAGCAGCAGCTTCGCGTTGCGGCCCACCGAGGCGAAGTAGAGGTCCACGAGGCTGTCCACCGACCGCACGCGGCCGTCCTCTTCGGGATGGTAGAACCAGCCGGGACGGATCGACGTGTCGGCCTCGGCCGGCCGCCACACCGCGCCGTCCGGATCGCCATGCTGCAGTGCGCGGATAACGCCCGGACCGGTGGCGCCCGGAAATGGCACCGCCGCCGGGTCCACCGTGGACCAGTTCGGCTCACCGGCAGTGCCGCGCTCGTTGCCGCACCAGCGGACGTCCGGGCCCGCGTCGGAAAACATCACGGCATCCGGCTGGAGCCGCCGCACCAGCGCCCAGACGCGCGGCCAGTCGTAGACCTGGCGCCGGCCGTTCGGTCCTTCGCCGTTGGCGCCGTCGAACCACACCTCCGCAAGCGGCCCGTAGCCGGTGAGGAGCTCGGTCAGCTGCTCGGCGTAGAGATCGTTGTAGCGGGGCGAGTCGCCGTAGACAGGACTGTTGCGATCCCACGGCGAGAGATACAGGCCGGCGCGGAGGCCTTCCGCCTTGCAGGCATCGGTGAACTCGCGTACCAGATCCCCGTCACCGCCGCGCCACGAACTCTTCGCCACCGAATGCGACGTCGTGCGCGTCGGCCAGAGACAGAAACCGTCGTGGTGCTTGGCCGTCAGGACCATCGCGCGATGGCCGGCCTGCCGCGCCGCACGCGCCCACTGTCGGGCATCGAGCCGCGCAGGCGCGAAGAGCGCGGGATCCTCCGTGCCGGTGCCCCACTCGCGGTTCGTGAACGTATTGATCCCGAAGTGGACGAACATCGCCAGCTCGTCGCGCTGCCACTCGAGCTGCGGGACCGACGGCACGGGACGCGTGGTCTGCGCACCGAGCGGCCGGCTGAACGACGCCGCGGCCAGCGCGCCCGCTGTGCGACGAACGAACGTCCTCCGGTCGATCCTCATCGAACGACGACCTCCCCACGGAGACGGATGTCCTCGGACGATGCGCCGACCATCACCCGGAAGGCGCCGGGCTCGACGATCCACTCCATGTTGCGGTCGAGCATGCGCAGGTGCTCCGGACCAAGCGGAAGCGTCACCTCGCGCGATTCTCCCGGCCGCAGATGGATCCGCTGGAACCCGCGAAGCTCCATCACCGGCCGCGCCGTGCTGGCCAGCACATCGCGGACGTAGAGCTGCGCGACCTCGTCGCCGGCCATCGCTCCGGTATTGCGGATCGAGAACGTGACGGACGCGGTGCCTGCCGGACCGATCTGCGCGGGCTCGATACGGAGGTTCGAGTACTCGAACGACGTGTAGCTCAGTCCAAAGCCGAAGGGAAAGAGCGGCTGGCCGGTGAGATCGAGATAGTCGTCGCCGCGGCCCGTCGGCTTGTGGTTGTAGTGGAGCGGCAGCTGCCCCTCGGCCATCGGGAACGTGATCGGCAGACGCCCGGACGGGTTGTAGTCGCCGACGAGCACATCCGCGACCGCGTGTCCGCCCTCTTCGCCGGGATACCACGCCTCGATCACCGCATCTACCTTATCGATCCACCTCGTCATCGTCACCGCGCTTCCCCCGATGAGAATGACGATGACGGGCTTGCCTGTGGCGGCGAGGCGAAGGATGAGTTCCTCCTGCCGTCCGGGAACGCCGAGTGACGCGCGATCGCGGAACTCCCCTTCTTGGAGTCCGGCGACGACGACCACGGCGTCAGACGTGCGCGCGAGTTCGGCTGCCTCCGCAATCCGGACATCGCCATCGTCGTCCACATCTGCGTCCCAGAGCAGCTTCAGGCGCGCGTTGCCGGAACTCTCGAAGTACTCCAGCCGGATGCCGGCGACGGCGCCCGGCTTCAGATCCACGGAAGCCGTGCGGAGCCCGTAGGACTGCTTCTTCCAGTTGTCGATGACGAGGCGGCCGTCGAGATAGAGCCGGTACCCGTCGTTGCCTTCGACGGCGAGACGCCGCACACCTGAAGCGGGCGCCGTGAGCGATCCCGTCCATCGCACCGAGTACCAGTCGAATGGGATGCCGCGGCCCGGCGAGTTGAGCGTCCACCTGAAGTCCATGCGCGTGTCCGTGCGGACGATCCGCGGCTGTCCCTCGAGACGGATGTTGTCGAAGTACTCTCCCAGCAGGCCCTGCGCCGGCTTATCGCCCGCGGACGACGCGAGGGCCTCTGGCGGAATCACAGTGAACTCGCGCGTGACGCGTCCTGGACCCGCCGCGTAGCGCACGTCGGTGCGCGAACCGAGCTTCTGGCGGATCCCCTCGAGGATCGAGACCGGGGCGATGCCCGGACCGCTGTAGCCGCCGAGCCGCGCTTCGGTGGCGTCAACGCCGATCACCGCGAGCCGGCGGGGCGCCCCGCGAGCATTAAGAATGTCCAGCGGCAGCCGCCGCCCCTCGTTCTTCAGCAGGACGATCGAGGCACGCGCCGATTCACGCGCGAGCGTGCGGTGCTCCACGTGGCCGTTCCATCGCGCTGCCTCGCCGGCGTCCACGTAAGGCTGCTCGAAGAGACCCAGGTCGAACTTCGCGCGCAGCACGCGTTCGACCGCGGTGTCGATCACCGCCTCCGACACCAGGCCGCGGCTGACCGCGTTCCAGTACGGCCGGTACTGCGGATACGCCGACTGGAACACGACGTCCAGACCCGCCTCGTAGGCGTGCTTCGCGGCGGTCGGCGTATCGGGCTCCGTCATGTGCAGCACCGTGGCGCCCCCCGTCGCCGAGGCGTCGGAGATCACGAAACCGCGAAACCCCCACTCCCCTTTCAGGAGGCCGTTGAGGAGCCGCGGATTCTGCGTGGCTGGCAGTCCGTCCACCGAGTTGTACGCCGTCATGATCGACCGCGCGCCGGCGCGGCGCACGGCGGTCTCGAACGGTGGAAGGTATCGCTCGGCCAGCAGCCGGTCGCTGTGCTGGACGGGATAGCTGTCGCGGCCGCCTTCACCCACGTTCGCCACGAAGTGCTTTGGCGTCGTCACGATGCCCGCGCGCTCGAAGGCCGCCACGAAGGCTTCGCCCATGACGGCCGCCAGCAGCGGATCCTCTCCGTAGGTTTCCTCCACGCGGCCCCACCGCACGTCGTCCGCGATGTTGACGACCGGCGAGAGCACCTGGCGGATGCCGCGGGTCCGCGTTTCGCGGGCGATGGCGCCCGCCACGCGCGACACGAGGTTCGGATCCCACGTGGCCGCGAGTCCGATGGCCTGCGGAAAGACCGTGGATCCGGGCTGCGCGAGGCCGTGCAGCGCTTCGTCGAACGGGATGATCGGAATGCCGAGGCGCGTCTTCTCGACGAAGAAGCGCTGGATGGCGTTGATGCGCCCGGCATGCAGCCGTGCGGCGTCCCCGGGTGAAACCTTCGCCGGCTCACCGCCCGGCGGACGCGGCGCGGTCGAGATCTGCAGCCCGAACACGCCGTGGCTGTAGTCGTGGGCCGGATCGTCGAGATCGCCGGGGATCATGTAGAGCTGCCAGAACTTCTCCTCGAGCGTCATCCTCGACAGGAGGTCCCTGACGCGCGCGTCGGTGGAGAGGCGGGGATTCTCGTACGGCAGGGGATCGCGAACCGGCGCCTGGGCCAGCGCGGCGGCGGTCAGCAGGCTGCAGACCATGGCGAGTGCGGCAGGCCGTCGCACGGATCGGCACACTCGAGCCATCAAGCGCCCCTCGCCGGCTGCAGCGGCGCCTTGGACCGCGTTCCGCGCGGCCTGAGGACGGCCATCGTGCCGGTCGCCACACTGCCCGATAGCAATACCTGCAACAGCAGATGCATCGCGTCCGGCGGCAGATGATTACCCCATCGGGGCAGGATTGGCGTCGAGTGAGCAAAGGCGCGAGCGTACACCTGGGACCAGCGGTCGGACGCTCCGAACAGATATGGTGGCCACCAGGTCCAGAGCTGCAGGCCCAGCCAGACGCTCGTGACCACGAGCGCGAGCCACATCGCCCAACGCCACTCCCGGCGCGCCCCCAACCAGAACAGTGCCACGGGCAACAGAAACGCTCCCGTCCCAAGAATGTCGCTCGGAGAAAGAGCGCCGCGGCGCAGGAGCTCGAGGCCTGTCGGGCAGCAAGGCTGATAGTTCCACCGTCCGAGCGGGACCCAGGAGATCAGCTGCATGTAGACGGCAAGACCGAGCTGCCACACAAGCGCCGCTCGGTACTCCCGCTTGGGCATCCACATGGCGACTCCATTACGGTTACGGTCGTCGGCGTGTCCTGCGAGCCGCTAGGCGCCGGGGGCTCGGTACGTGATTTTCTGGGCCTTGTGCAGCGCATCCATCGTGTCGTCGACGCTCAAGAGGACCGTCGTCTCGAACGAACTGAGCGCACCACCGCCACTGATCGCGAGCGCGACCGCGGCCATGGAAACGTTGTCAGGGGCCTCCCACAAGTTGTAGCCGTCGTGCGTCCCGAAGGCATACCAGAACCCATGGAGCTTCCCACCGACCGACTCGATGTACGACTGAGCGGCCTTCCGGCGGTCTTCCGGTTTGGCGATCAGCCCCGCCCAGGCCTCCGGGGTATAGCTGAACCTTGACAGATAAAGCGGCATCGTTCTTCCCTTTCGCTTGCTGACCCGAGTCGCCATTATGCGTGAAGGGTGACCCGAGCGGTGTCCGCCACGTCCGTTCGCGCTACGGCGACAGACGTTCAGCTCGAGATCGCGCGCCCAGCCACACCAGCAGGAGCAGCAGCACGAGCCAGACGAGCGTGCGAAAGCCCATAGCGGCCACGCTCTCGACCGCGACGCCCCATCCCCTGCTGTGGCCAAGAGTGATCGCGCACAGCACAACGACGTTTACGACGAAGATGAGTGCCGCGGCCTTCCTGCCCAAAGGGAGGCTGCGCCACATGGCGAGACCCGCGGCGACATATGCGGCGCCCATCGCCGTGTTGTAGATCAACAGCGGGCGGAACACCCCGTACCCGGGATCTGCGCCGGCGAGCACGCGGCCGCCAGCCACAACCGTCGCGAGGCCGAAGACCACAGCTACGACTGCTGCCACGCGTTGGATGGTTGATGCGGAACTCACGGGTCCCCCGACCTGGGTTTGCGGCCTCTGAAGCACGAGCGGCACGGTTGTTGTGCGAGCATCGAGCTCGTTCCGGAACGAGTGGTTGACGCGCGGCAGCGGCCTGTTTAGGCCGCCACTTCCACTGTGGCGTAAAAATCAATCTCGCGCGGCGTCCGACGGGGCGTGATCGTGCGGTGGCTGGGTCGTGGAACTGGCAGTCCATCCTCTCGAAGTCCGCGTACGTGAAGCTCGATGGCTCGTTCGATCCTCCGCAACGTGCTGTCGATGGTCTTGCCCGTGGCAACGCAGCCAGGAAGATCTGGAACCGACGCACCCCAGTCGCTGTCTGGATCACGATTGATACGAACAAGGTATTGGATCGTTTTCATGACTTCCCCATCTTCAACCCAGCCTGCCGCTTCACCGATGCGAACGTGCCCTTTGGCATGTCGTCGCCAAGTCCACCACTGACGGTGACCCGGCCCGGCTTCGTCGGATGTGTGAACTGACGATGACTGCCTTCGGTGCTCACCAGCACCCAGCCCTCCAACTCGAGTAGCCGAATGACCGCGCGGACCTTCACGCGACGACGCTATCACAGAGCCGCGATGACCTTACCTCGCCGGGGATCAGCGTGACGGACCGCGTGGATCGCATTCGTGTAGGCGAGGACGCCGGTGAGCAGGATGTATCGGCGACGACCACGTTTCCTGATGGCTGCCCATCTTGCCGCCCGCGCGTCAGACGCACCGGAGCCGCGGTCCACGAGGGTACTCATCGACCCACGCCGGAGACAGCGATCACGATCGACAGACCTTTCTGGCCGGGGGCCAGCGCCGGCACGACGCTGAGCGTCAGGCGACCGGGCGATCCATAGAGGCTGGTTCGGTCGCGCCGCAACGCGTCGATGCCGATGCCGGCAGCCGTCGCAACGGCGAGGAAGGTCAAGCGCTCTGGAACCTGCTTGTCATCGCACGTGGGCGGGTTTCCAGAACACCTGTTGTCCGGGAGGGCGGCGCCCAGGGCTCCGATCGCCGCGCCAATCGCCAGTCCATTCCAGAGTGGATCGCCATCGCGGCGCACGTGACGCACGTCCTTTGCATCGAAGGATCGCGATGCCTCTGCCACCATCACCGTCAGCGAGGTTGCAGACACCGCGGACACTCTGCCCCGTACCTCAGTCCCCCCGGTATCGGTCACTGCCACAGGAGTGCCAGGCCCGACCCGCTGTACCAGTTCCGGCCAGGACTGCGCAGGCTGCACGTGCGCGCACGCGGAAATGAAGCCTGCAAATACAGCAACTATCGCGATGCGGCCCATGCTCTGAGATCCTCCGCCGTCCGTTGTAACTCGCGGGCATTTTCTATGACGCCAGAGTCCTGATTGTGGATTGAGGCTGACGCCAAAGAACTGCCGACGACCGTCGTCTGGCTAACGTTCGCGATGAGCCGCGGCGCTCTCGCTCGCATCGGCGCCGACAGCTCCATCGCGGTGTTAGCCTGCGTCTTGGGTCATAGCGAGTCCCGTCCTTGGCGCCACGTGGCAAAGTCGCGCGCGCCGTGCAAAAACGCCAAGACGAGGACCCGCTCGGGTTCGACCCGGTACATGAGTCGATATCGGAACACGAAGGTCTCACGGACCGCCGGATCGTTCGTTTCAGGAACCACCCGTCCTCGCTCCGACAGTGTTGACAAGCTGGCGGCGGCCTCGAGGGCTGCTTCGAGCACATGCACGGCCGCCTGCTGAGAGTCCTGCGCGATGTAGGTGATGACTGCGTCGAGCGCGTCGCGGGCGGATTCAGCCCAGATTACTTCGCGGACCCGAGCAGCCATTTGCGACGCAATCCTGCGGCGACCTCGTCATGCGAAATTACCCGGCCGGCCTTCGAATCAGCAAGCCCTTCACCGACGGTCTGTACGACGTACAGGTGGTACTGCACGTCATCGAGACTGCAATCGTCGGGCAATCGATCGAGCAGGGCGCGCACCGTTTCTTTGGTGGTCATGTTGGCCTCATCGAGAATGAGACCAGTATACGGCGGGTTCCGGTTGAGTGCCTCGGACGCGGGTTTGTAACCTGTGTCGCGACAAGTCTTCCTCGGCGCGGTCGGCAGGTGCCGGGCTGTCGGGGCGACCTGGCCCAAGAGCTCGTTCCTGAATCCGGTTGACGCTCGATGGCCAGGCAGCCTCGCCGACATCCAGATCAATCTTCCGTCCTTGATCGTTCAGCAGCCTAACGTGCTGCGCTTCAGCCGCGAAGGCGCCGCCCGGACGCCCGCTTGGAGCCGCTGCGCTGAGGCGCCTTCGTCGGCTGCAACCGCGTGTTAGGCTGCGCCCTGCTCACCAAGGGATAGCGCTCCGGATGCGTTCGACGTTCAGCACCTCCGAGTACAGAAAGATCACGGCGCTCAGCGCCTGGTTCTGCGTGGAGGCCGCCACACGAGCCTGCGTGGCCAGTGATGACAGGAACGCCACCACCTCCGCCTCGCCCATCTCGCGCGGATGACGCCTGCCGTGAAAGCGGACGAACCGCCGGATCCAGCCGACGTACGTCTCCTCGGTCCGCGGCGAGTAGTGCTTGGCGCGCAGTCTGCTCCGGACGACGTCCATCAGACGCGGAGCCCGGTCGCCGTTCAGTTCCGGAGTCCTCACCGGGGACCCCGATGCGATTTGCGCGCCGGAGAACAACTGGCGGATTACGGCGCAGGTTCCCACGGACCGGGCTCGAGGTACGCAGCCTCTACAACATCACACGTGCCGAAGGATGGCAGAATTTGACGCGGCGGGGTGTCCGGAAAGTTCACCCGAGCGTCCGCCCCGAGCGGTCAACGTCGCTCGCCCGGCCTGAAGGCCGGGCCTACAAGGCCGGGCCTACGGCGTCCGGGCCCGATGAGGGCAAAGAGCTGGTGTCGTCCGAACGCTGAACGTGGCCGGTTGCCTCTCAATTCCCAATTCCCAATTCCCAATTCCCAACTTACGGCCTACTCTCCGAACGGCGTGGGCGCCTCGGGCAGCGGCTGGATCACGCGCGTGAACTGGCCGCGCTGCAGGAGCTCGCGCCCCTTGCCGCCGCGGCCGGTGACCTCGTACTTCGTCGTGCTGATGGTCTGCTCGGCGCCTCGCGAGGTCTCGACGATCATCAGGTCCCGGTCGCCGCTCGACGCGATGAACCCGAGGACGCGGTCCCCTTCGCCCAGCTTGATGAGGATGACGCCGCGGCCAGGCCCGCCAAGATAGTTCACCTCGTCGGCCTGCGTCAGCATCGCACGCGCCTCGCGCGTCGCCGCAATGAGGATCTCCTTGCCGGTCGACCTCGCCACGCCGACGAACTCCGCCCCCTCCGGCACCCGCCCGTAGCGCCGGCCGGATCGCGTGCTCGGCTCGACGAACGGCTCGAGACTGAACCGCAGGCTGTAGCCGTCGCTCGACACCGCGACGGCATGGACCGGCGGCGCCTGCCCTTCCTTCCGCGTCGTGATGTCGCCGATGGCGCGCGCGTCGAGGCTGAACGCCGCGACGATCCGCTCCCCGTCCTTGAGCTTGAAGAACCGCTGGATCGGCTCCCCGTAGCCGGTCGACGCCGGGATGTCGATGATGCGCGCGGTGTACGCCACGCCGAAGTTGCTGAAGTAGACCACCGACGCCCGCGTGCTGCCGGGCAGCACCGCCATCACCGTGTCCCCCTCGCGCACGCGCGTCGAGGCGACGTCCTTCACTTCCTTCTGCCGCTTCACCCAGCCGTCCCGCGACACGATGACGACGTTGTCTTCCTCGACAATGAAGTCCTCGGCGGTGTATTCGGACTCCCCTTCGTCGCTCGAGATCAGCGTCCGACGCGGATCGCCGTACTTCTTCTGGATCTCTTCGATCTCGACGCGGACGATGTCCCAGCGGCTGCCCTCGTCCTTGAGCAGCGTGTTGATCTGGCGCGTGCGTCGCCGCTTGTCCTCGAGCTCCTTGCGGATCACGAGGATCTCGAGCCGCGCGAGCCGGTAGATCTTCAGCTCCAGGATCGCGTCGGTCTGATCGGCATCGAGGCCGAACCGCTTGATGATCTGCGCGGCGGCGTCCGCCTTGCCGTCGGACTTGCGGACGATCTTCAGGATCTCGTCGAGCGCGTCAAAGACCTTCTCGAAGCCTTCGAGGATGTGGACGCGCTTCTTCAGCGCCTCCAGCTCGTGCGTCAGACGCTTCGTCACGACCTCCAGCCGGAAGTGGAGGAAGTAGAACAGCATCTGGTGGAGATCCAGACGCTCCGGCCGTCCGACCTCCGGGTTGTTGTCGGTCGGCACCAGGCACGTCAGATTGACGACGAAGCTGGTCTGGAGCGGCGTGTGCTTGAAGAGGTACGCCATCACCATCTTCTCGTCGGAGTCCTTCTTCAGCTCGAGCGCGATGCGGACGTCTTCGGTCGAAATGTCCTTCACGTCGATGAGCGGCGGCAGCTTGCGGCTGAGCGCGACGTCCGCGATCCGCTCGACGAGCGTGGACTTGTTGATCGTGTAGGGGATGCTCGTGATGTAGATCGTCTTGCTGGCGCGGCTGACCGGCCCTTCCTCCCACGTCGCGCGCAGGCGAATCGCACCCGAGCCGGTCTTGTAGATCTCCTTCAGCTCCTCGGGCGAATTGAGCATCTGGCCGCCGGTCGGGAAGTCCGGCCCCTTGATGTAGCGCGCGAGCTGCACGCTCGAGAGGTCGGGGTTGCCCAGCAGCTTCACGAGCGCCGTGCAGACCTCGTTCAGATTGTGCGGCGGGATGTTCGTCGCCATGCCGACCGCGATGCCCGTCGCGCCGTTGATCAGCAGGTTCGGGATGCGAGAGGGCAGCACGACCGGTTCCGTCCGCGTGCCGTCGTAGTTCGGACGGAAGTGCACGGTTGTCTGGTCGATCTCGGTGAGGATCTCGTCGCTGATCCGCGCGAGCCGGCACTCGGTGTAGCGCATCGCCGCCGCGCTGTCGCCGTCGAGCGACCCGAAGTTGCCGGAGCCGTCCACCAGGGGATATCGCAGCGAAAACGACTGCGCCATCCGCACGAGCGTTTCGTACAGCGCGGAATCCCCGTGCGGATGGTAGTTGCCCATCACGTCGCCGACGACCTTCGCGCACTTGCGGTGCTTGGCGTCGGCCGTCAGGTTCTGCTGCCACATCGTGTAGAGGATGCGCCGCTGCACGGGCTTGAGCCCGTCGCGGACGTCCGGCAGCGCGCGCGAGGTGATGACCGACAGCGCGTAATTGAGGTACCGGGTCTGAGCGGCCTCGTGCAGCGCCACCGCCTCGGTGCCGCCGCCGGGTCCACGCGTATCTACTGTCGTATCTCCGCCGTCATCATCGAAGAGCGAGGCGGACTTCTTCCGTTTGGCCATATGGGAGATACCGACGATACCAGATGCGGGCGTAGATGGAGGAGCCGGAGGGCACGGAGTTCTTCACAACGGAGCAACGGAGCAACGGAGACACGAACGGCGCTTTCAACCTCACGGGCTGGCGGGCGACGCGCGTGAACCCAACCCCAGTTTGTTCTCCTCCGTTCGTCCCTCCGTTTTCCCTCCGTTCCTCCGTTGTGAGAGACTCCGTTCCCTCCGTAACCTCCGAGACAGGCAGCGGCAGTAGAATTCCCCGATGCGCTCCCTCCGCTACCTCCACCTCGACGTCTTCACCTCCGTTCCCTTCCAGGGCAACCAACTGGCGGTCTTCCCCGACCCCGGAGACCTCTCAACCGAGACGATGCAGGCGATCGCGCGCGAGATGGCCTTCTCGGAATCGACGTTCATCTTCCCGGCTGAAAAGGGTGGCGACATCCGCATGCGGATCTTCACGCCGGGCGAAGAGCTGCCGATGGCAGGCCACCCGACGATCGGGAGCACCTTTGCGCTCGCGAACGAGGGGACGATCGCCCGCGGGCGCGAGCAGTTCGTCTTCGAGCTTGGCGTCGGACCGATTCCCGTGTCGCTCGAGTGGGACGTGAACGGACTGTCGTTCGCCTGGATGACGCAGCCGCTGCCGGAATTCGGCGCGGCGATCGAGGATCGCGCGGGCATCGCAGCCGCGATCGGCATCGAGGCTGGATCGCTGGCCGCGGGCCTGCCGGTGCAGGTCGTGTCCTGCGGCGTGCCGTTTCTTTTCGTCCCCATCGCCACGCGTGCGGCCGTGGACGCGGTGGCGATCGACCGGCGCGCGCTGGCGCGATGCTGCGCGGCCGCCGGGGTCGACGAGCTGCCGGTGTTTCTGTTCACCGCGGAGCGCAGCCCCTCGGACGACGCGACCGTCTACAGCCGGATGCTCGCGCCGGGTTTCGGGATTGTGGAGGATCCGGCGACCGGCGGCGCCAGTGGTCCCCTCGGCTCCTACCTCCTCCACCACCGCGTCGTCCCGGTGGACGTGGCAGGCGCCATCCTGAGTCTTCAGGGAGTTGCGATGGGACGCCCGAGCCGCATCCACATCGCGATCGACGGCGAGCCCGATCGGATCACGCGCGTCCGGGTCGGCGGGCAGTCGGTGCTCGTCGGCCGCGGGGAACTGACGCTCGCTGCATCCTGACTAGCGTCAGATGGAAAATGGTAAACATCTCCCATCCAAGCCGCACTGTTCAGACGGCTTGGCGTTACTCGGTCTGGATCTCGACGCCGCCCACCATGGCGGCGAAGAGGTTGTACAACGCGGCGCCGATCACGCCGCCGATGAACCCCAGCACGCCGTAGAAAATCGGCAGCACGATGACGGCGCCGACGCCGAGCACCGGTCCCAGGATCGCGCTCTCGGTGGTGTCGGCCAGGCCGGCGCCGAGCACCGAGAACAGCGCGATGCCGATCCCGAACAACAGACCCATGGCGGCCGTGATGGCGCCGTACATCTTGCCGACCGAAACGACGCCGATGCTCTTCACGACCATGCGTTACTTCGCTCCTGTGTGGACGAGCGTCTTCCGGCGCTCGCGCGTGTCGATCTGCGACGCCGTGATGATCACGGAGCCGCCGTGTTGAACCGTGGCCTCATTTGATGAACAGCATCTCCCGGTACGTCGGCAGCGGCCAGACGTCGTGGGGGACGATGCACTCGAGGCTGTCGCCGACTTCGCGCAGGGTGGCCATGGCGGGAATGACCTTGTCGCGGAAGTAGCGGGCGTGCTTCTCGCCGTTGCCGTTGGCCTCGTGATCGAGCAGCTCCTGGAGGTGATCGACGCGGATCTTGCACTCGTCGGTCAGCCGGCAGAGATGGTCGAGCGCATGGCGCGTCTCCTTGGCGGTCGCCCCCGCGGCCTTCACCGCCGCCACGCTCGCGGCGAGGGTCCCTTGGTACTGATAGGCGGCCGGGAGGATGTAGCGGTTCCCCATCAGCACCATCAGCTGGGCCTCGACGTTGATCGTCTTGTTGTACTGCTCCACGGCAATCTCGTAGCGCGCCCGCCACTCGCGCTCGGTGAGCACGCCGTACTTCTCGAACGCCTTGACGACGTCCGGTTTCATGGCCTCGCTGTAGGCGTCGACCGACGTGCGGTGGTTGAGCAGGCCGCGCTTCGCGGCTTCCTTCTGCCATTCCTCCGAGTAGCCGTTCCCGTTGAAGATGATCCGCTTGTTCTCCCTCACCACCTTGACGAGGAGCTGCTTGACGGCGGCCTGCAGCTTCTTGCCTTCCTTCAGCCCCTTCTCGAGCTCGGTGGCGCAGTAGTCGAGCGAGTCGGTCACGGCGACGTTCAGCGCGACGTTCGGCACCGCGATGCTCTGGTTCGACGACACCGCGCGGAACTCGAACTTGTTGCCGGTGAAGGCGAACGGACTGGTCCGGTTGCGGTCGCCGGCATCGCGCGGCAGCTTCGGCAGGACGCCGACGCCGATATCGAGGATGCCGCCGCTCTTGGTCGTCTTGGCGCTGCCGGCTTTCTCCACCTGCTGGAAGATGTCGGTGAGCTGGTCGCCCAGGAAGATGGAGATGATCGCCGGCGGCGCTTCGTTGGCGCCGAGGCGATGATCGTTCCCCGCGCTGGCGATGCTGAAGCGCAGCAGCCCCTGGAACTTGTTCACCGCGCGGATCACCGCGGCGCAGAACACCAGGAACTGGATGTTCTCGTGCGGCGTGTCGCCCGGATTGAGCAGGTTGTTCCCGAGCTCGTCGGACATGCTCCAGTTCAGGTGCTTGCCGGACCCGTTGACGCCCGCGAAGGGCTTCTCGTGCATCAGGCAGGCGAGACCGTATTTCGGCGCAATCCTCCGCAGCATCTCCATCGTCATCATCTGGTGATCGGTGGCGACGTTGGCGTTCTCGAAGATCGGCGCGACTTCGAACTGTCCCGGGGCAACCTCGTTGTGGCGCGTCTTGAGCGGGACGCCGATCTTGTTCAGTTCGCGCTCGACATCCATCATGTACGCAAGGACGCGGTCGGGGATGGAGCCGAAGTAGTGGTCCTCCATCTCCTGCCCCTTGGGCGGCCGCGCACCGAAGAGCGTGCGGCCGGCATTGATCAGGTCAGGACGGTTGAAATAGAACTGCCTGTCGATGAGGAAGTACTCCTGCTCCGGTCCGCAGGTCGCCGTGACGCGCTGCGCCCTGGACCCGAACAGCTTCAGGATGCGGACGGCCTGCTTCGACAGCGCCTCCATCGAGCGCAGGAGCGGCGTCTTCTTGTCGAGCGCCTCCCCCGTCCAGCTCACGAACGCGGTCGGAATGACCAGCGTCGTGCCGTTGCCGGTGACGAGCAGCCAGGGGGGGCTGGTCGGGTCCCACGCCGTGTAGCCGCGCGCTTCGAACGTCGAGCGCATGCCGCCCGACGGAAAGCTCGAGGCGTCGGGCTCGCCGCGGACCAGTTCCTTGCCGCTGAACTCCGCGACCGCGCGGCCGTCAGCCGACGGCGACAGAAACGAATCGTGCTTCTCGGCGGTGATGCCGGTGAGCGGCTGGAACCAGTGCGTGTAGTGCGTCGCGCCGTGCTCGACGGCCCAGTCCTTCAGCGCACTCGCGATGATGTCGGCGACGTGGGACTCGATCGGCTCGCCATGGGCGACGGCGCGGCGCAGCGAGCGGTAGACGTCCTTCGGCAAACGGGCGCGCTGCACTTCCTCGTTGAACGTGAGCGACCCGAATTCCTCGGTGGCCTTGCGCTGGCCGGCGGGCCGGGTCTGTGCGGGGGCGAGCGCCCAGGTGGTAATGCTGCGGATGGCGTCTTTCGATGCGGCGGATCCCATGTGCGATGTCCTTTCGTCCTGCAAGGGAGCCATTATGCGCAGCCACCGGAACCGAGTTCAACAGAAAAGAGCGGTCCAGCTTCGAAATTCTGTTCTATATACTTAACAACGTGAAACAAATTCAGGACTACTACGCACCCCTGATCGGCGAGTTCGAACAGGTCGTACTCCTTTCCCTGCTACGACTTGGGAACGGAACCTTCGGCGCCGCCATCCGCCGCGACATCCAGGCGCGCATCGGCCGCGAGCTCCCCGTCAGCGTCGTCTACGTCACCCTGCAGCGGATGGAGAAGAAGGGATTCGTGAAGTCGTACGTGGGCGAGCCCACCAGGGAGCGCGGGGGCCGGCGGCGGCGCCACTATCTGATCGACACGCCGGGGGAACACGCCCTCGGACGGTCGTACCGCGCGCTCAGAACGATGGCCGAAGGGCTCGACGAAATGCTCGAGCAACTCTGACCCTATTTCACGTCAATCGTCATTCCCTGCCGGAGCACCGACGTGACGATGCCAGTGCCGGCCACCGAGCCTTCCGGCGTGTTCTCCACCTTCGCACCGCGCGAATCGAAGACCACGACAGCGCTGCGCCCGACGACGTCGATCCGGCCTTCGTGCACGATCGCCGCGGTTCCCTCGTCGATGCCGACGCCGATCAGGCCTGGATGGTCGAGCACCGCACTCAAGAGCCGGTTGTTCCGCTGCCGCCTGAGGAAGTGCTGGTCGAAGATGCCCGCCGTCCAGAGGCCCAGCCCTTTCGCAAGCATGGTCTTCCCGGCGGTCAGCGACTGGAGGTCCGCTTCGCCGGTGATCATCAGGCCGGACAGCACGGCGGCCCCCGCGCTGGTGCCGCCCACGACCACGCCCGCCTTGTGCCTCGCGCGGATCACATCGTCCAGCCCGGTCCCGGCGATGGCCTTCATGAACCGGTTCTGGTCGCCGCCCGGCATCCAGATCAGCGTGGCGGCCTCGATCGCCGCCTTCGCGCCGGGGTCCTTGAAATCCACCTTCCGCGCGTCCTTCGCGCCGGCCGAGAGCCACATTTTCACCGAGCTGTCACCGGCATTCGCGACGGCGGACGACTGCGGCAGCACCACGACCACGGCGTTGCTGCCCCCGGCGAGCTCCAGCGTCCGCTGGACGATGGCGTCGGTCGTCCCGCCGCCGCCCACCGCGACGATGGCGCCGGGCGTTTGGGCCGACAGAGCGCCCGTCATGAATACGCCGATCAGGACAATGCGCAGAAGTGTGGACATGGTCCGCGAATTCTACCGCGGCCCTACGACGGCGGGACGCCCGGCCTGAAGGCCGGGCCTACGTGACCGGGTGTGACTCCTCGTAGGCCCGACCTTCAGGTCGGGCGTTCGACCGCTCCGGTCAATGGCCCAGCACGCGGTGCGGCACGTACGGCTCCTCGAGCCGCTGCGCTTCTTCGTCCGTCAGCGTGATCTTCAGCCCCTCGACCGCCTCGTCCAACTGGTACATCTTCGACGCGCCGATGATCGGCGCGCTGATGCCCGGCTGCCGAAGGATCCAGGCGAGCGCGATCTGCGACGGCTTGACGCCCTTCTCGCGCGCGACCTCGGCGCAGCGGTCCGCCACCGTGAAATCCTCCGGCGCATAGTACAGCCCGTGGCCGAAGGTGTCGGTCTTTCCGCGCGGCGTGTCGGCGTCGGTCGCGCTGCGGCGGTTTCCGGCCAGGAAGCCGCGCGCCAGCGGACTCCAGGGGATCACGCCGATCCCTTCCTCGCGGCAGAGCGGCAGCATCTCGCGCTCCTCTTCCCGATAGACCAGGTTGTAGTGGTTCTGCATCGAGACGAAGCGCGTGAGCCCGAGCTGGTCCGCCACGTAGAGCGCCTTCGCGAATTGCCAGGACATCATGCTCGACGCGCCGATGTATCTGACCTTGCCTGATTTGACGATGTCGTGGAGCGCGGTGAGCATCTCCTCGAGCGGCGTGTCGGGGTCCCATCGGTGAATCTGATACAGGTCGATGTAATCGGTGCCAAGACGACGCAGCGAGTTGTCCACGGCGCTCATCAGGTGCTTGCGGGACAGGCCGCGGTCGTTCGGGTCATCGCTCATCGGATAGAAGACCTTGGTCGCGATGACGACCTTGTCGCGCGTGGCGAAGTCGCGCAGCGCGCGTCCGGTCACTTCCTCGGACGCGCCGAGCGAATACATGTCGGCGGTGTCGAAGAAGTTGATGCCGTGTTCGAGCGCCCGCTGGACGAACGGGCGCGAGGTCTCCTCGTCCAGCACCCACGGCCGCCACTTCGGGGTGCCGTACGTCATCATCCCGAGACAGATCCTCGACACCTTCAGACCCGTGCGGCCGAGCGTGATGTATTCCATTCCCGAATCTTATCGTTCTGCGCGAAGATATAGCGAATGTCCGCGGTCCGCCGCATCCTGCACATCGACATGGACGCCTTCTACGCGTCGGTCGAGCAGCGCGACAACCCGTCGCTGAAGGGAAAGCCGGTCGCGGTCGGCGGGAGCCCCGGCGGACGCGGCGTGGTCGCCGCCGCCAGTTACGAGGCGCGCGCGTTCGGCGTCCGCTCCGCGATTCCCATGGCCCGCGCCGTCCGCCTCTGCCCCCACCTCGTCATCGTCCGGCCCGACTTCTCGAAGTACAAGGCGGCGTCCGAGACCGTCTTCGCGATCTTCCGCTCGGTGACGCCGCTGGTGGAGCCGCTGTCGCTCGACGAGGCCTACCTCGACGTCACGCAGAACGCGTGGGGAGAAACGCTCGGACGGTCCGTGGCCGAGCGGTTGAAGCGGGAGATCCAGGCGGCGACCGGACTCACGGCATCGGCCGGCGTGGCCCCGAACAAGTTCCTGGCGAAGATCGCGTCGGCGTGGAAGAAGCCGGACGGGCTGACCGTCATCGCGCCCGAGCGGGTCGAGAAGTTCCTGCAGGGCCTGCCGGTCGATGCCCTCTGGGGCGTGGGCCCGGTGACGGCCGCGCGGCTGCGCGAGCGGGGGATCGAGAAACTCGTGGACGTCCGCACCGCGGATCCCGCGGTGCTGCACGACGCGGTGGGGAGCGGCGCCGACTGGCTGCGCCAGCTCGCGGAGGGGATCGACGATCGGGACGTCGAGCCGGAGAGCGAGCGCAAGTCCGCCGGCAGCGAGAACACGTTTGCCAGCGATCTCACCGACCTCAACGAGATCCGGCGCGAGATCGACGAGATGGCGCGTAACAACGCCGGATGGCTGGAGAAAAACGGGCTGCTCTGCCGGACGGTCACGATCAAGGTCCGCTACTCGGACTTCACGACCATCACCCGCAGCCAGACGGCCGCACCGACGCACGACCCGGAAGACATCGCGCGCCGCGCCGTGGCACTGCTCGCGAAAACCGAGGCCGGCACGCGTCCCGTGCGCCTGTTGGGGGTCAGCATGCACAATTTGCTGGATCCGGAGGAGATCGAAGAGCCGGAGCTCCCGCTCTTCGATGCGCTGGAGGACAACTCGTAGGCCCGACCTTCAGGTCGGGCGCGCGGCGGTGCGGCGGTGCCTAAAAAAACAGCCGCACCCAAATCCAGGATGCGGCTGTTCGGTGTGCGCCCGACCTGAAGGTCGGGCCTACGAGGTCGGGCCTCGAGGTCGGGCCTACGAGGTCGGGACTACAACGTCGGGGCCGACAAGGTCGGGCCTACTCTGTCTTCTTCTTCGCCTTCGCGGCTCGCGGCGCCTTCGGGGCGGCGGCCTTCTTCACGCGCGGAGTCTTGGCGGCCTTCGGTTCCTTCGGCGCCTTGGCCGCGCGGGTGCCGCGGCCGCGGCCCTTCTTCGGCTCCCCCGCCTGCGCCCCGGCGGGGACTTCCTCGCCGGTCTGCTCGCCTTCGAGCACCTGCGGCGTTTCCATCTCCTGCACGACGTCCCCTTCGACGATTTCCGCCTGCGGAGGCCTCACGGGTTCGATCCGGTCGGCTTCGTGGATGTCGGGGATGTCATCACCGGGCTGCCACGGCCTCGGCGCGCGCGGAGCGGCCGGCGCGTCCACCATCGTGCCATCGGCGGCCGGCGTCTGCATCACGTTCCCCTGGAACAGCCGCATGACGCCCTGGCGATCCCGCTCGATCCTGAACAGCCCCTCGCGCTGCGCCGCGCGGAACATGTCCATGATGCTGTTGAAGCCGAACTTCCGCTCGTCGAACGTCGAATCGACGTTCCGCATGTACTGCTTCGCCTGCCGCACGTACATCGGCCAGCGCGGCGGATTCGGCGCGATCTGGAACAGCCGGCGGATCTCGGCGACCGCTTCCGCGGCACGGGGCTCCTGTACGGGTTGTGCGGGCTTGGCGTGATGCTCGCCACGGCCGCGGCCGTGATCCGGCTTCGGCGCCGGCGCCGCCTGCGGCTCGCGCGCCTCGTCGGCCGGAACGGAGCCTGCCGCCTCGCCGGTCTCGGTCAGCTCGACGACGACGTTGCGCCCCATCTCGCGGACGCTGACGTGCCCAGCGGCGGCCAGCTTGTCGGCGAAGTCGCGGAAGCTGCTGACGCCATACGTTCGTTCCGAGAACGTCGAGTCGAGCTGCAGCAGCGTGCTCTTGAGCAGCCCGAGCTGCGGCGACACCTCGCGATCGCTGAGGATCTTCAGCGCGCGCCGCACGAGCGGCACGACCTGCTCGATCGGGGCCTGCGCCATGGCGGCGCCGCCCTGCCGGCCGCCGCGCTCGCCGCCGGCACGCCGTCCGCCGCCGCCGCCGCCGCCGATCAGGTTCTCGTAGGCAATGAACTCGTGGCAGTTGCGCTGCATCACGAAGCTCGTGAACGAGCGGCCGCCGACCACGAAGATCTGCTTGTCGTACTGTTTCAGCTTCTCGACGAGCGTGATGAAGTCGCTGTCGCCGCCGACGATGACGTACGCGTTGATGTGGGGATGGGTGAAGGCCATCTCCAGCGCATCGAGCGCGAGGTTGATGTCGGCGCCGTTCTTGTCGCCGCCGGGCGTGAGGTTGCGCTGCACCAGCTTCGTCGCGTGCTGCGTGAGCGCGCGGCTGTAGTCGCCGCCGCGCGACCAGTCGCTGTAGGCGATCTTCGAGACGACGTCGCCGCGCTCCCGGAGCGCCTCGAGCACGACGCCGATGTCGAACTGTGTGTTGAGTGTGTTCTTGACGCCGATCTCGATGTTGTCGAAATCGATGAAAACCGCGATCTTGAGGCGTGTGTCTGCCAAAACGTGCTCTGTCCTTCTGTAGTTGATCCGTGCGGGGCTTCCCGCCTGGCGGGTCTACGTGGCGCCGGCGAATCCTCGCCGGGGCCGTGCCGCCTGCTGCCGGGTGGGGGGTCCACCGGGCGCAGAATCAATTATGACTCTTTTTTGCGCCCGGCGCTTACTTTGCCCGTACGTCGTAGGCGTAGATGGTGTCCTGGTCCCTCAGGATGAGGTGGCCGTTGGCGACGATCGGATGGCTCCAGGTGGGGCTCGAACCGGCGCGGATCTGGAAACGGCCATGCTCCCGGTATCCCGCGGGATTGGCTTCGGCCAGGCCCACGACGCCACGCTCGCTGAACAGGTAGAGCCGCTCGTCGGCGAAGATCATCGAGCCCTTGCCGACACTGCGGTCCTTCCACGCCACCTCGCCGGTGTCGAACGTCATGGCCGTGAGAATCGCGCTCGAGAAGCCGTACAGGTGGTCGCCGATCAGAATCGAGCTCGCGTGATGGTTCCGCATCTCGTTGGTGAAATAGACCTCGCGCGCGTCGATCGACTTTCCGCTCGGCGCCAGCTCCAGCAGCGCCGCCCCGGTGCCGTAGTCGGAGGACAGGAACACGCGGTTGCCGCGGACGATGGGCGTCGCGATATTGGCCGTGCGGTTCGAGACGCGGCTGTAGCTCCAGAGCTGCCGGCCGTCGCGCGTATCGACGCCGAGCGCGCGCTCGGCGGTGAAGTAAATCGCCTGCGGGATGCCGCCCACCGTCTGCAGGACGGCCGACGAGTACCCGGACTCGTCGTTTCCACTGCGCCACAGCTCCGAGCCGTCCGTTTTCTTCAGCGCCACGATCGACGCGCCCCGTCCACCCGCGTTCACGAGGATCCGGTCGCTCAGCACGAGCGGCGACTCGCTGAGGCCCCACTGGATGTTGCGGCCGCCGAACTTCTGGAGCACGTTCACGGACCACGCGACCGTCCCGGAGGCCGCGTCGAGCGATACGAGATCGCCGCTCGCCCCGAGCGTGTAGAGCTGCGTGCCGTCCACGACCGGTGTGCCGCGGGGACCGTCCCCCCGGTCGTTGCTGAACCGCCGCCCGCTCGCGCGCTCCCAGATCTTCTTCCCGGTCGCGGCGTCGAAGGCCATCACGTATTCCGTCCCGTCGCGGGCGCCCATCGTGTAGAGACGGCCGTGGGCGGCGGAAAACGATGAATAGCCCTCGCCCGCGCCATCGGCCTTCCACACGAGCGGCGGGCCAGCGCTGGGCCAGCTCTTGAGCAGCCCCTTCTCCGCCGAGATCCCGTCGCGGTTCTTCCCGCGCCACTGGGGCCAGTCGTCGAGCCCGCG
Organism: Vicinamibacterales bacterium; assembly: GCA_040881785.1. Classification (GTDB taxonomy): domain Bacteria; phylum Acidobacteriota; class Vicinamibacteria; order Vicinamibacterales; family 2-12-FULL-66-21; genus JACDCA01. Next base: position 34,219 of record JBBECO010000286.1, read on the forward strand.
GTTCGAAACCACTGTCGACAGGGACAGGATGGCCAGGGCCGTGATGGACGACAGCAGGAGCGCGGATCGTTCGTGTTTCATGACTTCCCTAGACGCGGATCTAAAGGCCGGGGCCTTTGGAAAGGGTGACGGACTTCAACTCAATACGCGTGACCGGCGTCTCGCCGTTTACCGGCGCCGACTCGATGGCCTCGACGGCCGCCATCCCGTCGAGCACCCTGCCGAACGCCGTGTACTTTCCGTCGAGCGAGCTGCCGTCACCGGTGACGATGAAGAACGACGTGGACGCGCTCGCGGGGTCGTCGCCGCGCGCCATCGACACGATCCCCTTCACGTGCGTCGTGTCGTTGAACTCGGGCTGGAGCATCTGCACGAGCGTCTGCTGCTTCTCGGCGAGCGGGCCGCGGCTGTCGAGCGATCCGGTCTGAACCGCGAACCCGCGGACGACACGGTGGAACGCCATGCCATCGAACACGCCGGCCTGCGCGAGCCGGAGAAAATTGCGGACATGTTCCGGCGCCTTCTCGGGACTGAAGCCGAGGGTGATCGGCCCCGCACTCGTCTCGAGCACCGCGCGGTACTGCGCCAGCTCCTCCACCGGCTCGGTGGAAAACGGCACCGGTTCGGGCGGCGGCGTGTCGCGAATGGTGACGGAGATGATCTCGATCCGGCCGGTCGGAACGCCATCCTTCGAGGCCTCCGCCTCGGAAATCTTCTGCACGACATCCAGGCCCTCGGATACGCGGCCGAAGATCGTGTACTTGCCCGTCAGCGCCGCCTGGTCCGTCACGCAGACGAAGAACTGCGAGCCCGCGCTGTCGGGCTTGCCCTCCTGGAGCACCGCGGCGACCGCTCCGCGCGTCATGGGCTCGCTCGAAAATTCCGCCTTCAGCTTGCCGAGTCCGCCCTTCCCGTAGTCCCTGGCCTTCGCCTTGTCCTTCGACAGCGGATCGCCCCCCTGGATGATGCCGTGTCGCACGAGGCGGTGGAACGTCGTGCCGTCGTACGCCCCCTCCCGCGCGAGCTTCATGAAGTAACCCACGTGATTGGGCGCCAGCTCGGGCTTCAGGTCGATGACGAACTCACCCTCGGTCGTGTTAACCACCGCCTGCTTGTTCCCCATCTCCGCGGGCTCGAGCGGAGTGGTGAAGAAGCTCTGCAGGAGGAGCAGGAATACGAGCGACATACCAGTCATTTAACACGGAGCCGCGCTTCGCGCGGATGGGAAATGGAAAATGGGAGATGGTAAAGGTACTTATTCGTAGTGCAGCGCGGTCACCGGATCCAGGCGCGACGCGCGGACGGCGGGATACAGCCCGAACACCAGCCCGATCCCCACCGACACCACGAACGCCAGCACGATCGAGCTCGTCGTCACGATCGTGGACCAGCCGGCGAGCTCGCCGATGAGCTGCGAGAGACCCACGCCGACGACGATGCCCAGGAGGCCGCCGGCGAGCGAGATGATCGTGGTCTCCAGCAGGAACTGGCGGACGACGTCTTTGCGGCGCGCGCCGATGGCGCGGCGGATGCCGATTTCCCGCGTGCGCTCCATGACGCTCGCGAGCATGATGTTCATGATCCCGATGCCGCCGACGAGCAGCGAGATCGACGCGATCGCGACCATGACCATCTCGAAGATGCGCTGCGTGCGCCGCTGCTCGGCGAGCAGCTCCGCCGGCGAGACGATCGTGAAGTCGCCGGCTTCGCGGTGCGAGACGTTGAGCAGGCCGCGCAGCAACGCAGCCGCCCCCGTGATGTCGGCCTGCGGCTGCATCTGGAGGTAGATGCCGTCGATCTCGTCCTTCATCCGCGTCTGGCCGTCTTCGAGACGGAAGATCGCGGAATAGAGCGGGACGTAAATGAGGTTGTTGCGGTCCTGCGCGGGGAGGCCCGCCACGTCGGTCTGCACGGTGAGCTGCGGTCCGGCGATGCCGATCACCTGGAACCACTGCTCGTTGACCTTCACGTGCCGCCCGATCGGGTCGTCGGCGCCGAAGAGCGACGCGGCGGCCGCTTCGCCGAGGACGGCCACCGGCGCGGCAGCCTCGGTCTCCCCCTCGTCGAAAAAGCGCCCGGCGACGACCTGCAGGTTGGCGATGGGGATGTAGCCCGGCGTCACGCCGTACACGATCGGCGCGTCAGATTGTGGACGCGGTGAGAGTTTCGACGGCGTGAAGCGCTTCCGAGCGCTCGCGGCCGTGATCCCCTCGAGATTCGCCTCGATCATCCGGAAGTCGCGGAAGCTGAGCCCGGCCGAGAGCTTGCGGACCTTCTGGAGCGTCTGCTGGTCGGCCGACTCGCGCGCCTCGACGATCAGGTTGCGGACGCCGAGCTGCTCGATGAACGCCATCACTTCCTGCTGCGCGCCGGCGCCGATCGACAGCATGGCGACGACGGCCGCCACACCGAAGATCATGCCGAGCATGGTGAGCAGCGACCGCAGCTTGTGCGCGCGCAGGTTCTCGAAGCCCAGGCGGAGGTCCGGCAGAAAGTCGGACGTCGTCCCGGTGATGCGCGGGGCCTTCACTTGCTCCCTCCGGCGGGGAGCGGCGAGGTGGACGCCGCGCTCGACGGGCTCGCCACAGCCGTCGGATCGATCATGGCGATCTCGAGATTTTCGTCCAGCCCTTCGAGGGCGATCCGGCTTTCCGTCCGCTGCATCACCTTGACGTCGCGCGGCTCGAAGCGGTCACCGACTTTCACGAAGACGTGGTTCTTGCCGTTCTTCTCGAAGACCGCCTGGCGCGGCACGTGCAGCACGCCGGCGATCTCTTTCCCCTCGATGAACAGCCGCGCCGACGACCCCGCCCTGAGCTGCGGGTCGGGCGTCTCGAACTGGAAGGTCACGTCGAAGAGGCGCGAGATGCTGGTCGTCGGCTCGAAGAACGTGCCGCGGCTGGCCTGCCCCGACAGGGCGCCGACCTTCGCCTTGAAGGTGCGTCCGGGCAGCGAGTCGATCGAGACCTCGGCGAGCTGGCCTTCGACGAGGTTGCCGCGGTCGGTTTCGTCGATCTTCGCCCGCAGCTCCATCCGCCCGGCTTCGATCAGATCGAGCACGGGCCGGCCGGCAAACACCGAATCCCCTTCCCGGTACTCCGGCAGCGTCATGCCGGAGAAGAACATGCCACCCGAGGCATCCATGTTCTCCTTCACGGAGACGACCCCGTCGACCGGCGCCTTCAGCACGAGGCTGTCGATCACCTGCTGCGCGCGCTGCATGGCCATACGCGCCTTGGTCAGTTTTTCCTGGACGACGAGCATGGAGGCGCCGCTGGTCTCCGACCTCGACGTGATATCGGCTTCGAGCTGCGCGAGACGCCGCTTGGCTTCCTCGAACGACAGAAGGTTCTTCTGCGCGTCGATGGGCGAGATGAACTCGTTGCCGGCCGCGTCGAGCTCCGCCCGGCGGACGTCGAAGCGCGCGGTCAGGAGGTCGACGGCGTCCTGCGCGATCTGGACCTCGCGGTCCGCCTTCATCTTCACGATTTCCTGCTCGGCCTCGGCGAGGTCCGTGCGGGCCTGCTCGAGCGCATAGAACTGGTCGGCCGGGTCGAACTCCATCACGAGGTCGCCCGCCTTCACGGACATGCCTGTGGAGACCATGCGGACGATGCGGAGCATGCCGCCGACGGGAGGCGTGACCATCGCGATCGTCCGTCCGGCGCGCAGTTCGCCGGTCGCGTGCACGTTGAGTTTCAGCGAGCCGCGAACCACCCGGGCGGTGGGAACGCCGTTCGAGCGCTCCGGGAGGCGCGGCACGGCGATCATCACCGCGGCGCCCACACCGATGGCCGCCAGCAGGAGTGCGGACCACACCACTCGACGTTTCATTCCGGCCTCCTGATCAACTCGGCGGCCGGACGCCGGGTGGCGATGCGATCGCCGGGCTCGATGCCGGAGGCGACCACGGTCTGTTCCTTGCCGCGGCGCGAGACCTCGATGCGCTGCTCCCGGAATTTCGATCCGTCCAGTTGGTAGACGACCGGTGATCCGTCCTTCTGGAACACCGACTCGGTCGGCACGAGCACGACATCAGGGATGCGGTCGGTGGCGATGCGCGCCACGGCGGTCATGCCTGGACGGATGGCCGGGTCCACGTCGAGCAGCACGAGTCCCAGATCGAATTCCTTCGGCGGCGGCCAGCCGGACCTGAAATCCACGCGGGCCAACAGCGAGATCCTGTCGATCCGCGCCTTGAACTCCTTGCCCGGGACGGCTTCGATCTTCACGATCGCATCCTGGCCGGGGCTCAGCCGTCCGCGGTCGGCTTCGTCGAGCCGTGCCTCGAGATGGACAGAGGAGAGATCGGGTAGCTCGAGGACGTTCGCGCCCGGCCATGCGCGATCCCCCTGGCGGAACTCCTGCTGACCGCCGCTGAACATGTTGCCCGACCGCGGGTTCGGGAGCACGTTGATCATGCCGGCGGCCGGCGCCCGGAGCTCGAGGTTCTGCAGGCCGCGCTGCGCGCGCTCGACGTCGGCGAGCGCCTTCTCGCGCTTGCGCCGCCGCGACGCGAGGCTCGCTTCGGCGCCCGCGGCGTCGGACGTGATTTTCGCTTCGATCTCTTTCAGCGCCTGCTCGGCGTCGCCGACCGCCAGCTTCGCCTGCTCGAGCTGAATCCGGGGAATCGAGTCCCCCTTCTGCACCTCGAGCTTCGCGCGCTGCAGGTCGTACTGCGCTTTCATCAGCGCCGTCGCGTTCTGCTCGGTGGTGATCCTGGCCTGCGCGCGCGCCTGGTCGATCTCGGCATCAGCCTGGCGCAGCTCGGACTGTTTCTCCTGGATCGTGCGCTGCAGGGTCGAGCCGTCGAACTGCACGACGACGTCGCCCGGCTTGACGATGGTGCCGCTCTTCGCGAGCTTGATGATCTGCAGCTCGCCGGACTGCAGCGGCGACGACAGGACAAGGGACTTCACGGGACGGATCTCGCCGCGGATCTCCAGCATGTCCACGAAATCGCCGCGCGTCACGCCGGTCATGGGGACGTCCGGCTCGGAACCGCGCCCGACGCTGACGAAGATCCCCGTCACCGCGATCACCGCGATGACGAGTGTGACCACGGCGTTGCGAGGACGGCGCAGGAGCGTGCTCAGGCGTTTCACCGGGATTACCTCTCGGCCCGTGCAGCGATGTGGCGCTCGACGACCGCTCCGTCTTCGAGGCCCGCCGTGACGACGGCCTCGTGCGCGCTCAGCGCGCCGAGCGTGACCTCGCGGGTGGCAAAGCCGCTGCCCTGCCGCACGCGCACGGTCGCCTTCGAGCCGTCCACACGGACGGCATCGCGCGGCACGACGATCGAGGCCGGCTGGCGCGAGATCTCCACGTCCACCGACGCCGTGAGGTCCGGCATCAGCTTCTCGTGCGCGCGGTCCACGTCCGCCAGCATGATGAAATAGCGCATCTTCGGCGAGAGCCCCGACGTGACCGCCAGCGGGGAGATCTGCGTGACCTTGCCGCCGAACGACAGCTCGGGATACGCGTCGAGCCCCACCCGCACCGGCTGGCCCGGACGCAGGTCGATGATGTCGGCCTGATTGACCCGCACGCGGACGCGCATGCGTTCCGGATTGACGATGTCGACGACCGGCACGCCGGCGCGGATTTCTTCGCCTTCGAGGATCTCTGCCTGGCCGCCCGACTTCCACATCGAGCGGATGACCGCCAGGCCGCCGATCGGCGACCGCACTTCCATCTTCGCCGCGTTCGTCTCGGCCATCTTCATGGCGTTCAGCGCCTTGTCGCGCCGGATCTCGAGGATCCGCAGATCGGCCTGCGCAGCCTTGCGTTTGAGCTCGAGGGTCTTTCGCAACTGCTCGAGACGGGCCTTGGCCTGTTCGAGCATCTGCGTGTTGCGCTCCGCCTGGATCTTCGGGATCAGCTCGTTCTTCGCCATCTCGAGCTCGGCGCGGCCGACCGCGCTGACCGCATGGCTGATCTCGCTGGTGTCACGCGCGACCGCGGTGTTCTCTTCCGCCTCGCGCTTGCGGATCTGGTGCTCGAGATCGTTCAACTCGGCGCGGCGGTCGAGGGCATTCGACAGCTGCACCTGGCGGTCGAACTCGACGAGCAGGTCTCCCGGCCGCACCATCTGCCCGGCCTTCACCAGGTGCGTGATCACGAGCGACGAGGTATTTGGACCGGCGATGCGCGGGGCCGCGATGGTCGTCGACTGCACGGCTTCGACCGTGCCGCTCAATCGGAGCGACCGCACGAAGTCGCGTGTCGCCACGGTGTACGTGGCCTCGCGACGGCCCGCACCCTGGGCGGGCTGCGGACCGCGGGCGGACGACATCGTCACGACGACGCCAGCGGCAAGGACGAAGAGGACCCCCGCGGGCACACTCCATCGCCGGATCTTCTGAGGGTCCATCTGGGCTCCGGGATATCAGACGGATCTTACCGCCGAATGGTTTGTCGAAATCAGCAGATCCACCGGCGTGTCAACGAGATAGAGACGATCACCGTCCGCTTCTGGGAATCCGTGCCCGGGAACACGGTAGAATCGCTCCTCCATCCCTGGAGGGGCCATGTCGCACACCCGGTCGTTTCTACCTGCCCTGTTCGCCCTTGCATTCATCGCCGGCTCCACGGCGGACGTCGCCGCGCAAAAAACGCTCAGCGCCGACGAGAAGGAGCTGGCCGCCTACACCTTGACGATGCCGACGGTGCGGAAGATGGCGGCCGCCACGAAGGCGATCGCACAGGAGATGGCGCGCGATCCGAAGATGATGGAGCTCGAGAAGCTGAAAGCCCGCATGGATGTGCTCCAGCAGAAGGACGAGCTCACGGAGGCCGAGGCCGCCGAGGTCGAAAAGCTTGTCGAGCGGATGGAGGCGCTCGAGGAGGAGATCGACAAGGCGGACATCGCGGACGACAATGCGACCCTGGCCGATATGGAGGCCACGCTCAAGAAACATCCCGCTGCGATGCGCGCCCTGGCGGCTGAGGGACTCGCCCCGCGGGAATACGCGCGCTGCATGATGGCGCTGCTGCAGGCGGCGATGATCGAAGGCTTCTCGCAGGGCAAGGCCGATCTCACCAACCTTCCGGATGGCGTCAATCCGGCGAACGTCCGCTTCGTCCGCGAGCACAAGGTCGAGCTCGAAGCGCTCCAGAAGGAAATGGCCGGCATCGGGAAGAAAGATCGATAGTGCCATCCTCCATGTCGCGTGTCCCTTGTCTGCTGCCGGCTCTGCTCGGATGCGCGCTGGCCGCCGCGCTCTGCGCCGATGCCGCCGCGCAAACACTCACGGCCGATCAGAAGGCGCTCGCGAGCTATCGGCTGACGATGCCGACGGTGCGCAAGGTGGCGGCCGTCACACGGACGTTCGTGGATGAAGCCTCCCGCGATCCCAAGGTGATCGAGAGTCAGAAGCTGAAAGCCCGGCTCGACCTCCTCAAGGCGAAAGCGGCGCGCACCGAGGCCGACACCGCGGAGATGAAGACGCTCGTCGACCGCATCATGGCGCTCGAAGAAGAGATCGACAGCGTGGAGGATCTGCAGCGGGGCGACCAGAGCCTCGCCGAGATGGAGGCGCGGCTGAAGAAGCGTCCGGCGGTCATGCGGGCGCTGGCGCGCGAGGGGCTGACGTCGCGCGAATACGTCCGCTGCCTCATGGCGCTGTTCAAGGCGGCGCTCGTCGAAGGGTTCTCACAGGGGAAAGCCGACCTCGCGGCACTGCCGCGTGGCATCAGCGCCGACCACATCCGCTTCATCCGTGAGAACAAGGCGGAACTCGACGCGCTCCAGAAGGAAATGACGCCGAAGAAGAAGTAGACGGATCGGCAGATCGGTGGACCGGTAGATCGGTAGATCGGTAGATCGGTTCAGTGCCTGAGTCTCACGCCGCGCAGGCGACACAGAGCAGCGCCTCGGGTCGTGCGCGGAGGCGCACCTGGGCGATCGGTTCTTCGCAGCGCCGGCAGATGCCGTACGTGCCGTCGTCCATGGACGCCAGCGCCTGGGCGATCTGGCGCAGTTCCACCTGGTGATCCCGGCCGAGCGCCTGCCGCATCGACGTCGCCTGCATCGCGTCGAGCCGCGTCAGGCGGCCGATCGCGTTGTCGGGTGAGACCGGCGCCGTGCTGGCGTTGATGTGCTCGAGGGTCTGCCGGATCTCGGCGGCGCGCGCCTCCAGGCGCTCGCGCATCTCGGTCAGGAATGCCGCGTCCATGGGCCATGATGCCACGTGTGCGCGCTGTCCCTCCGAGATGTGAAAGCGCCATACCGCATATTTCATGTGGTATACATATCAACATGAAGCCGGTACAGATCACAATGGACGAGGCGCTGATTGACGCACTCGATCGCGATCCCCATGTCGTGGAGCGCGGACGCTCGGCGGTCGTGCGGGAAGCCGTGAAGGCATACCTGGCCCGGCGTCGCGACGAGACGATCGCGGACGCGTACAGGCGGGGCTACGAGGAAAGCCCGGCCACGGAGTTCGCCGATTGGGCGGCGCAGGGCGTATGGCCAGAAAAGTGAGCCGCGGCGAAATCTGGCAGTACCGCTTCGGGCACCCCGACACGCGGCGGCCGGTCCTGGTGTTGTCGCGTGAAGACGTGCTGCCGCTCCTGCATACGGTCATGGTGGCGCCCATTACGTCGACCGTGCGCGGCATCCCGAGCGAGGTGGGCGTCGGAACCACCGAAGGACTGAAGCACGAATCGGCCGTCAATCTCGATCACGTCCAGACGGTCGAACAGGCCGCGCTCACGTCGTTCGTAGGAACCGTGAGCGCCGACAAAATGACCGCAGTCTGCCGGGCACTCGCGATCGCCACCGGTTGTACGTGAAGCTCGAGCTCACGTGATCTCCACCATGGCTGATCCGAGCGTGTCGGCCTCGGAGGCGACCGCCTTCGGATAGCGCGGTGGGGGTATCGCTCCAGGATGCTACACTCCCCCACGCCATGCGAAGACACCTCTTCGTAACGTTGCTTGCGCTTGCGCTCGCGCTCGCGCTCGGCTCGACCCACGCCCAGCTACAGGAGCCTGCCCCGGCATCGCCACAACCCACGCTGCTCTCGGTGGACGCCGTCGCCGTGGACCGCAAGGGGAATCCGGTCACCGACCTGAGGCCCGGCGACGTGGAGATCTGGCTGGAGCAGTACCGCATCCCGCTCGAGTCGATGACGGTGCTGACGAAAGACGACGAGCGGAGGCGGCGGACGATCGTCCTGCTGCTCGACGACATCACGCTCGCGCCCGAGCTCATGCCGCGCGCACGCGAGGCTGGACGGCACCTCGTGACCGCCCTCGAGCCCGAGGACCGCATGGCCGTCGTCACGCTGACCGGCGCGAGCATCAAGGCCACCGACGATCGCGCGGCGCTGCGGCGGGCGGTCGATGCGTATGGCGTGCGCGCGACGGAGCCGCTGCGGCCCGACGACCTCGCGGCCAAGGTGTTGAACCTGCTCACCGCGATCGCCCGGCAGGCGGCCGAGCTGCCCGGGCACCGCCGGACCGTCGTCGCCATCGGTCCCGGGTGGGTGTTCGACACGCCGATCCCGCCATCGACCGTCGCGCGGGATCTGCGCGGCGAATGGACAGACGCAATGCGGGCGATGGTGCTCGCAAATGTCACGTTGTACGTGATCGATCCCGGCGGGGTTGGCGCCATGCCCGCCACGAGCGGCGCGATCGGCATGGCGCGCGAGACCGGCGGCCATGCGTTCCTGAACACGAACGACGTGACCGGCGCGGTCGATCGCATCATGCGCGACGCCGTCAGCTACTACATCCTTCGGTTCGAGGACCCGCCGTTCTTCCGGACGGCGCCGCTGAGGAAGCTCGACGTGCGCGTGAAGCGCCGCGACGTCACCGTCCGCGCCCGACAGCTCATCCCCGGCACGCCGGCGGCAAAACGCTGAGCCCTCTCGGCGGGTCCTGAAAGGGGACTTGACACGGCGGCGGTCACTGAATGAACATTCATTCAGTGCCGCCGACCTCCGCCGCCCCCGCCACCGCCCCGACCGACAAGCGGACGGCCATCCTGGACGCCGCCACGGTGGTGTTCGCGAAACGCGGTTTCTTCGGCGCACAGGTGGCCGACATCGCCCACACCGCCGGCATCGCCGCCGGCACCGTCTACCTCTATTTCCGCAGCAAGGACGAGATCCTCACCTCGATCTTCCATCGGACCATGAAAGAAGCGATCGGCGAGGGACGCGCGGCGCTGGCCGATGTCGGCGACCCCGTCGAGCGCCTCCGGCAGATCGCGCGCATGCACCTGGCGCGCATGGGGCGCGACCGCAACCTCGCCATCGTGTTTCAGGTGGAGCTGCGGCAGACGACGAAGTTCATGGAGCAGTTCTCGGCGACCGGCCTGCGGGATTACCTGGCGGTGATCCAGCAGACGATCGAGGACGCCCAGTCGAACGGGCGCTTCCGCAAGTCCATCAACGCGCGCACGGCCGCCAAGGTCTTCTTCGGCGCGCTCGACGAGATGGCGACCAACTGGATCCTCAGCCGCCGGCGCTACGCGCTGGCCGGCCAGGCGGACGAGATCGTCGACATGCTCGTCGGCGGCTTCGGCGCGCCGGCAAAGGGGACGAAATGATTCAATCCGCCGCGGTGCTCGGCGCCGGCACGATGGGCGCGCAGATCGCCGCACACCTGGCCAACGCGGGATTGCCGGTGCTGCTGCTCGACGTCACGCACGACGCCGCGAAGGCCGGTCTCGAGCGCGCCCGCAAGATCAAGCCGGACCCCTTCTTCGAGAGCGGGACCGCGGCGCTCATCCGCACCGGCTCCTTCGACGATGACCTGGCGGAAGCCGGCAAGGCGGACTGGATTATCGAAGCCATCGTCGAAATGCTGGACGTGAAGCACGCGCTCCTGGCCCGGCTCGCGCCGCACCTTGCCGCGCGCGCCATCGTGAGCACGAACACCTCCGGCATCCCGATCCACCAGGTCGCGCAGGCGTTCGCGAACGCGCCCGACGGCACCGCGCGCCGCGCGAGGTTCCTGGGCACGCACTTCTTCAATCCGCCGCGGTATCTGCCGCTGGTCGAGCTGATTCCCACGGCAGACACCGATCCGGCCGTCCTCGAGGAAATGCGCGCGTTCCTCGACCACCGCCTGGGCAAAGGGGTGGTCATCGCGCACGACCGCCCCGGGTTCATCGCCAACCGCATTGGCGTGCATGGAATGGCCCGCACGCTCGAGCTCGTGGCCGATGGACGCTTCACGATCGACGAAGTCGATGCCCTCACCGGCGTGGCGATCGGCCGGCCGAAGAGCGCGACGTTCCGCACCGCCGACATCGCGGGGCTCGACATCCTGGCGAAGGTGGCGCGCGATCTCGAAACGAACCTCAAGGAAGAGGCCTTCCGGATGCCGCCGTTCGTCGAGGCGATGGTCGGCGAGGGGGCCGTCGGCGAAAAGGCGGGACGCGGGTTCTTCCAGAAGGTCAAAGGCGCCGACGGTTCGGAGATTCACGTCCGCGATGTCGCCGCCGGCACGTATGGACCTCGCGTGAAGCCGCGCTTTACGTCGGTCGAGGCCGCGCGATCGCTCGAAGACGTCGGCACGCGGGTCAGGGCGCTGTTTCTCTCGAAGGACCGCGCCGGCGAGTTCCTTCGGGCGACGCTGGGGCCCACCCTTCTCTACGCCGCGGAGAGTGCGGCCGACGTCGCCGGTTCGATCGACGACGTGGATCGCGCCATGCGATGGGGATTCGCGTGGGAGCTCGGCCCGTTCGAGACCTGGGACGCCATCGGCATCCACGAAGTCCTCGGCGCGCTGAACCTCACGCCCGATGCCGCCCCGAAGCTCGTCGCCGACGCGCTCGCCGCGGGCCGGAACACGCTTCGCGAAGGTCCGCTGCCGCCGGCGGATCCTGACTACGGCCTCCTCCGCTCCGCCCGAGCCGCGTCTGCCGCCGCCGGCAGGCCCGCACTTCGGTCGAACGCCGGCGCCAGCCTTGTCGATCTCGGCGACGGCGTGCTCGCCGTCAACCTGCACTCGAAGATGAACGCGATCGGCGGCGACACCCTGGAGATGCTGGAAGCGGGCGTGGCAGCGGCGTCCTCCGGCTATTCAGGCCTTGTGATCGCCACCGAAGCGGCGCACTTCTCGGCCGGCGCGAACGTCATGCTGCTGCTGCTCGCGGCGCAGGAAGGCGAATGGGACGAGATCGATCTCATGGTCCGCAGTTTTCAGCGCGCGACGATGACGCTGAGGCGCTCGCCCGTGCCGGTCGTGGCGGCGGTCTCCGGCCTCGCGCTCGGGGGCGGCTGCGAGATCCCGCTGCACTGCGATCGCGTGCAGGCCGCCGCCGAGTCGTACATCGGTCTCGTCGAGGTCGGCGTCGGTCTCATTCCCGCAGGCGGCGGAACGAAGGAGATGCTCGCCCGGGCGATGGAGGCGATGCCGGACCCGGGCGCCGATCTCCTGCCGCACGTCCAGCGTGTGTTCGAGACCATCGGGTTCGGCAAGGTCTCCACGAGCGCGCCCCATGCCCGAACTCTCGGGTACCTCCGCGCCGTCGACAATGTGACGATGAACCGCGAGCGTGTCGTGGCGGACGCGAAGCGTACGGCGCTTGCGCGCGCCGCGGCCGGCTACCAGCCGCCGCCCCTGCGTCCTGCCATTCCCGTCGGGGGGCCGGACATCTACGCGGCGCTGTCACTCGGCGTGCACCTGGCGCGACGCGCGGAGCGGATCAGCGACCACGACGCGACGATCGGCCGCCATCTCGCGCGGATCCTGTCGGGCGGCGACGTGGCCCATCGCACGACGCTCACCGAGCAGCAGCTGCTCGACCTCGAGCGCGAGGCCTTCCTGAAACTCACGGGCGAGCGGAAGACGCTCGAGCGGATCGGCCACACGCTCAAAACCGGAAAGATGCTGAGGAACTGATGGCCCCCGTCATCGTCAGTGCCGTGAGAACTCCCGTCGGCAAGGCGCCGCGCGGCGCCCTGCGCTACACGCGTCCCGACGAAATGGCGGCGGCCGTCATGCGCGCGGCGATCGAGCGCGCGCCAGGACTCGACCCGGCCGTCCTGGACGACGTGATCTTCGGCTGCGCCATGCCGGAAGCCGAGCAGGGCTTGAATGTCGCGCGGATCGCGGCGCTGCGCGCGGGCGTGCCGGTCTCCACGTCGGCCGCCACCGTGAATCGCTTCTGCGCGTCCGGCATCGAGTCGATTGCGATGGCCGCCGAGCGCATCGCGGCCGGCGGCGCCCGCGCGATGCTGGCCGGCGGCACCGAGTCCATGAGCCTGATCCCGATGGGGGGCCACAAGATCGCGCCGAATCCTCGATTGGTGGCCGACTATCCCGACGTGTACCTCAGCACTGGACTCGTGGCCGAGAACCACGCGCGCGAGGCATCGATATCGCGCGAGGAACAGGACGCCTTTGCCTTCGAGAGCCACCAGCGAGCCGTCGCGGCGATCGATGCCGGGCGGTTCGCCGAAGAGACGATCGGCATCAGGACGGCTGGCGGTACGGACTTCACGGTCGATGAGGGACCGAGACGCGACACGTCGCTCGAGGCGCTGGCGTCGCTGAAGCCGGCCTTTCATGCGAAGGGCACGGTCACGGCCGGCAATTCGTCGCAGACCAGTGACGGCGCCGCGGCCGTGATCGTGATGGACGAGGCGTATGCCAGGGAGCTCGGCCTGCGTCCGCTCGCGCGCGTCCTGGGTTACGCCACCGCGGGCGTGGAGCCGGAACGCTTCGGGATCGGTCCCGTCCCGGCCGTCCGCAAACTGCTCGCGCGGCTGTCGATCCCACTCGATGGCATCGGCCTCGTCGAGCTGAACGAAGCGTTTGCCGTCCAGGTCCTCGCCTGCCTGAAGGAGCTGCCGATCGATCGCGCGCGGCTGAACGTCAACGGCGGCGCCATCGCGCTCGGGCACCCGCTCGGCTGCAGCGGTGCGCGCCTGACGACGACGCTGCTGCACGAGATGCGGAGGCGCGGCGTGCAATACGGACTGGTGACGCTCTGCGTCGGCGGCGGCATGGGCGCCGCCGCGCTCTTCGAAGCACTGTAGCGGGCATCGGCAGACACATCAAGGAAGGTATGACATGGCAACCCAGGCGCTGACGAAGACTCAAGGCGGCATATGGCTGATCGGCGAGACCGCCGAGGTGTTCTCGCCCGAGCGCCTGTCCGAGGACCACCGCATGATCTCGGCGACCGCGCACGAGTTCATGACCAACGAGGTCGTGCCGAACATCGATCGCCTCGAGCAGAAAGACTGGACGCTGGCGCGCGAGCTCGTCGCGAAGGCCGGCGCGCTCGGGCTCGTCGGCACGGACGTGCCCGAGGCCCTCGGTGGCGTGGACCTCGACAAGGCGGCGTCGATTCTCGTCGGCGAGGCGGTCGGCCGAAGCGCGTCGTTCGCCTCGACGTTCGGCGCCGAAACAGGCCTGGCGATCTTCCCGCTCGTCTCGTTCGGGACCGACGCGCAGAAACAGCAGTACCTGCCGCGGCTGGCGGCGGGCGAGATCGTCGGCGCGTACGCGCTCAGCGAATCGGGCTCCGGCTCCGACGCCATGGCCGCCCGCGCGAGGGCCGTACAGCAGCCCGACGGCTCTTTCGTCCTCAACGGCGAGAAGATGTGGATCACCAACGGCGGCTTCGCCGACCTCTTCATCGTCTTTGCCAAGGTCGATGGCGAGCACTTCTCCGCCTTCATCGTCGAACGCGATTTCCCTGGCGTCGCGAGCGGCAAGGAAGAGCACAAGATGGGGCTGCACGGGTCGTCCACCACGCCGTTGACGCTTCAGGACGCGCGCGTGCCGGCCGGCGGCCTGCTGGGAGAGATCGGGAAGGGGCACCGGGTCGCGCTCAACACCCTGAACTACGGACGTTTCAAGCTCGCGGCCATGTGCAGCGGCGGGGCGAAGATGGGGATCGCGGAAGCGGCCGCCTACGCGAATACACGGAAGCAGTTCGATCAGCCGATCGCCAGCTTCGGCGCCATCCAGCACAAGCTCGGCGAGATGACGGCGCGCGTGTACGGCGTCGAGAGCGCGCTCTACCGCACGTGCGGCCTCATCGACACGTCGCTCGCCGAGTCGCACAATCTGGCCGGCGCCCTCGAGGAGTTCGCCATCGAGGCGTCCATGCTCAAGGTCGCAGCCTCGGAGATGCTCGACTACGTCCTCGACGAGAACGTGCAGATCCACGGCGGCAACGGCTTCGTGAAGGACTATCCCGCCGAACGGCACTACCGTGACGCGCGCGTCAACCGGATCTTCGAGGGGACCAACGAAATCAACCGGCTGCTCGTTCCCGGCATGCTCGCGCGGCGCGCGGTGAAGGGCGTGCTGCCGCTCATCGCTGCAGCCAAGTCGTTGCAGGAGGAGCTGCTGGCGCCGCCGTCGCTGCCCTCCTCGTCGCCGGAGGCCTTCGCCGCCGAGCGCGCGCTCGTCACCGGCATGAAGAAGACGGCGCTGGCGATCCTCGGCACCGCCATGCAGACGTACGGCCAGAAGCTCGCCGACCAGCAGGAGGTCCTGAGCTTCGCGTCCGACATCATCACCGACGCCTTCCTCGCGGAGAGCTCGCTGCTCCGCGCGCTCCAGGCGTCCACCGACGATGCGCCGCGAGCCGCGTTGCATGAAGCCGCCGCGCGCGTGGTGATCTACACCGCCGCCTCCAGGGTGGAGGCCTCCGCGAAGGAAGCGCTCGCCGCGATGGCGCAGGGGGACATGCTGCGGACGCTGCTCGCGGCGCTGCGCCGGTGGCTCAAATCCGTTCCGGCGGATCTCGTCCGCCCGCGGCGCGCGCTGGCGGCGGAGACGATCCAACGCCGCAAGTACGCGTTCGAGATCCACTGATGTGGGGGGGGGGGGGGGGGGGGGGGGGGGGGG
>JBBECO010000287.1:0-1987 GCA_040881785.1 Vicinamibacterales bacterium
TTCACGAACGCCGTGCCGCGCATGCCGCCGAAGAACACGTAGCTCATGACCACCATCGCGACAATGGCGCCGCCGAGCCAGAACGGCACGAGCCCGCCGCTGATGCCGCGCAACGCGGTGCCGCCGCCCATCACGCCGATGACGATGTACGGGACGAGCAGCGCGGCCTGCAGCGCGAAGATCGCGGTGCCGATGTGGCCGCACTCCCAGCGGTCGCGGAACATCTGCACGGGCGTCATGAAGCCGTGCCGCTTGCCCAGCGCCCACATCCGGGTGCCGATGAAGAACAGCGTCAGCGGGATGACGAAGGCCGAGGCGGAGGCCATCAGGCTGAAGGTCACGATCCCGTTGCCGAAGGCGTGACCGGCCGATCCCAGGATCGTGAAGGCCGTCATGTTGGTGCCGAACAGCGAGAGCAGGAACACCGCGGGACCGAGCGAGCGCCCCGCGAGGAAATACTCCTCAGCCGTTCCAGCCGAGCGTCGGAACGCGAAGATGCCGATGTAGAGAACGAGCGCCAGATAGGCGAAGACGATGCCGGCGGGAATCACGGCCGCACGTCCCGGCGTGAGTCTTCGACGGACGATTCAAGGTGCCCCGGCCAGGCGATGCGCGTCAGCGTCCACATGAGGAGCGAGACGGCCACGCAGTAGAGCGCGTGATACGCCAGCCCGACCGGGAGGAAGCCGAACACCAGCGGTCGCGCGCTGCGCCAGAACCAGAGATCCTGGTGGAGCAGGTAGAGCGCGATGACGACGGCGGCGAGTAGTAGTCGGTTCATTGGATACAATCGAAAGCTTGACGGGAGCATTCTACTGATGGCCAATCGCATCTTCACCTGTGTTCTGCTGTTCGTCCCGCTGTTCGCCCCCGCGACGTTCGCGCAGACCGCGGCCACCGTGTCGGGCTCGGTGCACGACGCCAGCGAGGCGGTACTGCCGGGCGTGACGGTCACGGCGAAGAGCGGCGAAACCGGCCTCGCCCGGACGGCCGTGACCGGTCCTGAAGGGCGCTTCGTGCTCGCGCAGCTGCCGCCCGGCACGTACGAGATCCGGGCCGAGCTCGCGGGCTTCAAGCCGCACGTGCGGCCGGCCGTCAGGCTCGCCGTGGCCCAGTCGCTGTCGCTCAACATCACGCTGCAGATCGGCGACTTCGCCATGCTCGACGTGGTGACCGCGGAAATCCCGACCGTCAACACGACGAGCTCCGAACTGAGTTATCTCGTGACGTCGGAGCAGATCGAGCAGATCCCGCTCAACGGCCGCAACTATACCGACCTCGCGCTGCTGCAGCCCGGTGTCAACGCCTTCCCGCACCGGGATGGCGGGTCGGTCGTCGCCCACGGCCTGGGCATGAGCATCAACGGACAGGATCCCCGGTCGAACACGTACCTGCTGGACGGCACGCTCACCAACGACTTCACCAACGGTCCGGCCGGAAGCGCCGCCGGGACGGCGCTCGGGCTCGACACGATCCGGGAGTTCCGCGTCCAGTCCAACGCCTACAGTGCGGAGTACGGCCGCAACTCGGGCGGCCAGATCAACGTGCTCACCAAGTCGGGCACGAATCGCCTGTCGGGATCCGCCTTCGAGTTCCATCGCAACGACGTCATGGACGCGAAGAACTACTTCGACACGGAGGGGAAGCCCGACTTTCACCGCAATCAGTTCGGAGGAACGGTCGGTGGACCGATCGCGACCGACCGGGCGTTCTTCTTCGTCGGCTATGAGGCGCTGATCGAGCGCCTCGGCCGCACGATCTCGACGGTCGTTCCGGACGACAACGCCCGCCTCGGGATCCTGCCGTCCGGCACGGTGCCGATCAGCCCGCTCGTCGTCCCTTACCTGGAAGAGTTCCCGCGCGCCAACGGGCCCTCGCTCGGCCAGGGCCTGGCCGCCTACAATTTCCCCTTCAACCAGAAGCTGGATCAGCACTTCCTCCAGGGGCGCATCGACTACAACGCGGATCCGTCCCGGCAGTTCTTCGG
>JBBECO010000287.1:2087-3882 GCA_040881785.1 Vicinamibacterales bacterium
TTCAGCCTGCAGAACGACCTGGTCCACACGCGCGGCCGGCACACGCTGAAGGCCGGCGGGCTCGTCGAGCGGTACCAGGACAACATGGTCAACCCGACCTTCAGCCTGGGCATCTATCGCTTCGCCAACCTGAGCACGTTCCTCCGCGCGGCACCGGTGACCTTCATCGGACTCACGCCGGAGGCGCAGTTCGACCGGTACTGGCGGTTCACGCTGTTCGGCCTCTACCTGCAGGACGACTTCCAGATCACGCCACGCCTCACGGTCAACGGCGGACTGCGCTACGAGTTCACGACGATGCCCAGGGACAAGTACGGGCGGGATTCGGCGCTGCCCGACCTCACGGCCTCGGAGCCGACGACCGGCCAGCTGTACGACAACTCGACCTACAAGAACGTCTCGCCTCGCGGCGGTTTCGCGTGGGACGTCTTCGGCGACGGCCGGACCGCCGTCCGCGGCGGCTACGGGTTGTACTTCAACACCAACAGCCACCAGAACCTGATCGTGACGGTGACGAATCCCCCGGCGACGCCGCGGCCCGTCATCATCAACCCCTCGTTTCCGAGCCCGCCGTTCAACCGCGCGGCCGCGATCTCGATCCGGCCGATCCAGTGGGACGTCCAGACGCCGCGCGTCCACGTCTTCAACCTCAACGTCCAGCGGGAGGTCTGGTACCAGGCGTCCGTGACGCTCGGCTACGCCGGCTCGCGCGGGCGTCACCTCCTGCGCGGCAGCGACGTCAACACCGCACGACCCACGACGCTGCCCGACGGCACCGTGTTCATCCCGGCCGGCACGCCGCGGCCGAATTCCGCATTCTCGACGATCGAGTTGAAGAGCAGCGACGGGGAGTCCTGGTACAACGCGCTGATCGTGGACGTCCGCAAGCGGTTCAGCGCGGGCTTCTCGGTGCAGTCGTCCTACACGCTGTCGAAGAGCGAAGACACGACGCAGGCGTCCACGTTCTTCTCGGACGCGACCAACGGCACGACCAGCGCCTTCCCGGAATACATTCCCGGCTACAACAAGGGGCTGTCGGACTTCGACACGCGGCACGCGTGGGTCCTGAACTTCACAGTGGGCCTGCCGGGCACCGACGCGCTCGGCGGCGTGTTCGACGGCTGGCAGATGTCCGCGCTCTGGAACATGCGGGGCGGACAGCCGCTCACGGCCTTCGTCCAGAGCAACCGCTCCCGCTCGCTCTGGACGCCGTCGCTCGGCCCCGGCATCGGCCAGGATCGCCCGAGCTACGCGCCCGGCTACGGTCCGGACAACGCGGTGCTCGGCCGCGTCGATCAGTGGTTCGATCCGAACGCGTTCGTCCTCCAGCCGGCCGGCACGTTCGGCAACACCGGCCGCGGCGACTTCACCGGTCCCAACCTGCGGACGCTCGATCTTGCCTTCAGCAAACAGGCCGAGTTCACGAAGCTCGGCAGCGACGGAAGGCTGGAGTTCCGCCTCGAGGCGTTCAACGTCCTCAATCGCGCCAACTTCGGTTCGCCCGCGCTGGTGGCCTTCGCCGGCACGGCGGACGGCGAGGCGCCGCTCGCGACGTTCGGACGGATCACGACGACGATCACGTCCGGGCGGCAGATTCAGTTGGGGATCCGGGCGTTGTTCTAGGACACCGACGCTGGCACGCTGCAGGAACCGACTGGCCTGCGGCTCGCACGACGACGCGACGTCACGACGACACGACGACACGACAGCACAATTGGTGCTGGCCACGTGTAGCGCAGCCCGTCAGGACTCCAGCCGTTCGGTGCTGGTGACGTGTAGCGCAGCCCTTTAGGGG
>JBBECO010000287.1:3982-5827 GCA_040881785.1 Vicinamibacterales bacterium
GGCTGCCAGCCGTTCAGTGTGCCGGCGGCTTGAAGTACAGCACCATGCCGGCGCCGACGGCTGTCAATAGAAAGCCAAGATAGAGCATCGGACTTGGCGCAACCTTCGGCGGGTGCATGTACATCGTGTAGAGCACGTTGACGAGCGGCGCGCCTCCGAAGACGAGCGGCATCACATACGTGGGCGTGCCGCCGGTGCGAAACGCCAGGATGATGCAGACGGCGCCGATCGCCCCGAGGCCGCCCGCCACCGTCGCCATCGTGCTGCCGGCGGTATTGAACCCCCGCAAGCCTTCCCCCTGCGCAAACAGCAGGACCAGCGGCACGAGCACGCCGATCAGGAAGTAAGCGATCCCCACGCAGAGCAGCGCCCGCATCGGGCTCCCGAGCTTCACCTGCCCCTGGTGCAGCATCGATCCGTAGACGCCCCAGGACAACACCGCGCCCGCCACGAAACCAAGCCAAGTCATATGGACTGAAATTCTACTTTGCTATCGGGACTCGGTCGCAATCTGCCGGTAGACCACGCGCGCGCGATCGATCGCGGCCTTGAACGTCTCGCGCTCCGCTGGTGTCCGCCAGCGCGCCCGCGGCCCGTCCACGCGCGCCCAGATCGCGTCGACGACCTGGGCGAGAAAGGTGGCGTCCTCGGCAGACGTCCAGCGCGTCCCGGCACGGACGACGTAGACCGGGCTCGTCTGGGCAAACGCGTAGCTGTCGCTGACGTACTTCGACGACGGACCAACGACGCGGATCGCAACCCACCCGCCGTCCGGTACCGCCACCGAGGCGTCCAGGGCGACGCGGTGTGCATCGGTTGACGCCACGACCGACTGTGCGACGCGACCTTTCACGATGACGTCCAGCTTCTCCATTGGCGCAATGGAGACGGCCTCCGCTTTGACCTGCACGGCTGCAGCGCTGCCGCTGCCGAGCGCGACCTCCTCGCCGGGGCCCTTGCCATTCACCGTGAAGAACACCAGCGGACCGGTCGTCGCGAACGTGCGCTGCGCCTTGATACCCTCCATCCACGTCCTGAGGCTGAGGGGACCTTCCGTGCGCACGTAGGTCCGGTCCGCCCCCGGCGGCGGATCGCGCCACACATCGGAGAAGTTGTCGGTCCCTGCCGTCGCCGCGATGCGGAACCCGCAGTTGAGCAGCCGGTAGTAGAACTCCGCGGATGCCATCTCGTCGGAGACGAGCGCGCCGATGTCGTAGAAGTCCCCTTTGCCGAGCGCGGCATCCACGGCAATGAGCGTGCCCGCGTATCCTGCCGGTTCGGCCGCGGCACGGTTGTAGGGATGCAGATACCCGGCGATCCCCCCCTGTTCGCGCGCCGCATCGAGATACTTCGCGTCGAGCTCCGGCTGCGCGTAGGGCGTATTGGGACTGCCGCCCGTGAACGGCAGGACGTACCGACTGATGCCGAGCAGGCCGATATGCCCCAACGAACCGCGGAACTCCTCGCCATACTGAAGAATGTGCTCGCGGGTGGAGAGCGGATGCGGTTTTCCCGTCAGGTCATCCCATCTGCCCATCAGCCGCGTGCCGTCCATGTGTATCAGCGCATTCGTCACGTGCAGGTCCTCGGCGACGAGCTGATCGAAGAACTGCCGGTGCGACAGGCCGAAGCGACCATGGTGGAGGTCGTGGACGTGCGTGTCGCCTGAATACCACCCGCGGGCGGGAGCATCGAGCAGGCGACGCAGCCGAAGCTCCACCTCCACGGTGCCTCCCGCAGGCACGTCCACCGTCGCGCGCGCCGGCGTGAACTCGAAGCCCCGCATCGCTTCGAGCGTGAGCGGGCCGGCGGGGACGTCGAGCTCGAACGTGCCGGCGGTGTGGA
>JBBECO010000287.1:5927-10213 GCA_040881785.1 Vicinamibacterales bacterium
GGACACGGCCGCGGACGCGTCCGCCGGGCCGCCGCGGCGTGCGTGAGCGCATGGAGACTTCCGTCCACGACGAACGCGGTCCGCCTCCCATCGGCGCCACGTACAACGTGGTGGGGCCGGTGTGATTCGACACGAACGCGAACCGCGAGCCGTCCGGAGCGACGACGGGGGCGTATTCGTTCATCGCGTCCGCCGTCAGGACCACGGGGTTGCCCCCCGCAGCGGGGACGATCGCGATGTCGTTGGACCCCTGTTCGTCGGAGCTGTAGAGGATCGCCTGGCCGTCTGGCGTCCAGCCGGGCTTTGCCCGGTACTCGGTCTCTTCGTAGTGGACGAGCGCGGCGTCGCCTCCGGCGAGCGGCTTCACCCAGATCCCGCCGGTTCCCAGGCGTCCGTCAACAGGACTGATGTACGCGAGGCGACTGCCGTCCGGCGATTCCGATGGTTGAATCTGATCCCGCGATCCCGAGATGAATGCCGTTTCCGACCTGTCCGCGAACGCGTAGCGATAGATGTCGAAGTTGCCGCCCCGCGCGGTCACGAAATAGAGATGACGGCCGTCACGGCTCCAGGCCGGTTGCACGTCGACGCGCCGGTCGGTCGTCAGGCGCTGCACGTCTCCACCGCCGGCACTCACCACGCCGATGTCGAGGTTCCCGTCGATGTCCATCGACAGTGCGACGCGGGAGCCGTCCGGGCTCCACGAAGGCTCGAAGTGCCACGCGGGGCCCTGCGTCAGCGCGACGGCCTCGCCGCCTTCGGCCGGCACCTTCCAGATGTCGCCGCGCATCGAGAAAGCGATCCACTTGCCATCGGGGCTCCATGCCGGATCCAGCGGCCCCGTGGAGACCGCGGGCAGCATGTGCCGCTCGACTCGGTCGGAGTGGCCGTACCGATTGGGTCCCGCCAGCAGGAGAGAGGTCGACAGCGCCGCCAGGAGCACCGCCCCTGAATGCGCGTGCGTCCGTCCTGCACCTTTCATTCGATCGCTCCCAAGACGCCGCATCATAGCGCGCTCACGTTCCGCTCGCACAAGCGTCGTTATTTCCTGGGGACGATGGCCCGGGCCGGCGTGGTAGGGTCGATGTAGATGAGGAGATCATGAGTGGAGGGCAACGAGCGCTTCACCGTCGCCAGTGGGTCGGATTCGAAGACGATGCCGCTTCCCTTGCGAATCCCGATCGGTCGATCGAGGAATTCACGAACGGCACCGCGAGCTGGCCGGAGATCAACCGCGAAGACGCGGTAGCCCGTGCGCGCCAGGAGGGCGTCGATCGTTCCTGCCGGCGGCGGACCGAAGGCGAATGTCGCAAAACTGTAGCGGCGCGAGCCACGAGGAGCGTTGCGCGCGTCGAGAGCCCGGTAGGCGCCGGTCCCCAGAACGAAGCCGACGCTCACGTAGTCTTGGCCGTGCCGGTTCCTCAGATGGCGGCCGAGCGCTGCCCTTTCCACTCTGGTGTCAACGTGGCCGTTGTGCGCCCAGATCATAACCTTTGCGGCGGGGCGCCTGGCCAAATACCAGTCGAGATTGTCCGCCATGTAGCGGTCGCGATCGGCCGGGTCGGGATCTGCCGAGACGTCTGCCTGCTGGACCAGGATCGTCGCGTGCTGCCGCGCAAGATCGAATTCGTCGGTGCTGGACGCGGCGATGTATCGCTCGCGCTCGGTGTCGAATCCTGTTCGGATCGTCCGGACCGCGGCGGTGATCGGCCGAGTTGTGGCAGCATCTCTGAAGCGTCGCTCGAGGTCGACGGATTCGAAATACAGTCCCTCCATTTCCTTCTCTTGCAGAAGCGCAAGCGTTGCCCAATGGTCGGCGCGCAACTGAGAGTCCACGCGCCCCAAGTAGTCGGCGACAGCACGAGCGGACTCGCGTGTCAGTTGATGGTCGATGCCGACACACTCCACGCGCTGATCGCGCGAGACGGTGAGGTTGTACTCACGCATCCAGCGGACCATTTCCAGAACTTCGTCCGTATGCCAGACACCGAATACCGCTTGTCTGAGGAGACGCACGGGGTCTCCGTCGCCACCGAGAACATATTGATTCAGGTCCAGGCCGGTTGGCCACGGGGACTCGAAAGCCAGCGCCCGAAATCCCTTTTCCGTCACGAGATACCGTAAGAGCCGGTGCTTGTACAATGAGTGCTCGCGGGTGCCGTGCGTAGCCTCGCCGACGCCGATGATGCGGGCCTCGCCGATGGCGTTTCCGACCGGCTGCAAGTCCGTGAGCCCTGCTGTCGGATCGATCGTGCGATGGACGATCGCGTGATCACGAAGCCACCGGATCACGGTCGCTTCGCGTCGGTACTCGAGCCAGCGGCAACCGCCCACGACGAGCGCTCCGGCTGCCACAACAGCAGCCACCCAACGGATCGCGGCCGGTCGCACAGTTCACGCCGGCGGGATGTTGTGGTTGATGCGAAACAGATTGTCCGGATCGTAGCGGCGTTTGAGCGCACGCAACCGCGCATAATTCGTCCCATACGCCGCCGCAACGGGATCACTCCCCTCGTCAGCGTCGAGATAGTTGACGTAGGCGCCGGCTTCGAGCGCAGGCTGCACGCGCGCGAGGCTGGCTTTCGCCCACGCGACGTTCGGTCCGTCGCATGCAGGGTCTTGCCACTGCGCCATCGTCACAAACGAGTAGCCCTCACGGCGATGCGCGAAGGCTGTAGCATCGATCGCCTTCCTCGCGGCCTCACCATGAATGTGTTCGAGCACCATGACACTCGCGATCGATGGACACTGTCCGAACAAATCCACCATGCCGTCGATTGCCTCGTCCGTGAGCTCCTTGACGAAACGCGATTTCCAATAATTGCGCGCGCCGCGAGGGAACCCGCTGTCAAGCATTTGATTCAGCTCCGTGTACGGAATCGGCCCGAGGCCGTCCATCGCGGGCGTGCCGACCGCTTTCAAACGCGCGGCATAGGCGAGGCCTTCCTCGAGCGCACCACAGTCGCACATCAGAATGGCCGCCAAGGGGACGCCTGAACCATCAGGCGCGTGTGTGAGCGCGGCCGCGAGGGTCACATGATCGGGCGCGGAGGCCGTGAAGTCCCGAAACCATCGCAAGACGTCGCGTGCCGCCGTCAATGGATACGCAATCAACCCGCCGGCGACAACGGGACCAACGTCGTGCAATGCGAATTGGAACGAGCCGACGACCCCAAAGTTGGCGCCGGCACCGCGGAGCGCCCAGAACAAATCTGGATGCTCCGTCTCGCTCGCCGTCACGGCGCGGCCGTCTGCCGTTACGACGACTGCCGACACGAGGTTGTCGAGCGCAAGTCCGTAGCGGCCCATCAACCAGCCGAGGCCGCCGCCGAGCGTGAGACCGGCGACACCAGTGGACGACACCACGCCGCCGGTCGTCGCGAGCGCATGCGCGGCGGTGGCCGCATTGACTTCACGCCACAGACAGCCGCCCTCGACGCGCACGGTGCGCGCGACGGGATCAACGTGCACGCCCTTCATCAGCGACAGATCCAGCATGATGCCGGCGTCCACGGATGCGAGACCGGCGACGTTATGACCGCCTCCGCGGATGGCGAGTGGCTGCGCCTCGTCGCGGGCACGCTTCACCACGTTTGCGATGTCGGCGAGGCTCCGGCACCGCGCGATCAAGGCCGGACGCTTGTCGATGCTGCCGTTGTGCAACAGCCGGATGTGATCGTAGTCGGGATGTTGCGGAGACACGAAGTCCATCGCGTACCTTCTTTCGGTTCAATCAGGTGAGGAATGAGCCTGGCGGACGCGCTCGAGCAAGCGAATCACGGTGCGGCAGTCGCGCGCCGTCATCCCTCCCATCACCCGCGCATGGGCCGCGTCGAAGGGCGTGTCGATCTGCTCCAATAGCGTCGCGCCCTCGGCGGTGAGATAACAGAGTATTTGCCGCCGGTCAGCACGCGCGCGGCGGCGCCGCACCCAGCCGCGCTTGAACAGGCGATCCATCATCAGCGTGATGCCGGGTGCGCTCTCAATCAACCGCGCCGCGACATCGAGTGTCGGCAATCCAGCATCACCGGCGCCGCGCAGAATGCGCAGCACGTTGTATTGCGGCAGCGTGATCTCGAACGGCGCAAGCACTTCACCATAAAACCGTCGGACCACATCCGCCGTGCGCAGGATGGCCACGGCCGCTTCGTCGCTGACCGAAACGAACGGGCGGCGCTGGCGCAATTCGCGCTGGAGTCGACCGGGCGGCTGCTTCACGGAGAAGACATTATATGTGAATAGTTTATATGTCAATTAAATTCCATCGTAGCGGTACATGAAAGCGG
>JBBECO010000287.1:10223-13425 GCA_040881785.1 Vicinamibacterales bacterium
CCCCCCCCCCCCCCCCCCCCCCCCCCGCGCCTCGAAACCGGTAGCTCGCGCCAGCGCGAGCGCTCCGGTCCACATTGGATTCACCGCCGATCTCGATCTGCAGGCGATTCTCAGCCCCTCCCCCTTACGACAGTGCACGCTTGTGCCGTGAACGGACTTCAGGCGCAGCGGCAACTCACTTGTGACTGTCTCTCTGTCGCCGAACAAACTGCCCTTGGCCTGATCGGCGGTTTCCCGAGATCGGAACTGGAGGCATGTTGGTTCGACGGCGGCTTATGGCCTACTCCGCCCGCAGCGCCTCGAGCATCCCACCACTGAGTGCCGCACGGGTGGCGATCACAGCGCTGACGATCCCCGCGAGCACCACACCTCCCAGCAGGACGGCGAGCATCACGCCAGGACCTCCGCCACCGCGGCCCGTCCACGCCGGCACCACGGCCAGCAGCGCGCTCAGCACACCCGCGCCAAGCCCCGCGCCCAGCAGCAGGACCGCCTCGGCCAGGATCATCTGCGACACCCGCTGGCGGTTGTAGCCGACGGCGCGCAACAAGGCGAGCTCACGGCGTCGCTCGAGCACATTTCGGAACATCACCGCCGCCAGGCCAATCGTCCCGAGCAGCAGCCCGAGACCGCCGAGCGACTGGAACGTCGAGAGATAGGTGTTCTCCACCCGATGAAACGCCTCGAGACGCTCGGTGGCGGTCACCGCGTCGAATCCGAACGTCGCCAGGTCCTTCTCGAGGACGCCCGCCAGGTCCGCGGCGGCCGCCACGGTGCTGACACCGGGCGCGTCGATCAGGAAGTAGCGATAGCCCTGCTGCGACGGAAAGACGCGGACGAAGTGCGCCTCCGACATCAGGAGCTCCCCCTGAAGGATGGAATCCTTCACGGCAGCGACGAACTGCAGCTCGAGCGGCGCGTCGGCGCCGATGTCCATCGAGAAGACGTCGCCGACCTGCGCATGGAGCACGTACTGGAGTGAGGTCGCGTCCGCGATGACCGGGATCGGACCGTCCGTAATCGGACGGCGAAGGAGCCGCCACGGGTTCGCCCGTTCCTCATCGGTTTCCGCGAGGGAGGACGCGAACGAGAACCGCCCCTCCTCGATGAACCCCGCCTCCGGCGCCACGATCGTCGGCGCGGTCGGCTTATAGAGATTCAGACAGCTCGCATCGTCTCCGGGACGCACCCGCAGGCGCGTGAACCGGACCTGCTCGAATTCGGGCGCCGAGACGATGAGCGCCTCGCGTCCGGCGGTCTCGTTGGGGTTGTGGACGAGCGGCAGCTCCGAGGTGGCGATGAGCGCGTAGCCGCCGGTGCCCGACGAGCGCTCGCCGCCGATCTCTCCCCCGCCCTTCCGGAACGCGTCAACCGAAACGATGATGAAGGCGGCCGAAGCGATGAGCGCGGCCGAGAGAACGCTGCGCCCCGGCCGGAAGGCCGCGCTTCGGAAGCCGAGACGCAAGACAGCCCCCGTGCCATGCCCGGCAATGACGGTCGAGGGCCGGGAGCGCAGCCACGACGACAGCAGGAACATCGCGGCCATCAGCGACGCCGCGCCGGCCCCGAAGAAAGCGCCGGCCTGGGCCTCGCCGGCGGCAAATCCCCATCCCACGGCCGCAAGCGCCAGCACCGCAAAGACGATCCCGATGATCCGATTGCGACGCGCCAGTCGGGCGTCACCGGATGGTTCCTGTCCGATCGCCTGAGCCGTCAGCAGCGCGCGCGGCGAGAGCCTGGCGACCGAACGCAGCGAGAACAGCACGCAGAGGACGGCCGCGATGACCCCGCCGGCCGCACCGCCGGCGAGCGACACCGGCGTCACGTGAAGCGCGAGAGCGGTCGTGCCGACCGCGCCGACCCACCAGGTCCTCAAGCCGTACATGATCACCTGGCCGTACGCGATCGCCCCGGCGACGCCGATGACGCCCCCGACCGCCGCGAGCGCGACCGCCTCGAGCAACAGCAGCCGTCGAACGGTCGCGATGGGAAACCCGGCGGCCCGCATGATGCCGATCTGTTTCAACCGCTGCTCGACTCCGAGTCGGAAGAACAGAATCGCCAGCAGCAGCGCCGACACGACGATGAAGAAGCTGAAGTAGGTGAAGTAGAGGCCGAAGTCCGTCGCCCCGACCGAGGCGGCGGCGGCCAGCCGGCGCACCGGCTGCACCGAGACACCGAGCGCCTCGGGCCGGACGGCAGCACCCAACGCACGCCGAAGGTCCTGCGTCAGCGCCGCCGCGTCCGCGCCAGCCGGCACGTCAAAGCGCAACGAGGTGGCGCCGCCGTACCTCGTCTGCCACAACTCGCGTCCCCTCTCGTAGGTGATGAACGCCTTCGGCGTGGCCCGGTAGTCGTCCCAGTACTGCTCGTCCTGGTCGCGGACGCGGGAAAGGTCGAGCGGAAAGGGAGGATCCCATTCGGCGAGGCTCTCTGCGCCGGTGATTCCCGGGTACTCGGGCGCCAGCTGACGGTCAGCCGCGAAGCCGGCGATCGGCACGATCCCTTCCACGGTGAAGGCCGCCTTGTGCGTCGTGAGGCCGGCGTTCGCGTCCCAGAGGTAGTACTCCATCTCGAGGGGATCCCCGGGCTTCGCGGACAACTCGCGCGCCGCCCAGTCGTTCAGAACGATCGGGGTGCGGGACGGCGGGTCCGGGGTCCGGAGCTCGGGGCTCGGGGCTCGGGGCTCACGGAGGGCACGGAGGTCCGTGGCGGTCACCAGCGAATACGGCACCTCGCGGTCGCCGACGCGCATGGTGTTGGCGAGGTACGTGAAAACCGGCAGCTCGACGAGCGCGAGCTTCTTTCCGGCGTCGCGGATCGCCGCCTCGAGGGGAGCGCTGAGGATGCCGCCGGTGGCATCGACGATGATCTGTGAGCCGTCGGTGGACGGACGGACCTTGATGCCCAGATCCTCCAGCGTCAGGGCCGCGCGCGCGGCGGCGGCGGCGGCCTCATCGTCCTGGCCGGCCATCAGGACGGTGTTCACGCGATCGTCCACGCCAAGGTCACGCTGCACACGCTGCAGCGGGACGAACACCGCACGCAGCTCCGCCTGTTGGGGGCGCAGGGCGAACTCCCCCATCCGCTCGCGCGGCAGCACCTCGGAGATCGTGAGCCGCACGGTGCGTCCGATCTCTTCCTTCCGGCCGAAGAGCGATTCGATGGGAATCTCGGACGGCCGCTGAAGTCTGACCAGAAT
>JBBECO010000287.1:13525-14611 GCA_040881785.1 Vicinamibacterales bacterium
TCCAGAAGCGGTCGTCCACGCCGTAGACGATGACGCCGCCGGCGCGGCGGCCGGATTCTCCGTGCGTCACGAAGCTCGTGGCGACGATGAGCGGCGCCGCGGAGGCACCGGCGGACGAGAGATCGTCGGCCAGAGCCGTGCGAAAGAACTGGGCGGACGCCAGCGCCTGGTCGGTCCTGCCCAGCCGTCCGAGCGCGATATCGCGAAGGCTCCCGCGGACGGAGTCGCCGACCAGCAGCGCGCCGCCGAGGACGGCGACCGCCGCGCTGACGCCGAGCAGCACCGCGAGGTTCGTTCGCCAGTAGTAGGTCGCGCTGCGGAGAGCAAGCCGGAACAGCGACATTCAGCCCTCGATCAGCGCACGGTCGGCCATGCGGTAGCGCGCGGGGAAGCGGCCGGCGAGCGCAGCGCTGTGCGTGACGACCACGAGGATGGTGTTGTGCGCGGCGTGAAGCTCCAGCAGCACATCGGCGACCGAATCGGCGATCGATGCGTCGAGGTTGCCGGTGGGCTCATCGCAGAGCAGCAACGTGGGATTGCGGATCAGTGCGCGCGCGATCGCGGCACGCTGCTTTTCACCGCCCGACAGCTCCCCCGGCCGGTGATCGAGACGGCTCCCGAGACCCACCTGCGCGAGAATCTCGCGCGCACGCGCTTCGTCACTCTGCCGGCCTGCCGGCGCGACGAGCGTCGGTGTCAGTACATTCTCGAGCACCGAGCACTGCGGCAGCAGCGAGTGGTCCTGGAAGACGAAGCCGATGTGCTGGTTACGGAAGGCGGCCTGGTCGCGCTCGTTCAGCGTGTACGGATCCGTGCCTTCGAGCGTGACGGTTCCGGAGGAGGGGGGATCCAGCGCACCGAGGATATAGAGGAGGGTGCTCTTCCCGCTGCCCGATGGACCCATGATCGCGGCCGCCTGACCGCGCGCGAGCGTCAGCGAGACATTCGCGAGGATCGGCAGCTCGCCGCGCGGCGTGGTGTAGGACTTGGAGACGTTATGAACCTGCAGCATGTGTCTGACTTCGCAGCACGGAGGTGACGGAGTTAACGGACTCTTACAACGGAGAAACGAAGCCAAACGGAGAC
>JBBECO010000287.1:14711-20919 GCA_040881785.1 Vicinamibacterales bacterium
AACGGAGACGACAACACTATCTTGTTTGTGTTCCTCCGTTCGTACCTCCGTTGCTCCGATTCTCCGTTGTGAAACTCCGTGACCTCCGTGACCTCCGTAAACTAGGCCCCCACTCCCACGACTTCGCGGTACACCGCCTCCACCTGATCCGTCATTCGCTCGACGGTGTAATGCTCCCGCACGCCACGCGCGCCGGCGGCTCCGAGCGACGACGCGAGGAGAGGATCCAGCTTGAGGGCCAGGATCGCGTCGGCGAGCGCCTGCGGATCGTCCGCATCGACAATGATCCCGCCGCCAGTATTCTCGACGATCTCCGGAAACGCGCCGCGCCGAGGCTGGACGACCGGCACGCCGGAGGCCATCGCCTCCATCAGGAACATCCCCTTCGGCTCCTTGTAGGTCGCCGGCACCGAGAGGACGTCGATCTCGTGGAAGAACTCGATCTTCTCCGCGCGATCGAGTTCCCCGCGGTATTCGAATTCGCCGCCGAGACCCGCGCGCTCGAGGGCGCGCCGGGCATCATCCAGGTAGCCCTGATGCTCGGGCGGCAGGTAGCCGGCCGCGAGCAGACGACTGCCTTCAGAGCGCGGATGCTTCCGGAGGCGTTGGTACGCGTCGACCACGACGTGAAATCCCTTTTCCGGCGCGACGCGCGCGAAGTAGCCGACGGTGAACGGCCCGGCCGGCCGGGACCGGCGCGTGCTGAAATCCTCGGTGTGGATGCCCAGTCGAGCGAGCCGCATTTTCGCGGCCGGCACATCGAGGTACCCGGGCATGTAGTCGACGTAGTACTGACTGACGGCGATGAACACGTCGACGTGGCGGCTGAGCGCGCGGATCATGTCCATCGACTGCGCGCGGTACGGCTCGCCGAGCTGGTCGAGAAACAGGTCGTCCCCCTGCAGCGTGCAGCAGACCGGCGCCTTCAGCTCGCGCTTGAGCGGCTCGGCGAGGCCGAGCAGCAGCGAGTAGGGCAGGTTGATGACATCGAACGGCTTCTCGGTGCGCAGCCACTCGAGCAGCTTGTCGATCTCCTTGGCCTGAAACCCCTGCGTCCCCTTGAGCATCGAGACCGTCATCTCGCCGAGGCTCTTCGGATCCACCTTGATGGAGCGCTTCGTGGCGAGCCTGAGCGCCCACGAGGAGTCCCACAGCCGGTCGAGGAAGCGCGGCGTATGGCGAAAGAGCACGGAATGCTGCTCGAGGAAGACGCTGATCCCGCCGAAGAACACGTGCGCGCCGCTGACGTTCTTCTCGTCGGTCTTCGTCGGCGTGTAGACGGGCGTCAGCACGACGTCGTGGCCGCGGCGCAGCAGTTCGGCCGCGAGTGCGTTGTCTTTCAGGCAACTGCCGCAATACATGCTGCCGGCGCCGCCGGTGAGCGACAGGATCCTCATCGGATCAAAAAGCGGCTGCCGCCTGGAACGAGCGCCGTGCGTACAGGTGCTCGAAGAGGTTGCCCTCGTGCGGCTGATCCCAGCTGATCACGTTGGTCGGAATCGGTCCGACGTTCAGTCGATCCACCTGGGGGGACGCCAGGAGCCTGTCCACGAGAGGACGATTACCTGTGAGCGCCGTCACGACCAGCGTCTTGCCCATCGGCTCCGGCATACGCGCCATCTCCTCGGCCGTGACCTTGACGACCGAGACGAACGGAAACAGGAACTCGCGGTTGGCCAGCGGATGATCGCTGCTGTCGCAGAGCACGACGGTCGGCAGCAGATACGTGCACCCGTCGTGTTCGACCAGCCGCGGCCCCCGGCGCAGGTCCGCGGTGATCTCGCGCGCGCCCGGTGTGTCGAGGCCGATGTCGATCTGGAGGGAGATGCGCTCGGCCACCTTCGGATCCGCGAACGGCGCCAGTGTCGCCAGCGGATCGTCCGCGCCGCGCGGGACGATCTGCACGAGCTTCTCCGCGAGCGCCGTCGCGACCGCCTCGGCATGCGTCTCGGCCACCCACACGCCTGACGCGTTCACGCAGGAACGGCCGCCATTGTCGGCCACCGACGCGGCGATGAGGTCCACGTGGCGCTCCCACCGACTGAGCTGGTCCTCGCCGATCAGCACCTTGCTGTAACCCGGGCCGTGAATCTCGACGCGCGGGTCCCCTTCCCACGATCCGACGGCTGTGACATCACCGAAGAACATGCTGCGCCCCGTCCGGCGCAGAATCTCTCCGGCCCCCGCGTGGTCGGCCGGGTAGTAGCTGAACGCCTCGGGCGGGCAGCCCGCCTTCATGAACGCCTGCGCGAGACGGAAGGGGGACCAGGGCTCGGCGCTCCCCGGCTTCAGCACGAGCGGGACCTTCAGCGCGATGGCCGGAATCCACAGCGAATGGACACCCGGCGAGTTGCTCGGCAGGACGACGCCGAGCGACTGCGTCCGCGGATAAAAACTGAGCGCGTGCCCCGCGTGCTCGCCGTAGCCGGCGTCGAGCAGCGACAGATCCAGCCCGCGGGTCAGTCCCGCGAGGACCGTCCGCATCTCGGTCAGCACGCCGGCGATCTTCGCCATGTTCTTGCGCACCAGCGCGTAGGGCATGCCGGTTGTCGCCGAGAGCTGCTGGACGTAGTCGTCCGGCGTCTGCTCGCCGTCGCCGAGCGGCAGCGTGGCGTTCAGGAAATGGTCCGCCGTCCGCATGCAGATCTCGAGCAGCCGGTCGTACGGGATCTTCGCGAGCGCCGCGCGGGCCTCCATCTGGATCTCATCGCGCAGATCCCGGCGGATGATGCCGCCGTTGGCCTGGCTCATCTCGGCGAAGGTCTCCTTCGTTCGGTGATGCGGAATACGGATGACGTCGAGGCTCTTGTAGGGGACGCCGTGGCGGAGGATGGGAATGTGGATCATCGGGATGACGGGGCCAGTTTATCGCACGCTATTGGGTGTCGCGCAGCTGCTGTCACGTAATCACCGCCGAGAACGCAAAGGACGCAGAGATCCTTCAACGCCCTTTGCGTCCTCAGGGTTCTTTGCGGTGCGCCCGCAAAACTACGTCGTTGGCGCCGGCCCTCCGGAGGCCGCCACGTCGTTCGTGATTTCGCAGGACGGCGCGCAGAGGCCGTCGCTACAGAGGACCCATCCGTCCGGACAGCCGTTTTCCTCCTCCGACACCGCAAACTGCGCTTTGGCCTGCGACAGCTCCCTCAAGGCCTGACGCAGGATGCGCTCGATGTCGTGATAGGCGCCACGGTCGGTGGCATACAGCTCCATCGCGCGATTCTCGATGGCGTTGGCCAGCCACCGGAAGGCTGCGAGCGACATGGCGTCGTTCGGCGACGGCTCCCACTTTCTCGGCATGCGAACTCCCTTTTCAATCAAATCAACGGATCCCGTGGGTGACGTTACGGCTGGCGCGGCCCCAGCCGCACCAGCCAGATATCCTGCTTCCGCTCGTCGCGCGCGAAGACGATCGCGCCATCCGTGAGCGGCTGCACGCCTGCGAACGATACACCGGGAGACTCGTTCGCGGTGACCTGCCGGAGCGTCCCGTCCGCGAGCGACATCGCGAACAGGTTCTGCACGCCGGCGGTGCTGCGGCTGACGAACAGCCGCCGCCCGGCATGATCGATCCTCGCGGTCGGGATGACGCCATCGTCGATGGACGCGATGACCCGGCGCCCTCCGTTCACACCCAGCTCGGTGAACTCGAGGCGATAGGCGCCCGCCGCCTGTCCGCGGTTGCGCAGCACGACGAGACCGGTGTCAGATGACCAGCCGGGCAGATACAGCGATCGGGTCGAAGCCTGTTCGCGGGCGACGACCACGTCGCCGCCGTCCGACAGCGAACGCACGTGGATCTCGTCGACCTCACCAGCGCGGGTGAGATAGGCCAGCGCGTCGCCGGCGGGAGACATCCGGAGGTCGCGGATCACTGTGCCGGCCGGGACGCGGACGAGCGGCGACGGCTCACCACGGGCGCGGAGATCGACCGCGTGAATCTCATGAGCCGCCTCGCCGTACGCAATGTAGTAGAGGCGCGCGCCGGCGCGGCTCCAGGTGACGTTCTGTTCGATCCAGTCGATCGGCGGCGACACGGCGCTCACCGTCGGCGGCACGCTGCGCTCCGACAGCGTGCGCCCTTCGGCGGTCGTCAGGTTTCTGGCGAGCAGCCGCAGTTCGCTCGGCACCCGGCTCCGCTGGTAGTACGCGAGCCAGGTCCCGTCGGCCGACAATCTCGCGGCGAAGCCGTCGTCCACGACCTGCGGGTCCCTGGCGCCGGAGGCCATCGACCCGACCAGCACGCGCGAGTCGAAAAAGGGAAATCCCTCGCTCGGCGTCGGCTTTGCCCGCTGGAACGCGATCCGGTCACCCTCGGCGGCGACTGACGGCCACAGATCGCCGAGCGCGTCCCCCGTCAGCTGCCGTGTGGCCCCCGTCGCCGGATCGAGGCGCCAGAGGCTCGGAACGTTCGACGTCTGCTCGAAGGCGATGAGCGTGCCGTCGGTCGAGACGCCGGACGCCTGCTCGGCCATCTGGCTCGACGTCAACTGCGTCATCCGGCGCGTGGACAGCGACATCTGCCACAGATCCATCTGGCCGCCGCGAGTCGAGCGGAAGACGATCGTGTCGGGACCCGTCCAGATGGGGCCGCGCTCGAACGACGCGTCGCTGGTCAATGCCTCGAGGCCCCGGCCGTCCAGACCCGTGATCCAGAGGTCACTCTGACCCTTCACGACCCCCTCGATCACGGCGCGCGTGCCGTCAGGAGAGACATCGATGCTTCTGAATGCGACTGTGCCGGTCCACGGGGCGCTGACGTCCTCGACGTTCGCCGACGCCAGGTTCAGGCGCAGCAGCGATCGCGTCGCCATGCCGCGATCGACCTCCAGGTAGATCGCATCGCCGATCCACCGGCGTGCGTACACCTGGCTCAGCGGCTGTTCGAGCGCAACGCTGATCCGCGGGGAGCCGCCGAAGAAGGCCGGCACGACCATCACGAAGGTCTTCTCCTCCTGCCGGACGACGGTCGCGAGCTCACGTCCGTCGGGCGACCACACGTGACTCAGCATCGTGCCCTGGGCCGTGACAGGTACGGCGACGCCGCCTTCGATGGCCTGGACGAAGATGCGGGACTGGTTGTCGCGATCGGAGATGAAGGAGAGCCACTTGCCGTCCGGCGAGATACGCGCATCGGACTCGGTGCTCGGCCAGGTGACCGCCGGCACCAGCGTGCTGCTCACGCCGTCGTGACCTGCTGTTGATGGCCATTTGTACGCGACGAGCGCAATGGCGCCGGCGACGAGCGCAATCCCCGTCAGCTGCAGCGCCCAGCGCGGCAGCCCGCGGGACGGCGCGATCGCCACCGGGTGACTCGCCGTGCTCAGCCCCTCGGCGGACCGGCGGAGGGCCTCCGCCACGACGAGCGCGGATTCGGGACGCTGCGCCGGATCCGTCCGGAGGCAGGCGTTGACGATGTCGCGGATCGGTTCCGGTGTTTCTGGCGCAAGCGCTGCGAGCGATTGCACGCGGCCCGCGAGCATCTGCTGGATGTACTCGTCCCGCGTCTGGCCGTCGAACGGCAGGCGTCCGGTGAGACACCGGAAGAGCACCACGCCGAGTGAAAACAGATCCGCACGGCCGTCGAGGGGGCGACCGAGCGCCTGCTCCGGGCCCATGTACTGCGGAGTACCGGGGATGTTGCCGGGCAGCGTCAGCCCGCTCTGCGTGAGGCCAGCGTCTCTATTGATCCGCGCGATACCGAAGTCGAGCAGCTTGATGTGGCCATGCGGCGTCACCATCACGTTGTTCGGCTTCACGTCCCGGTGCACGATGCCGCGCGCGTGGGCATTGCCGAGCCCCTCGGCGATCTCGGTGCCGTAGCGCAGGGTTTCACCAAGCGACAGCGTCCGCCGCGAGAGGATGTCGCCGAGCGTTTCCCCTTCGACGAATTCCATCACGACGAGTGTGGCGGACCCGGTCTCGAGCAGCTCGTAGACCTTGCAGATGTAGGGATGGTCGAGCGACGCGGCCGCGAGCGCCTCCGCGCGCAGCCGGAGGACCGCGTCGGTATTCCCCGGTTCCGGATCGCGGATCGCCTTGAGGGCAACCGGACGGTTCAGACGGGTGTCGATCGCCTTCCACACCACGCCCATGCCGCCGCTGCCCAGGGCGGCGACAACCCGATAGTGACCGACGAGCTCCTCGATCACCCGCTGATTCCTTTCGCCTGGGAGACGCTGGACCTGTGTGCGGAAAGGATACACGAAGA
>JBBECO010000287.1:21019-25944 GCA_040881785.1 Vicinamibacterales bacterium
CCCAGCGTGTCACGGCGTCAGCCGCGCGGATGATCACGGCGTCCTTCAGCAGCACGGGCTGCGCCCAGGTTTCGCTGTCGGCCACCTTGTAGCGCTGCAGCTCCTCGAACTTCGCTGGATTCCGCTTGGCGACAATCAGCTCTCCGTCGGTCGTCAGCACCAGGAGGTTGGGGCCCGCACTCTGCAGCGCGGCGTTGGTGCCGCCGCGGCCTTCGGTCGTCCACGTCACCGTTCCAGTCTTCGCGTCCAGACAGAAGAGCTGCCCCTTCCTCTTGTTCGAAAACCCATACACCGCGGCCCCATCGACGACCGGCGAGCTCATATACATGGGCACGTCGGCGTTGTGCCAGACCTCGGTGGCCGCGAGGGTCTTTCCCGAGGTGGCGATGCGATACCCGAACGTCCCCTTCCGCGTGCCCGAGACGATGAGGATGTCGCCCGCAACCACGGGAGTGACGATGTTCTCATTCCACTCGTCCGGGAACGGGACCTGCCAGAGCAGCCTGCCATCGGCCACGGCCACGCCCACCACCGCCTTGTCGGTCATGGTGACGACGTGCCGAACGCCCCCGAGCGTCGTGACCACGGGCGACGCGTAGCCCGGACCGTGCCCGCGCAGCGCCCACTTCTCGGCGCCGGTCGCAGGATCCAGCGCGTAGAACGCTCCCTCACCGTCGTCCCCGATGTGCACGATGAGCATTCCGCCGTCGATGATCGGCGACATCGCGGGGCCACTGGGCAGACACCGTTGCACCGAGAACGACGGTACATACGAACGCCGAGCTAATTCGAAGCATCAGTCATCTTCGTTCAATGCGCGCGGGGCCCCACTTCGTTCATTGCGCTGGGGCCCCACCCCCAGCGCGGGCTGAAGGCTCTCACGCGCTCTCGCTCGTGCGCAGGCGGTTGATGTCTCTGTTAGAGCGGTGTTGAACCGTGTTGAACCGTGGCGTACTTGTTGAACCGTGGCGTATTTACCGTGGCTAGTAGACGCCTTCCACGACGGTCGTCGCAAATTTCGAGAACGGCCGCACATTCCGCACGCCATCCCAGGGATACGCCCGGCACGGGCGCTCGCGCTCGGCTTCGTCCCGCTCGAGGAAGCGCGGCATGAAAAACTCCTTCGTCAGGGTCGTCAGGCGCACGCGGCCCGTGCCGCCGTACTCGACGAGCCGGCCCGGCTCGTCGGGATCCACCACCTCGATCATCGCGCGCGGCGCCGGCGGGTAATAGATGATCGCGTAGTTGTCGGCGGGGTCGACCGGGACCTTGTGCGTCGCCAGCCCCATCAGCGTGTTGCCATAGGTGGGAGCAAAGTAGATCCCGTCGAGCAGTTCCTCGACGGCGAAGCGGTGAAACTGCGGCGTCATCTCGGTGCCGCCGCAGAACACTCCCTTGATCCCCATCGCCTCGAGCGACACCTTCTCGCACAGCGCTTCGAGCAGCTTCGGCGTCGTGAAGAGGCACTGGATGCCGGAATGCGCCCGGAGGAGCGTCAGCGCCTGGTCGATCACGTGCCGCTTGTAAGCCTCCATCTGGTCCATCTGCCGGCTCTTGATCAGCTTGATGACCCAGCGCGGATCGAGGTCCACCATGAAGCACATGCCGCCGCGGAACTGCGCGAGATGTTCGATCGCCAGCCGCAGGCGCCGCGGACCACTCGGCCCGACGTGCAGCCAGTCGGCCCCCTTCGGAAAGGACTCGTCGGGCAGCGTCGCGCTGAAATTCTCGTAGTCGATGCGGAAGTCGTTCACGTTGATACGCGACTTCGGCACGCCCGTGCTGCCGCCGGTCTCGAACGTGTAGATCGGGCTGTCGGCAAAGGCCTTCGGCACCCAGCGGCGCACCGGACCGCCGCGCAGCCATTCGTCCTCGAAGGAGCCGAACTTGTCGAGGTCCGCGTACGCGTTGACCTCGGTCATCGGATTGAAGTCGAACGACTTCGCCCGTTCCAGCCAGAACGGGCAGCCGGTGGCCGGATCGAAATGCCATCGGACGATCTCGCGCACGTGGGCATCGAGCTTCTCGCGGGCGGCCTGGACCGCATCGTCGGAGACGGAGGGCGCAGCAATCGGGGACATATAGATCAGAAATCTTACTCCCGGCCGGTGAGCCGGACCAAGACGCGCAGCTCGCCGGCCCGGCGGGCGGCCTCGGGAACCCTGGAGAGATGGTCCGCCGGCCACGGCAGTCGCCAGGACCAGTTGGTCTCGCTGACCGATGCCGGGACGTTGATCCGATCGCGCCAGCCGAAGAGGTCCTGCACCGGCACGAGGAGCAAATCGGACCCGGCATCGAACAGCGACGCCAGGAGGCCATCGCGGACGCCGTCGGAAAAGGGTTCGTCGGCGCGAATGCCCGCCTGACGCAGGTGCGGCAGCTGCACCGCCTGCGCGCGCTCCTCATCGTCGGCCTGCGTCCACCACTCGGCCATCGTCTCGGTGTCGTGCGTGCCGCTGATGGCGACCGACACGCGCGGGTACTCCGCCGGATCCGTGAACGGCTGCCCGTCGGCCGTCCAGTCGCGCTCCCAGCGCAGCACCTTGAGCCCGGGGATGCCGAGGCGGTCGAGCGACGCGCGGACGAAATCGGGCACGGTGCCCAGGTCCTCGGCAATGATCGCGCCCCCATGCGCCTCGAAGAGGGTGAGGAGCCGCTCGCCCTGCGCGAGCTGCGCGGGCTCGTCAGGCGGATGGAAGGCGGTGGAGCCATCCGGCTCGCGGACGAACGTCCGATAGAAGCCGACGAGGTGATCCACGCGAAACCCGTCGAAGAGCTCCGCGCATCGGACGGCGCGCTCGCGCAGCCACGCGTCGCCGTTCGCCTCGATCACGTCCCAGCGATAGGCGGGGAGGCCCCAGTCCTGTCCCGTGTCGGAAAAGGCATCGGGAGGGACCCCGACCGACGCGTCGACGCGGAACTCCTGCTGCCGGGCCCAGACGTCGGCGCTGTCGGCGCTGACCATGAACGGAAAGTCGCCGAGGATCATGAGTCCGGCCGCGGATCGCGTGGCCGTCCATTGCGCGTCGGCGATCCACTGCAGCCACTGGTAGTAGAGCATCTCGCGCCGCAGCCGCTCCCGTGCCCCGGCCATCGCGGCCGGCTCGCGGTCCCGGAGCGGCGCCTCCCACTCCATCCAGGAGCGCTGGTCGTTGCCGGCATGGAGCGCGCGGAACAGCGCGTACTCGTCGAGCCACCAGGCCTCGCGCTCGATGTAGGCGCGCAGCGTGTCGGCACGCGGACCGCCGGGCTGCCATTGCTCATCGAAGAACTGCTCGAACACCGAGCTGAGCACCTCGACCTTCAGGGCGCGCACGGCCCGGTGCTGCACGGTCGCGGCGCCGCGCACCTCGGCAAGCCGCGCCCGCTGGCTGTCGTTCAACGTCTCGACACCGCCGATCGCGGCAAACTCCGGCACGTCTTCGACCGCGATGAAGATCGGATCGATCGCCATGGCGCTGAGCGCGGAGTACGGCGAGCTCTCGCCGTGCGCCATCTCGTTGACCGGCAGGAGCTGCACGACCGAGAAGCCGGACGCGCTCAGCCACGAGGCGAACACGGGCAGGTCCGGGATTTCGCCGATTCCCCAGCTGCGCGACGTCGGGATCGAGAAGAGCGGCACGAGCACGCCGGCGCGGCGGCCGGAGAGCGGCCGGTCAGTCACCGACGTGCTCCATCACGCGCGTCACACCCTCGGCGAAGACGGCTGGCTCGGGCAGGAGGCTCGACACGAGAAACGCCTCGCGCGGGAAGTCGAAGAAGAACCCCGGGTGGACGAGCACACCGCGGTCGGCGAGCAGCGCCATGACGAGATCCTCTTCACTCACCTTCGACGGCACGCGCAGGACGGCCGACCATCCCGCGTCGGCCGCGAGGAGCTCGACGGCGGGACTGGCAGCGGCGGCCTGTCGCAGCGTCGCGTAATTCCCGCGGACCCGCTCCTGGAGCTGCGCGCGGATGGCGGCTCCGCCGGCAATCAGCGCCGGCGCGGCCACCTGCACGGGTGTCGATACCGAGAGATAGGTGTCGCAGATCAACTCGAGCCGTTCGAGCGCGCCGAGGACGAGCGCGTCGGGGCCGTCCACCGCGATCCAGCCAAGCTTCACCTGCGGCAGTCCGGCGGATTTCGATAACCCTCCGAGACGAAAGGTCAATGCCGCCGTAGGCCCGACCTTCAGGTCGGGCGCCACGGGTAGGTCGGGCGTGACGGGCAGGTCGCGCGCTGCGAGGCCCAGCGAGTAATCCGCAAACACTTCGTCGACGATCAGCGCGGCATCGCGTTCGGCGCACCGAGTCGCGAGTGCATCAAACTCCACTGCAGAAAGCACCGAACCGGTCGGATTGTTGGGACTGACCGCCAGCACCGCTCTCGTGCGGTCGGTCCACGCGGTATCCACGCTGTGCGCATCCAGCTCCCACCGCCCGTGGTACTCGAGCGCATACGGCTGCGCACGCACGCCGTCCAGCTGCGTGAGGTGATCGAACAGCGGGTAACTGGGCGCCGGCACCAGCACGTCGTCTCCGGGAGCACACAGCAGCTTGAACAGGAGCGAATAGGCTTCACTGGTACTGGCCGTCAACACGACGCGGTCCTCAGCAACACTGATTCCACGTCGCGCAAAGTCGGCCGTCACCGCCTGCCGTGCGGCAGGGAGCCCGAAAGGCTCAGGTCGATACACGCGCCCGGCGGGATCCGCCAGGGGCGTCAGGATGTCGTCGGGATAGCGGATGCCGACGGTCGTCGGATTGGTCGCCGTGAGGTCGATGAGCGCCCGGCCGGCCGCACGGTGTGCCGCCAGGGCCGCGGAGAGACGATTCAGACCCAGCGCAGCGGGCACACGAGACGAAAACATGCTTGGATAGACTATCGCTTGTCGATCCCGAGCACAGGCCTGACAACAACCGGCCCGAGCGACAGCGAGGGC
>JBBECO010000287.1:26044-29717 GCA_040881785.1 Vicinamibacterales bacterium
GGGGCCCAGCGCAAAATTGAAAAATGCTCACGCTTTCCTACGACGAACTCCTTCGCTACACGATGGAAGAGCGCGACAAATGGCGGCGGTTCTTCGCCAGCCATCCAGACGCGCTCGACACGCCGCTCCAGCCGGGTGGCGGGTTGGCCACCGTCGGGAAGCTGATCGACCACGTCTTCCTGGTCGAGCGCCGGCACCTGCAGCGGTTGCGCGGGGAGCCGCTGGCCGATCGCACGGGGCTGACGGGCAACAACGCGCCCCCGCTGTTCGACTACGGGGCCTCGGTGCGGCGCGAACTGGAGCAATATGTGGCCGAGCTCGACGAGGACGTCGCCAATCAGATGCGCACGTTCGAGGTCCGCGGCCAGCAATGGCCGATGTCGGCGCGCAAGTTGCTATTCCACATCCTGATGCACGAGATCCGTCACTGGGCGCAGATCGCCCTCGCCGTCCGACTGGCCGGTCTGGAACCTCCAGGCGACCACGACCTCTTTTACAGCCGCGCCCTGCGATGATGGAATCGCTGGCCAGGTTGGGCTACGCCTCGAAGAGCCTGGTCGGCTAGCGCAGCGTCTTGCGGATCATCAGGACCATCGCGTCGCGTGGCGCAAACGTGTGCGTCAGGAACGGACCGTCCCGTCCCATGACGAAGTGCACCGCGCCTCCCGTTTCCAGGTTCTGCCAGATCGCCTCCGGCATATCGGCCGCGAAGTTGATCGTGACCGTCTGGGGCGCCGGCGAATAATTCAGCGCGACGATCATCAGCGCGTCGGCCGATTCGAGGAGCTTCACGTCCACGGGGGCGCCGCTCGCGCCTGTGACACCGCGGACACCGCTCTCGCGTGTGCGAAGCGGCCCGAACAGTGCCTGGTTGCGGGTCACGATGCCGGCCGTCTCGCCCAGCGTGAGGACGGCGGGTCCCACGCCGCCGCGGGTCTCCATGAACATGACGCGCCGCGCGCCGCGCGCGAGGGCCGCCCAGAAGTCGAGCCTCGCTTCCACCGGCGTCCTGCCGCCGG
This sequence comes from Vicinamibacterales bacterium, assembly GCA_040881785.1. GTDB lineage: Bacteria > Acidobacteriota > Vicinamibacteria > Vicinamibacterales > 2-12-FULL-66-21 > JACDCA01. The sequence continues at coordinate 27,064 of JBBECO010000287.1, forward strand.
GGCCCACGCGGATCGCACCGGCATCGGGCACAGCTGCGTCCGCCGGTTCGACGCTCATCACCCGCGGAGCGGTCAGCAGGCGCGTCTTCGCGTCCGCCAGAAAGCGCCGGCGATCGGCGGCCACGTCCGACGACCACCGTGGGGGCGTGCCGGCAAACAGCCGAACGTCGACCTCGAGGTCCGCCTGCGCCGCCGCCGCGATCAGGCGCTCGGCGGCTGCGAACGCATACGCGCCGCGCGCCGGCTCCGCCACGCGCCAGTCGATCCAGGTGGTAATGGCGTTGAAGCCCGCGCGGCGGATCGCGGCCAGATCCAGGCGGACGGCGTCGAGATCTCCGGCGGCCACGTCAGGCGGCCGCGCGCCCGGACCGGCGTACCAAAGGCCGATCGGCACGAAGGGCTGGACGGCCGGCTCCTGCGGCAGGATCAGCAGGCAGCAGGCGACGGTCAGGAGCGGCACCACGAGTGTCAGGATAGCCGAGTGAGGGAGGCGCATATAATTCGCCTATCCCTCATGGTCACACTCGCCGACATTCAGCAGGCCGCCGATCGGGTGCGCGCCATTGCGCACGTCACGCCGTTACTCGATGTCACGTCGCTCGCGGGGCGTTCGCTGCTGCTGAAATGCGAAAGCATGCAGCCCGGGGGGGCGTTCAAGATCCGCGGCGCCTACAACATGGTGGCGCAGCTGACCGACGAGCAGCGGGCTCGCGGGGTCGTCACCTATTCCTCCGGCAACCACGGGCAGGCGATGGCCCTTGCCGCACGGGAGCTCGGCGCGCCGGCCGTCGTCGTGATGCCGACCACGGCACCGTCGATCAAGGTCGATGGCGCCCGCGCCTTCGGTGCGGAGGTGATCTTCGCCGGCACGACATCCGCGGATCGCAAGGTACGGGCCGAGCAGGAAGCGTCCCAGCGCGGACTCACGATGGTGCCGCCGTTCGATCACGAGTGGATCATTGCCGGACAGGGGACGCTCGGACTCGAGATCCTCGAGCAGCGCCCGGATGTCGCCGCCGTCCTCGTGCCCGTGGGGGGCGGAGGTCTGCTCGCCGGCGTGGCAGCGGCGATCAAGCAGTCGAAGCCGTCGGTCCGCGTCATCGGCGTGGAGCCTTCGGGGGCCGCGGCCATGAAGGCCTCGCTCGAACAGGGCCACGCGGTGACGCTCGACAAGACTGCGAGCGTCGCCGACGGCCTCATGCCGGTGCGCCCCGGCGATCTCACCTTCGCGCACGCGCAGCACTACGTGGACGAGGTCGTTACGGTGGAGGACGACCAGATCATCGACGCCGTCCTCTGGCTGTTCACGAAGGCGAAGGTCGTCGCCGAACCGTCCGGCGCCGCCACCGTCGCGGCGGCGCTCGCCGGCATGGTCAACGTCCCCGGTCCGCTCGTGGCCATCGTCAGCGGCGGTAACATTGGCCTCGACAAGCTCGATGAATTCCGGCGGGGACGGAGTTAGCTCGAAAGGAACCATGGCGATCGAACTGTTCGAAATGGAGCGTATGCAATCGACGTGGGAGAACCTCGTCGAGTACGACATGAGCGAGAGCGGCGTGCGTCCGCTGACGCTGCGCGAGCTGGTCGAAATGGGGTTCGACCTCGACACTTTCCTCGACGTACCGCTCGGCTACAGCCAGTCGAACGGCACGATCGAGCTGCGCGAGCAGATCGCGTCGCACTACCCCGGCGCGACGGTGGACCACATCGAAGTCACCAACGGCACCTCCGAGGCCAACTACATGATCGCGCTCAGCCAGCTCCGGCCGGGCGACGACGTGGCGATGGAGGTGCCGAATTACATGCAGATGCCCGGCGTCGCGCGGAGCCTGGGGGCTGCGGTGAAGACGTTCCGCCTCCGGCAGGACACAGGGTGGGAACCTGACTGGGAGGAGTTCGAGCGCGCGGTCACGCCAAAAACGCGCCTCCTCTATCTGTCGAACCCGAACAACCCGACCGGGGCGATCCTCTCGGACGAGGCGATGCGGCGCATCGCGCGGCGCTGCGACGAGACCGGGACATGGCTCCTCTCTGACGAGGTGTATCTCGGCGCCGAGATCGACCGGCCGAGGACGACGAGCTTCTGGGGACTCGGCGAACGGGTCATCGTCACGAGCGGACTGTCGAAGGCGTACGGGATCCCGGGAGTCCGGATCGGATGGCTGGTGGGTCCGCCGGCGCTCGTCGCGGAGTGCTGGACGCAGCATGACTACATCACGATCGGTCCGAACAAGATGTCGGACCGCATCGCCCGTGTCGCCGTGCAACCCGACAACCGCGAGCAGTGCTACGCGCGGACGCGCGACATCCTGCGGCACAACCTGCCGATCGCGCGCGAGTGGATCGGTCGCTTCGGCGGCAGGGTGACGTGGCAGGAACCGCAGGCCGGCGCCATTGCGCTCCTGAAATACGCGGGGGACGAACCCAGCCTGGCGATCGCCGAGCGCGTACGCACGGAGCAGAGCACGCTGATCGTGCCCGGGTCGCACGTGGGGCTGGAAGGCTACCTGCGCATCTGGCTCGGCGGCCGCGAAGCGTTCCTCCGCGAAGGCCTACGCCGCATCGGCGCGGTAATCGCTGATCGCTGATCCCTAATCGGTGGCACTGCGCACCGAGCACTAGCACGGGGCACCGCGCACCGCGCACCGCGCACC
>JBBECO010000287.1:29817-49969 GCA_040881785.1 Vicinamibacterales bacterium
GCACCCAGCACCCAGCACCCAGCACTGTTAACTTCCCCCCCGGCTCCTGCGTATTACCTCATAAGGAGCCGTTCTTCATGATTCATCCCAGGATTTCGACCGGATTGGCCGCCCTCGTGCTGGGCGCCAGCCTGGCGGCCGTTCAACCCATCGCGGCGCAGGCGCCGCAGCCGGTCGAAGCGCGTCAGGGGCAATCGAGCCAGGACGCGACGGTCACGTCCAACGCGGAGGAGACGCGCCGGATGTTCTATTCGGTGCTGGACCAGTACCCGCCGGCGCTCGGCCACGTCCTGCGGCTGGATCCAACGCTTCTGTCCAACCCGACTTACCTCGCGTCCTATCCTGGCGTCGCCACGTTTGTGGCCCAGTATCCGGACATCCCGCGCAACCCGGGCTTTTACCTCGAGCGCTACAGTCCGGACTCCTATTCGAGGCGTATGTTCGACCCGAAGATGCAGTCGCTCGCGATGTGGAACGAGGCGCTGGAATTCCTCGGCGCCTTTGCCGTCTTCGGCGCCGTCATGTTCGCGCTCTTCGGCTTCATCAAGTACATCGTCGAGCACCGCCGGTGGCAGCGGATCACGAAGATGAACGCCGAGGTGCACAACAAGATCCTGGATCGCTTCGGTTCGAACGAGGAGCTGCTCGCCTACATCGACAGCCCCCCGGGTCGCCGGTTCCTGGAGGCGACGCCGATCGCGCCGGCTGCGCCACAGGCACGGAGCGTGGGGGCGCCGTTTGGCCGGATGCTCCTCTCAGTGCAGGTGGGCGTCATGCTGCTGGCACTCGGCGTCGGCTTCCTCGTCATCAGCGGTCGCGCGATCGAGGAGGTTCAGCCGGTGCTGACCAGCCTGGCCGTCCTCGGCTTCGCCCTGGGTGTGGGTGCGATCGCGTCGGCTGGCGCGTCCTACGCCCTGTCGCGTAAACTCGGGCTCCTGCCGGACGAGCCCCCGCCGCGTCCGCAGCCTCTGGTCTGAAGCCGATGACGCCATTCACCTTCACGAACGTGGAACACCTCGAAGCCGCCGCCGGTGAGCTCGACGTGCCGTTCGAGATGGATGAAGACGCGTTCCGCGCCTTCTACGACCGCACGGTTGTGACGCCGCGTTGCGCGCCCACACCGCCTCGTGCGCGTCGTGCGCCGACCTGCTGGCCGTGGTGGCGCCCCTGCTCGACGAGCATCGTGCGCTGGTACAGGACGCCAGCGTGCCCTCATCGGCGATCGTGTGGTGGCGCGCGCAGATGCGCTCGCGCCGCGAAGCAGCAGCCCGGGCCGCGCAGCCCATCTCGTTCGTCTTCGGGATCGCCGTCGCGTGCGCCGCCGGCCTGCTCGCCACGGCGCTCGGCCTGTTCGTCCCGACCTTCCGCAAGGCCTTCGCCTGGGTGGCCGACACCACCGTCCCCTGGCCGGGCCTGCCGATCCCCGCGGATCCGCTGACCAACCCGATGGTTCTCGGGTTCATCGCCGCGCTTGCGCTGTGTGCTCTCGTGGCTCCAGTGGCGCTGTACTTTACGTTCCGGGAGGATTAGCCGGATGCGAAGACGCATCCTGCTCTTTCCCATTTCCCATTTTCCATAGCCTCTCCAGGCCGTCCTCTTCAGCGGCCTGATCACCGGGCGGCCGGTGCACTTCGAAGGATCGCTCCCGGGGTCGCGCCGGTGTGCTCGCCTTTGTTCACGACCAGCACGCCGTTGACGAACACGTAGGGGATGCCGGTGGCATACGCGTGTGGCTTCTCGAAGGTCGCGGCGTCGCTCACCGTGGCCGGATCGAAGAGCACCAGGTCCGCGGCGAAGCCGACCTTGACCAGACCGCGGTCGCTGAACTTGAAATGCGCCGCAGGCAGCGAGGTCATCTTTCGGATCGCCTCTTCAAGAGGGATCACCTTTCGCTCGCGGACGTACTCGCCGAGCACGCGCGCGTTGTTGCCGTAGCCCCGTGGATGCGGCACGCCGGCACCCTGGGCCAGTACGCCGCTGTCGGACGCAAAGCCTACGAACGGGTGCTTCATGATCCGCTGCACGTCGTCGTCGGACATGAAGTGGTAGACCATCGACGCGCCGCCGGCGAGCATCATGTCGCGGGCGGTCTCGAGCTGCGCGTCCGGGGAGGCGGATCCTTTGAGCTTCTCGGCGGCCTGGGCCATCGAGAGGCCGTTGAGCGACGGATCCGCGCGGTGCGAGGCGATGCGCGCGAACGACAGATCCTTCAGACCGCGCTCGGCCAGCAGACCGCGGATCTCCGCCTTGATGCGCGCCCATGTCGCCGCGTCATTCAGACGTTCGGTGATCTTCGGCTGGCCGCCTTCGAGCGCCCAGGAGGGAAAGCGGATCCCGAGCGACGAGCTGGCGGCCGTGTACGCGTACTGATCGGCTTCGACCGACCGGCCACGGGCGCGCGCCGCGTCGATCATCGCCAGCGCCTTGTCGCTCGCGCCCCATCGGCTCGGACTGTCCACCTTCAGATGCGAGATCTGGACCCGTGCGTTGGCCGCTTCGCCGATCAGGAGCGTCTCTTCGACCGACGCCTCGAGCGCGGTGCCCTCGTTGCGCATGTGTGAGGCGTAGAGACCGCCGGCGTTGGCGGCGACGCGCGCGAGCTCGATGATCTCGGGGGTCTTCGAATACGTGCCCGGGACGTACTGCAGACCGGTGGAGAATCCGACCGCGCCATCGGCCATGCCCTTCCAGACGAGGGCTTGCATCTTCTGCAGGTCGCCGGCGCTCGGATCCCGATTCTCGGTGCCCATCACCGCCCGCCGCACGGTGTTGTGACCGATCAGTGTGGCGAAATTCACCGACGCAGGGGTCTGCGCGGCACGCTCGAGCGCGGCGCCGATGTCGGCCGCCGATCCCCCGCAGTTGCCCGCGACGATCGACGTGACGCCCATGCGGATGAAGTTCTCGGCGCGCGGACGCTCCCAGATGTCGTCGGCGTGCGTATGGACGTCGATGAAGCCCGGAGCCAGCGTCAGGCCTGTCGCGTCCAGAACCTCTCTGGCGGCCGCCCGGTCGATGCGGCCGATGGCCGCAATCCGGCCATCCTTGATCGCGACGTCTGCCCGGCGGCCGGCGGCGCCCGAACCGTCGATCACGGTCGCGCCGGTGACGAGCATGTCGTATTGAGGCTGCGGGAGCGCCAGCGCAGACAGCGTGATCAGCGTCAGAACGTATCTCATGTGCCCGGCTCCGTTCGATGTCCTCCGGTGAACGCACTCACGACCGTTCCGACCGCGACCACGACCACAGTCCCGATCACGTTCTGCCAGAGGTAGGCGACATTCGTCGTAAAGGCGACCGCCGCGACCGTGCTCATTCCCAGGCCGAGCCCCCACAGGGCCCCGATCGAGTTGGCCCGCGTGCCGATCGCCAGCACGAAAACGCCGAGGATCGAGCCGTAGAAGAACGACCCGACGCGATTGACCACCTCGATGAGCGTGCCGATGGTCGCCGCCTGCGTGGCAATGACGCAGGCAAACACACCCCATGCGCCGGTCGTGAGCTTGGACACGCGCAGATAGTGCTGCGTGGTGTCGCCCGTGCGGAAGTGCCGGCGATAGAAGTCCATGACCGTCGCCGTGGACAGGGCATTCAGCTCCGACGACACGCTGGACATGACGGCGGCGAAAATCGCCGCGATCATCAGCCCCGTCAACCCGACCGGCAGCATGGTCGTGATGAACGTCGGAAACACGTAGTTGGCGTCCGTGTACGTCTGGTCCCCGGTGATCTCCTTCACGAGGCCGGCGGCGCGGTCGCGCGTGGCGCGGAACGCCGACTGGCTCGCCAGGAATGCCGCGCCCGCGTCCTCGACACCGGCGCCCGTGCGATGCGCCTCCGCCAGCCGGGCCGCGGCCTCCCGCCTCGATTCGAAATCGCGCGTGAACGTGGTCTCGAGCGCCACGTACTCCTCCGCGCGCTCGCTGCCGCGCACCTGCTCGTCATGAACGCGGTTGAACAGCATCGGCGGCTGGTGGAACAGGTAGAACACGAACACGAGCACGCCGGTCAGCAGGATGAGCGCCTGGAGCGGGATCTTCCAGTACGCGCTCATCATCAGCGACCGCCGCGCGGCGTCCACGGAGCTGGCCGCCAGATATCGCTGCACCTGGCTCTGGTCGCACCCGAAGTAGCCCAGCGCGAGGAACAGGCCGCCGATCAGGCCCGACCAGAACGTGTACTGGTCGGTCAGCGAGAACGAAAAGTCCAGCGCCTGCAGCCGTCCCGTGGCGCCGGCCAGGTGAAGGGCCTCCCCCACCGAGATGTCCGCGGGCAGTCCCGCGATGAGCGCCACGACGACGGCGAGCACGCTGAAGACGATCAGCACCATCTGTTTCACGTCGGCCCAGGTGACGGCCTGCACGCCGCCGAACATCGTGTACAGGATCGTCGGCCCCCCGATGAGCGCCACGGTGCCCCAGAGCGGCCAGCCCAGAATGATGGACAGGATCACCGACGGCGCGGAGATGACGACGCCGAGCGCCATCGAGCGGGAGACGAGAAACAGAAAACTCGTGAGCGACCGCACGCGCGCGTCGAATCGCCGCTCGAGGTACTCATACGCGGTGAAGACCCGGGCCTTCGTGAAGAACGGCACCAGCGTCAGCGACAGGATGATCATCGCGATCGGCAGGCCGAAGTAGAACTGCACGAACCGCAGTCCGTCGGCGAACCCCTGCCCGGTCGTGCCCACGAGCGTGATCGCGCTCAATTGGGTCGCCATCACCGAGAGGCCGACGGCCCACCATGGAAGGCTGCGGCTGGCCAGGAAGTAGCCTTCGAGGTGCTCGGTCGAGCGCGACCGGCGCAGCCCGTCCCAGACGATCCACACCAGGTAGGTCGCGACGATGATCCAGTCGAGTGCCCGCATCGTCTAGGCGAACGCGCGGCCGAAGGCCCACAGTGCGGCAATCACCACGGCCTCGCACACCACGACCGCGATATACGTGCGTGTCATGGGACCGGATTGTATATGTGTTTACGCGCTGGGTGAGCCGAGACCGTCGTCGCCGCGGAGGAGGCGGGTGCGCGGCCGCAGGACGCGGGAGACGCCGAGTACGAAGTCGGCGTGCGCATCCACGTCGCTGCGATTGACGTTGATGACGGACGGTCTCTGCACCATGACCTCCCCGTCGTGTAACGCCAGCTCCACACGGTACGTCCCTGGCTTCACCTCGAATGTGAAGCCGCCGCCACTGTTGGTCGTCGTCTGCTGACGCTCGCCGCTGTCCACATGGACGACCGACACGATCCGCCCGTCGATCGGGCTGGTGCCCTCCGGCCCGCGCACCGTGCCACTGATGGTGCCGTCCGCCTGCGACGGTCCTGGCGTGGTGTCGATCACCGGCACACCCTGCCGGCATGCCCCCGCGATGACCAGGAGCACCGCGACGAGCATGACCGCGCTCAGCCGAATCGAGTGCCGTAGGAAAAGTTTTTCCCTCACGTCGTTACTTCGCGTCACGATTTTGCAAGCGCAGGGCCACCTGTTCGGGTATCGGTATTGCAGAGGCTCGGTCGCCGCGCGTGGGGCTGCGCGGAAAGGAGAGCCGCGGACCTCGACAATGGTGACCCTGGACGTTCTGATTCCAACGCGAAACCGCGCGCGGCTCCTGGCCCGTGCGCTCGAATCCCTGCTGGCCGCCCGACTTCCCGCAGAGCTGGCCGTCACCATCACGGTGATCGACAACGGATCATCCGATGGCACGCCTGGTCTGCTCGAGTGGATGACGGCGCGTTACCGTGGCCGCATCCAGGTGGTCCACGAGCGCCGCTGCGGGAAGTCGCGGGCGCTCAACGCGGGTATCGCGGTGACGTCGGGCGAGCTCGTCGGCATGATCGACGACGACGAGGAGGTGGACGCAGGCTGGTACGAAGCGATTCTGCGGGCATTTTCTGCCGATCCCGCATTGGACTTTATCGGCGGGCCGTACTACCCCGTCTGGGCTCAACAGCCCCCGGCGTGGATCCCGCAGGATTACCTGGCGGTCCTCGGGGACGTGGACTCAGGCAGCGGGGAGCAACTCTACGGTCCGACGTTCGCCGGCATCTTGAAAGGTGGCAATGCCGTCATCCGGCGGATCGCGCTGGAGCATGTCGGGCCCTACGCGGAATACCTCGGACCAGCTGGACCGGCGCGTTTTCTCTCGTGCGAGGACGAGGAAATGTATCTGCGTCTGCTGAGGGCCGGCGCGCGCGGACGCTATCTTCCCAACCTGATCGTTCACCATCACGTCAGCGCCAGCCGTCTGACGCCGGGCTACTTCAGACGGTGGTGCTTCTGGCGGGGCGTCTCGCGCGGTTTGATGGACCGCGCGCATCCCATGCCCGTGCGGTACCTGGCGGGGGTCCCGCGCTTTCTCTATGGCGCCGCGGCGCACGGCCTGACGCGCGTGGCAAAGTCGCTGCTCGGCTCAGCCAGGCAGGCGGCGACGCTTTCCGACGAGCTCAAAGCCTGGGATCTCGCCGGCTATTTCTGGGGACGTCATATTTACACGCTGGCACGGTTCTCTCCGGTACACAGCCGCCGGAATTCTGGCAATCTGCCGTCGCAACTTATTGACGGCGTGGACGTAGATCGCTCAGCCGACACGTGGAACTCCTCTTGCTACTTCGACAGGCGACATGGCATCGAGGGCACCGGCGATCGTGATCAGGCCTGCAGATTCTGCATGGCCGAACATCGCCGGGCATCTGCGCCGACTGTCTGAGTACGGCGACCTCCTTCGCACCCTCAGCATTCACCGCATCAACGTCCGCTACAGGCAGACGCTGCTGGGCGTCGCGTGGGCCGTGCTGCAACCGCTGCTGATGATGACGGTCTTCGCGGTCGTCTTCTCGACGCTCGCCAGGATCCCGAGTGAAGGGGCCCCGTATGCGCTCTTCGCGTACACCGCCCTGCTGCCGTGGACGTTCTTCTCGACGTCGGTCACCAATGCCACGGGGTCGCTCGTCAACCACACGCAGCTCATCACCAAGGTCTACTTCCCGCGCGAGATCCTGCCGCTGACCTACGTGATCGCGGGGTTGTTCGACTTCGCCATCGGCCTCGTGGCCCTGACGGTGCTGATGACCTGGTTCCAGGTGCCGATGACCGCTGCCGTGATCCACCTCGTGCCGGTCGTGGCGCTCCTGGCAGGCTGGATCCTCGCGGTCTCGCTGCTGATGTCGGCCGCCCAGGTGCGGTGGCGGGATGTCGGCGTGGCGATGCCGGTCGTCATCCAGGTCCTGCTGTTCGTCTCGCCGGTGATCTATTCGCTCAGCGTCGTGCCGGAGCGCTGGCAGTCGCTGTACCTGCTCAATCCCATGGCCGGCATCATCGATGCGTTCCGCGATGTGCTCCTCCGCGGGCAGCAGCCCGATTCGACGCCGCTCGGATATGCGACGCTCGTGACCGCCTGCGCCCTGCCGATCGCCTATCTCGTCTTCAAGCGCGCGGAGGCGACGATGGCCGACATCGTCTGAGGCCCCGCCATGATAGACGTCGCCTTCGACCGCGTGTCGAAACGGTATCGGATCCGCCGGCCCGTCCAGCCCCTGCCCGGCGGAGCTGCGCCGCACGGACGGCTCCAGGATTTCTGGGCGGTCCGCGACGTCAGCTTCGACGTCGGGCACGGCGAGACGCTCGGGCTGATCGGTCACAACGGCGCGGGCAAGAGCACGATCCTCAAGTTGCTCTCGCAGATCACGACGCCGACAGCCGGCGAGATCCGCCTGGCTGGACGGGTGGCCGCGCTGATCGAAGTCGGGTCGGGCTTCCATCCCGAGCTCACCGGTCGCGAGAACGTCTACCTGAGCGGATCCATCCTGGGGATGAAGCGTCGCGAGGTCGACGACAAGCTCGAACGGATCGTCGATTTCGCCGGGGTCCACGAGTTCATCGACACGCCGGTGAAGTGGTACTCGTCGGGCATGTATGTGCGCCTCGGTTTCTCCGTCGCCGCGCACCTCGAGGCCGACATTCTTCTCGTGGACGAAGTGCTCGCCGTTGGCGACGCCGCATTCCAGCTCCAGTGCATCGAGCGGCTCAACGAGCTGCGCCGCAATGGCACGACGATGATCTTCATCTCGCATGACCTGACATCCATCGAGAAGCTGTGCGACCGCGTGGCGCTGATGGAACGGGGACGCCTGATCGCGTGCGGTTCGGCGCACGACGTGGTCGAGCAGTATCAGCGGATGGCGGCCACCGCGCATGTCGCCGCGATGGCGGACGCCGGCGCGTCCGTCCAGGCAGGCGTGGCCCGCGTCGAGGCCATCACGTTTCACGACGAGCAGGGGGCCGAGATCATCAGCACCAGCACCGGCGCACCTCTGACGGCACGTATTCACTTCTCGGCGCTCGCCACGGTGCGGGACGCCGTGGTCGAGGCGTTCTATTACTCCCGAGACGGCCGCACGCTGCACTTTCAGCAGAGCACCGCGGTCGCCGGCGGCGAGCTCACGCTCTCGCCAGGCACCGGCATGATCGAGTTCACGATGCCAGGGCTGGGCCTGCAGCCGGGGGTCTATTCCGTCGGCGCCACGATCCGCGAGCGGACGGGCTCCGACACCATCGACTGGTTCTACGGACGCACGGCCCTCTATGTGGAGCTCGGCAAGTCCGTGAGGGGAAACTTCTACACGCCGCACGAATGGCGGCTGGTTACCGAACATGCGCAGGCTGGGGATCGTCGTTCCAACGCATAATCGCGCAGCCTCACTGCGCCGCACGCTGCGGAGCGTGGTGGCGCAGACGTACGTCCCGCCGCCCGACATCCTCGTCGTCAACAACAACTCGACCGATGACACGCCGGCCGTGTGCGCGGAATTCGCGCCGCGGGTCCGGATGATTCACGAACCGCGTCAGGGGCTCTCGTACGCGCGGAACACCGGCATCGAGGCGCTCGGCCATTTCGCGCCAGACGACGTGATCGCGTTCATCGATGACGACATCGAGGCGACGCCCGACTGGGCCTTGACGCTCGTAGCGGCGTTCGACGCCGAGCCGTCGGTGGAGGGTGTGGGCGGCCGGGTGCTCGCGTCCAATCCGGCCGCGCTGCCGGCGTGGCTCACACCGGAGCACTGGGGTCCGCTGGCGCTCCAGGACCACGGGGCCAGCCGGCGGATCTTCGACCAACGGCGGCCGGCGGGACTGGTGGGCGCCAACGTCGCGTTCCGCAAGCGTGTGTTCGACCGGATCGGCGGCTTCTCACCGGAGGTGCAGCGAGTGAAAGACGGCATCGGCTCGACCGAGGACCACGAGTTTCTGCGCCGCCTCTACGCCGCCGGCGGCGCCGCGCTGTACGTTCCCGAGGCGGTGGTCACGACCGACGTGCCGCCGGAGCGGATGACGCGCGCGTACCACCGGCGCTGGCACCGCGGGCACGGCCGGTTCCATGCGCTGATGCGGACGCCCGAAGCCGAGCGCGCCCGGGCGATCCTCGGTGTGCCGCTGCATCTGATCCGCCGTTTCATCGAAGACATGATCGCGTGGGTGCGATCGCGGCTGACGGGCGATGCCGGTCACGCGTTCGCCGCCGAGACCCGGCTCTGGTTCTTCTCGGGATTCGTGAGAGAGAGGTGCGTGTGCCTGGCACGCCGCTAGTCTCTGTCGTGATCCCGTGCTACAACCACGGACGTTTTCTCGGCGAAGCGCTGGCCAGCATCGGCACCCCCGCGGTCCCCGCCGAGATCGTCGTCGTGGACGACGGATGCACCGACAACACCCCGGATGTCGTCGCGACCTTTGAGACGTCCCATGCGTTCCGGTGCGTGCGCCAGCCGAACGCCGGACTGGCGGCGGCGCGCAACCGCGGTCTGCGCGAGAGCCGCGGGCAGTACGTGATCTTCCTGGATGCGGACGATCGACTGGCGCCGGGCGCCGTAGAACTCGGCGCCGCGACGCTCGACAGGCATCCGGAGTGTGCGTTCGTGTTCGGACGGTGCAAGATGATGGACCGCGACGGCACGCTGGTCGAGACGTCCTCGCAGCCGCGGATCGTGCGCGACCATTACCGCGAGCTGCTCCGCCGGAACTACATCTGGATGCCCGGCATGGTGATGTTCCGCCGCGACGCGCTCGAGCGGATGGGCGGCTTCAACCGCGACGTGAACGCGTCGGCCGACTACGAGATGTACCTGCACATCGCGCGGCACCATCCCGTCCACGACCACGGGCAGGTCGTCGCGCACTATCGGAAGCACGACGCCAACATGAGCGGGAACGCCGCGCGGATGCTGCGGGAGACGCTGGCAGTGATGGCGAGTCAGCGTCCATTCCTCGAAGGCGACGAGGCGTCGCTGGTGGCGTATGAGGAAGGCTGGCGCAACTGGCAGGAGTTCTACGGCACGCTGCTGGTGACCGAGATCCGCGCCGCCGTCCGCGGCTCGCGCTGGCTCGAGGCGCTTGGCAAGTCCGTCGTCCTCGGGTACTACCATCCCCGCGGACTCTGGCACCACGCCCGCCACAAGTCCGGACTGATGCTCGCCCGGCCTAAAGGCCGGGCCTACGCGGGCCGCACCAGCCGGTAGCTGCCTTCAACACGGATTCCACGGATTCTCTCCGGGGACGGCGTGGCCGCGTAATCCGTGTAATCCGTGTCAGCGCAGTCGCCGGCCCGACGATCGGCCTCAGCATGGAAGCCGAGGTGGAGCAATCCGCGATCGCCACCGACGTGTCGGACCGTTTCGAGAGCTATGACCTGGGCCTGACCGTCGGCGCCGCCTTCGAAGCGTCCGGCTTCATCGCCGACGCGCGATACACGCATGGCCTGAGCAACTACGCGAACGGCTCGCATCCCGCGCTCCAGGAGTTCAAGCCCCGCACGCTGTCCTTTTCGATGGGGCTTCGGTTCTAGACTCGGCGGTCTCTCCCACGGTTCACCGCGGAGCACGCCGGGAGCGCTGAGCCATTCCGAAGGCTTTGAGCTCCTGCCGTCCTCTGCGGTCTTGCCTGGAGACTCGCGGTGCTAGACTGGACCCATGTCCACGAACGAGCTTCTCGCGGAGGCGTTGCGCCTGCCTCGGAGCGAACGAGCCAAAGTCGCGCAGGAGCTACTCTCGAGCCTCGAGGAACCCACCGACGACGTCGCGACTGCATGGGCCGAGGAATTGGACCGGCGCTCGCGCGAGATTGCCGAAGGTGTGGTTCAGGCTGTGCCGTGGGAAACGGCACGGGCGGAGATCGTGACTGAACTCGAGCAACGGCGTGCAAGTCGATCTTCACCCTGAGGCGCGCGCAGAGCTTCGGGCGGGAGCACTCTGGTACGAGGAACGCCAGGACCACTTAAGTGACGACTTCATCGGGGGGTGAGTGCGTAAAGGCAGTGGACTGTCTGGTGGTATCCTGCCGCCCAGGCGTGCAGGACGCCTCCCGTCCGCGGGCAGGACTGAGTCCACCTGTTCAAGCTGCTGAAAGTCACGGTTCACCACGAACCTCCTTTCGCCCAGTCGAGCGGACACCGGGCATTCGCCAGGAGGCTCGTCGTGTCCGATCTGCACCTTCCCGTTCGTCCCGATCACGATCAACTCAAACACCAGGCGAAGGACCTGCTGCGCGCCATCAAGGCGGGCGCGGCGGCGGCCATCGCGGCGCTTCGGAAGCATCATCCGAAGCCGCCGGCGGCCGAGGACGCCGGTTTGCACGACGCGCAGCTCGTGCTCGCGAGGCGGTACGGCATCCCGAGCTGGACGCGGCTCGTGCTGGCCTGTCGCATGACCAACGCGATCCGGCGGGACGATGCGGAGACCGTGCGGTCGCTGATCCTCAAACATCCGCAACTGCTCTACGAGGACGCCCGCGGCGTGAAGGGCAACTGGGGACCGCCGATGTCGTACGCGGCGAACCTGGGGAGGGACCGGATCATCCGGATGCTGCACGAGATGGGCGCGCAGGATCTGCAGTTCGCGTTCGACCGCGCCTGCCTTCAGGGACAGATCGGCACGGCGCGGCTGCTGCACAGCCTCGGCGCACGGCCGGCAAAAGACTCCATGATGGGGCCGTGCGAAACGCTGAACCCGGAAGGACTCGCGTTTCTGCTGGATCTCGGTGCGGCACCTGGCGACGCGCACGGGGACCGCCTCGCGCCGGTGGCCATGCTGCTCGAAGGATACGGACGCAACCCCACGGGCAAGCACGAGTGCCTCGAGCTGCTCGCACGGCATGGCGTCACCCTGCCCGACACCCCCACGATGGCCCTGCACTGCGGCCGCATCGACCTGCTGGAAGCCCATCTCCGCCGCGATCCACAGCTGCTGTCGCGGACCTTCACGCACGAGGAAATCTATCCGCCGGAACTGAGCTGTCACGCCGACCACTCCCTGGCGCTGCACGGCACGCCGCTGGCGGGCACGACGCTGCTGCACATGAGCATGGACTTCGACGAGCCCGGGATCGCGCGCTGGATCCTGGCGCACGGCGGCGACGTCAATGCGAAGGCAACGGTCGATGAGGACGGTTTCGGCGGTCACACGCCGCTGTTCAATTGTGTCGTCACGCAACCTCAACGCCTGCGCCACACAGACGAGTTCGCCCGGCTCCTGCTGGACGCCGGCGCCGACCCGAACGTGCGTGCATCACTGCGAAAGCGCCTGCGCTTCGTGGACGACGAGACGCTCCACGAATATCGGGATGTCACCCCGCTGGAATGGGGCCAGCGATTCCACGATCGGAGCTTCGTCAGCAAACCCGCGATGAAGTTGATTGCCGCCCGCATCGGAAACACCTGACGAACCGTCACGGGCTCACCGCAGAGAACGCCGAGAAACGCAAAGTGAATTTTTTGGCTCTGCGTCCTTTGTGCCCTCTCTGCGGTGACTGCGTGGCAGCTGGCGGAGTCAGGCCGGGCGCGCGATCCCGGCGGCCGAGATCTCGGCCGCCACCTGGCGTGCCTCCTCCTCACCGGGCAGGCGGTGGGCGAGCGGCGCCTCGACGGCGGTGCACACGACGGTCTGCGCGAAGGCTTCGGTGGCGCGGAAGTCCACGCGGAAGCCGGCGGTCTTCAGCAGCGACTCCAGGCAGCTCGGCGTCAGGCCCCAGAACCAGTTCCCGTAGCCCTCACCTGCCTGGAACTCGTTGCTGATCCCGGCCTGGTGGAGCAGCCCGAGACTCTTCAAGTTCCAGAGCTCGCGCGCCTTCGCGTCGAGCATCGGAAAATACACCGCGGCGTTCGGCAGTCCCCTGACTTCGGGGATCGTCGAGGTGCGCAGGATCAGCGTCTCCCCGCAGATCCGGCGCAGCGCGACCAGGAGATCAAAGGGGCTCGGGTGGTGATAGAGGACCCCTGCGCAGAAGACGACGTCCACCTGGCCGATCCGCCGAAGCGTCTCGACGCTCGAGATGTCACCGAGGATGAATTCAACGCTCGATCCCCTCGCTCGTTTCTTCTCCTCGAACTCCGGCGTGGGTCCGAACACGTCCACGCCCACCACGCGCGTGGCGCCGGCCTCCTCGGCGAGAAACGCGTACTCGCCGTTCACGCCCCACAGGCACCCGATGTCGGCGAACGACTTGCCGGGCGCATGCCGGCGGATGTATTCCGGCAGCCGGTCGTAGCTGCCGACGACCTCACCGCGCCGGGCGCGCCAGTGGCGCCACAGCAGGTTGAGCCGCGGGACCTTGAGCGACCGGACCTTCCATCGATACAGCATGCGCGGACTCCAGCGGCAGACGCTCGCTCAGGCCCAGCCGGCGCGCGCGGCGTTTCGACCGCCACAGCGCATACGGACCCGCAAGATTGCCGAGTACTTCGAGAAGGATGAGGGACAGCGGATAGTCACTGTGCCGCCGGATGCGCTGCCAGGCGCGGCGCGCGTACGTCTTCGGCAGCGAGTAGAACAGCCGGACGAGCGCGCGGCGGTCGCCATCCGCGAGCCAGGTCATCAGGTGATACGCCACGTGTCCCTTGCTGTAGGCGTAGATCTGGCTGCGGAGGCTCTCCATCGATGCCCGATGCCGGTGCCAGACATACGCGGACGGCTCGTACGCAATCGTGTGACCGGCCTTGAGGATTCGGTAAAAGACATACGTATCCTCCGAGCATCCCGTGGGCGTACCGGCACCGAGCGCTTCATCCATCAGCCCGATGTCCGGGTCGGCGAAGATCGCGGCGCGAAACGCCGCGTTCGCAGTGGCGCCGATGAGCCAGGTGGGGACCGCCGTGCGGCGGTTGCGGAACCAGTCCCCATTGACCTCGAACGGCTGGAACCCCTTGCCGAGGCCGCCGTACGCCTCGAAGCGGCACTGGGCCTCTGTCTCGAGCTCGAGAGGCAGGACGTGCCCCGTCACCGCCATCACGTCCGGCCGCGCAAACGGCTCGACCAGTGTCTCGATCCACGTCTCGGGCGCGACCACGTCGTCATCCGTGGCGACGATGATGGTGCCCGAGGCGCGCGCGATGCCGGTGTTGCGCGCGAACGAAAGCCCTGGACGAGACTCCGTGACGAGCCGCACGGAGGGGAACTGGCCTGCCACCGAGCGGGCCGCGTCGCACGACGGACGGTTGTCCACCACGACGATCTCGACGTCGTGGCGCGTCCGCTGGGCGACGAGCGACGCGAGGCAGCGCCGGAGATCATCCGGACGGTCGCAGGTCGGCACGATGATCGAGACCCGCGTCGCCGGCATGATGGCCTCGGGCGGTTCATCGGCCACGAGCCGATCGACCAGCCGGCGCGTGAACAGCGGTGCGGCGACACGTGCCGCGATCGCGTCGCGCAGCCGCGTCGTGGAGATGGTGGGCGCGCCGCGGCTCCACATGTCCACGGATCCCAGCAGCGTCGGGCCGTCGCTGATGAACACACGCACACGGGAATACGTCGAGACGCCGGTCAGCGGGTGCAGGGGCCGGGCAAGATCGACCGTTCGGATCGCGATCGGCCAGTCGGTGGTCGCACTCATGTGATCGCTCCATTCGCAGTGGAAGCGGTCGGGGGTTGCGCGTCGAGTGACGCGGCGCGCGCGGCCTGCTCCTTCGCCCGGGCATACCGTCGAAGCCCGGTGAAGCAGCCGCGCAGTTCGGCGAGAATCAGGTCTCGCGGAAAGTCCCCCGGTCTGACGAAGGACCGCGCGAGGCGTGTTACGTTCCAGCGCCAGAACCACCAGGCGCCGAACCGGACGACGCCCGCCCGTTCGTCGGGATAGTGGTGGGCCGTTCGCACGAGATGCGCGTAGAAGCCGATGCCGTTGTTGGCGAGCTGCGTCCGCAGCGCGTCGTACGTGCGCCGATGGCGGTGGCGTACGATGGCGGACGGCTCGTAGGCGAGCGTCCCTCCCTCCTTCAGGACGCGGAAGAACATCTCGAGATCGCCGCCGCCGTTGGTGGGCGTGCCGACATCCAGCGCAGGATCGAACAGGCCGATGCGATCGAACAGCCGGCGCCGGAACGCCATGTTGGCGCCGGTGCCGAAACGTCCGGCCCCGACGTGCCGCCGCGCGGCCCTCTCGCCGGACGCGGTATCGACGCGGAAGTACTGCCGGTCGAACCCGCGGCTGAATCCTCCGTACCGTTCGAAGAGCCGCTGCGGCTCGACGTCGATCTCGTCCGCCACGACCAGTCCGGTGACGGTATCGACGTCGGGTTCCGACGCAAACAGCCGCCCGATCGCCTCGGCCCACAGGCCGTCCACGCTCACGTCATCGTCGGTGAACGCGATGATCTCGCCGCGCGCCTCGACGATGGCACGGTTGCGCGCACGGTCGAGGCCGGCCAGCGGTTCGACGACGTAGCGGATCGATGGGTAGCGCTCGACGACACGTCGTGCACCGTCGTCCCGAGGCGCGTTGTCAACGACGAGCCGATCGAGATGCCCACCGGGGTATTCGAGGGCGGCGAGCCCGTCCAGGCACTCGGAAAGCCGTGCCGCGCCATCGCGCGTGCAGACGGCAACCGTCAGCGATGGCAGGGTCATCGGCCGCAGGCGCGGACAGTCCGCGGCGGGAGATTCGAGAGAGACGCTCGCGCCGCCGGCCAGCGCGTCGGCCACGAGATGTGTCAGGATCCGATGCCCGAATCGATCGGCGATCAGCCGCGCAAGTTGCGCGGCGGTGCACCCATGACGCGTGAAATGGAGGAGCCCGAGCGGCTCACGATGAAGGCGAACGAGCACCCACTGCTCGCCGACCGTAGGCGGCGGCACGTCGGGAAGCGGCGATTCGAGCTCCACCGTGAGCAGCTTCACGGCTGTCGGCGCTAGATCACACCTTCTGCCGACGCCGGCGAGGCCGTCGGTGTGTTATCGAAGATGACGGTGCCGTGTTCGCGGGCCGGCGTCAGATGGCGCGCGGCGGCGGCGCGGTGCCGCGAATACCACCAGGCGCCAAGAGCGGACCCAAGTACGCCTGCGAGAATGCCGTATGTCCGGGAATTCATGAACGTTCCTCCATTTGGCTGTGGTGGAACGCAATGAAGGTGCCAGAGTTACGGCAGAGGTGCGGGGCCGAGGTCGATACCGATGAGCTGCATCAGGCGCAGGGCATTCCGGGACGTCGCGATCCCCTCGCGCAGACGGAAGTCGAACCGCATCGTGCCATCCTCGTCCACGATCTCGGTGAAGTGGACGAGCCTTGCGGTGGACCTGAGCGGCTCCTCCCCCGCGATCTTCAAATCGTGCGTCGTCATCGCTCCGATGGCGCCGGCGTCCAGCAGGTGCCTGGCGACAGCCTGAACGGCGATGCCGCGCTCGGCGCTGTTGGTCCCCTGCAGGATCTCGTCGAGCAGATACAGGAGCGCGCGATCGCCCGGCTCGCGTTCGGCGGCATCGACGACCCCTTTAAGTCTGGCGAGCGCCGCCATGAAGTACGACACGCCCTGCTCGAGTGAATCCTGGATGCGGATGCTCGTCTGGACGTCGCAGGGTGGAAGCCGCAGCGACGCCGCGCAGGCGGGCGCGCCGCACTGCGCCAGGACGGCGTTCGCGCCGATGGCGCGCAGCAGGGTGCTCTTGCCGGACATGTTCGATCCCGTCACGAGCAGCACCGTGCCCGGGGGGCCGAGCTCGACGTCGTTGGCGACGCGCCGGTCGTCCGGAAGCAGCGGGTGGCCGAGCGCGACCGCGCGGTAACTGCGATCCGTCACGACACCGCGGGTGAGCTCGGGAACGCACCAGCCGGGATTGTCGTGGTGGATGGCCGCCAGGCACGAGAGGGCGTCAACCTCCCCCGCCGCGTCGAACCAGCCGCCCACATGCGCGCCTGCCGCACGCCGCCAGCGCTCGAGCGCGAAGAGGCAGTGAAAATCCCAGAGCGTCAGCGCCTGGATGGGAAAGTGCAGAAGCGCCGCGCCGCGGCGCAGGTCGGCGAACGATAGGATCCGATTGAGCGCGCGCATCGCCTCCGGCGCCGGACGTCCCTCGGCGGTCATCCGCTGCTGTATGGCGGCCAGCCCCGGCGACGCAAAGTGCTGCGACGCAATGTGCGCGAAGATCCCCGCGTATTGCGCCAGCGTGCGCTCACCGGCGCCCGCCTCATCGAACGTGCGAGTCAGAGGCCCGGCTGTCGCGAACGAGAGGATGATCCCGGCCAGCAGAGCGATCCCCCACAGGCTGTTGGGCAACAGGCCGCTGAAGTGCAGGCCGCCCAGGATCCACAGCGCGGCGACGATCAGGTAGACGGCTGCGCGGAGGAGCCCGGGCCGCCGGACGGCCGGCCGGGGCGATTCGGCCCATCGAAGGAACGTCGCGAGCGATTCGCGGCGCGCGCCTGCGCCAGGAACGCCGAAGGCGGCAAGCTCCTCGCGCCACTCCGCGAGCGGTGCCAGTTCGGCGATCGCGGCCTGGCGTGCCCGGATCTCTGCCGGAGAGGCCGGCGACAGCAGCCAGCGCGCGAGCGTGACGCCACCGGCTTCGGTGGCGGCTGGACCGATCCACTGGAAGAGCGAGGCACGGCCGAACACGTCGAGGTCGATCGCATACGGGTGCCCGTCAACCGCCGCCCCGGCTGGCGCTGGCGCCGGCGGCAACACGTCCCAGTCGCGCGCCAGGCGGGCGGAGCCTCGAACGTTGACGAGGCGAAGGGCTTCGAACCGCTCGGCGCGCTCCTCGACGCGCGCATGCCTGACGACGAGCACGCCGAAGGCGAGCAGGAGCGCGACGGCGAGAACGAACGCGGGCATCCCGCCGAAGAATCCAAGCCACCACACGAGCGCCGCGATGGCCGGGAGAAACGTGGCGAGCCGGAGCTTTGCGAGCAGCGCCGACCGGCGCCGCTGCTCGTCGCGGAGCGACGTGTATCGGTCCTGCCCCGCCGCGTACGTCGCAGCGGCCTGGCCGCTCTCAACTCTTTCGTGCATCGATGTTCAGCCGCCAGTAGTCGAGCGTGAAGGAAGGCTCATCGCCGGCCGCCATGTCGGTGAGGCGCGCGACGTACGACCCACGCTTGTCTTCGGGAAGACGATGCAACTGGGTCCGGAGGCAGACGGTCGTGACGAAGGCCGCGTAGCCGGGCGCGTCGGGCAACGGCGTCGGCGTCGATTCCAGCCACACTTCGATGTCGAAGAAACCGGCGCGAACCATGAGGGCCCGCGTGTCGTCCACGCCGGCGAAGGTCCACGGGTCGCGCCAGCCGGCAAAGTACCGGGCGAATTCAGGATTCCGCGCCAGGGCCGACGTCCGCGTGTAGAGCGTCTCCAGGTTCGGCCCCCCGCCGGCCTGCGACACCAGGCGTCCGCCCGGCCGAAGGACGCGGAAGATCTCCGCAAACAGCGTGGGGTGGTCGGGCACCCAGTGGAACGTGGCGGTGCTGAACACGGCGTCGAAGGTTTCGCTGCCGAACGGCAGCGCCGCGGCGTCGGCCTGCGCCACGCCGACCGGCCGCGACAGATGTCGCCTCGCCTCTCGCACCATCGTCCAGGAACGATCGAGGGCGGCGATGCGGCCGTTGCCGGCGGCGGCACGCAGATCGGCCGTCAATCGTCCGGTGCCGCAGCCGACATCGAGGATGTGCTCGCCGGGAGCCGGCGCCAACCGATCCAGGACCCGCAGGCCCCACGAGCGCTGCGGGTCAGACAGCCGGTGGTACTCGGCGGCATCCCATTCCGACATGAGCTCAGTGTACAGTCCATCCGGCCGGGGTCGCCGGCCGTCTCAACACCATGCGGATGCTCACCCTCGCGCTCATCACCGCCCTCGCTGCCGCCGCAGGCCAGACACCGGAACCGCAGAAGGCCGTTCGACTGGCTGACTACTCCTGGGTGGACGCCGAGGGACTCCTTCAGGCCGACACCGTCGTCGTCATTCCGCTCGGCGCGGCGCTCAAGGAACATGGCCCGCACCTTCCGCTGCGAAACGATCTGACGCTGGCAGACTACCTGACGGATCGGGTGGCGGGTTCGGCGCCGGTCGTCATCGCACCGCCGCTGACCTATCATTTTTATCCGGCGTTTCTGGAGTATCCGGGTTCCACGTCGCTTTCGCTCGAGACCGCGAGGGACCTGACGGTCCAGGTGATACGGAGTCTCGCGCGCTACGGCCCGCGCCGCTTCTACGTGCTCAATACCGGCGTGTCGACGGACGTCGCGCTGGAGCCTGCCGCCGCAGCGCTCGCTGCTGAGGGGATCTTGCTGCGGTTCACCGACCTGAACGAGTCGCTGGAGCCGCTCGCGGCCAGGGTCAGGCAGCAGCCGTCCGGCTCGCACGCCGACGAGATCGAGACCTCGATGATGCTCTACATCGACCCGTCGGCCGTGGACATGACACGCGCCGTGAAGGACATCCCGCCGGCGACGACGCCGCCGCGGCTGACACGGCAGGCCGGTGGGCCGGGGATGTACTCGCCGAGCGGCGTCTGGGGGGATCCGACACTGGCGACGCCCGAGAAGGGGCGCTACCTCGTGGACGGCCTGGTCGCCGCCATCCTCGCCGACATCGAAGGTCTTCGCGGCGCGGCCCTTCCCAGGCCGAGACCGGCTTCATCCTCGTCGTCGAGCGTGTCGCGGCCTGCGCGGACGGGATCCGCCAGCCGCGAAGGGGCATGCCTGCCGGGCGTGGAGCGGGAGATCAAGGGTCTCGAAGCCGCCTTCAACACGCACTGGAACAACCGCGACGCGATGGCCTTCGGCGGGCTGTGGAGCGATCAGGGAGATCTCGTGCACGGCGACGGAACGATCGAGCGCGGGGCGCGGACGATCGCCGTCAACCGCATGGCGCAGTTCAAGGACAAGCAGTTCCGTGACGCGCG
>JBBECO010000288.1:0-2133 GCA_040881785.1 Vicinamibacterales bacterium
GAGGTCGACAAGATGATGAAGGAGGCCGAGGCCCACGCCGAGGACGACAAGAAGCGCAAGGAGGAGATCGAGACCCGCA
This sequence comes from Vicinamibacterales bacterium, assembly GCA_040881785.1. Classification (GTDB taxonomy): domain Bacteria; phylum Acidobacteriota; class Vicinamibacteria; order Vicinamibacterales; family 2-12-FULL-66-21; genus JACDCA01. Next base: position 80 of record JBBECO010000288.1, read on the forward strand.
ACCAGGCGGACCACGCGGCGTATGCCGCCGAGGCGATGCTGAAGGAAGCGGGGGACAAGATCCCGGCCTCAGAACGTCAGCCCGTCGAGTCGGCGCTCGAAGACCTGAAGAAGGCGATCGAGAAGAACGACGTCGCCGAGATGAAGCGCGGCATGGAAGCGCTCAACACGTCGCAGCACAAGATGGCCGAGACGATGTACAAGTCGGCGCAGGCCTCCGGCGGCGCGGGCGCATCCGATGCGCAGGCACCGGGAGCCGACGCCGGGCAGCCGTCCGGCAGCGCCGCGACGGGTGATGTCATCGACGCCGAAGTGGTCGAGGAAGAGAAGAAGTAGGGGCTTGGGGCTCGGGACTCGGGACTCGGGGCTCGGGATATGGGACTAGCTGGGAATCGCCCCGAACCCCGAGCCCCAAGTCCCGGATCTCACAAGCATCATGGACTTTTACGCGGTGCTCGGCCTCGCCCCCGGTGCGAGCGCGACGGACATCAAACGCGCGTATCGGCGGCTGTCGCGCCGGTATCACCCGGGGCTGAATCCCGGGGACCGGGCGGCGGCGGCGTTGTTCCAGCGGATTACCGAGGCCTACGAAACCCTGGCCGACGCCGATCGCCGGCGCCGCTATGACGATGCCGGCGTGCAGGCGGGGGGCGGCGAGCAGGTGGTGGAATTCAGCGGCTTCGATTTTTCGGTGGCCGCGCACGGCGCGCAGGCCGCAACGTTCAGCGAGCTGTTCGCCGAGGCCCTCCATCCCGTCCCCGCCGCGCACCGGACGGCGCGTCAACCGGGCGCCGATCTTCACGCGTCGGTGTCGATCAGCTTCGCCGAGGCGATGCGGGGTTCCGATCGGCAGCTGATGGTGACCCGGCAGGTGCAGTGCGGCGCGTGCCGAGGGGCCGGACAGCTGAGGACGGCCGACGCGCGCTGCACGGCCTGCCACGGCAGCGGCAACGTGCGCTGGGCGCGCGGCCACATGGTGTTCACGAAAGCCTGCGCAGCCTGCAGTGGCACCGGCCGCGAGCGGCACCAGCGCTGCGCCACGTGCGCAGGGCAGGGACGCATCGTCCGCGGCGAGGGGATTGCCGTGCGTCTGCCGGCCGGTGTCGTCGATGGCACGCGGGTGCGGGTGCCCGAGCGCGGGCACGCCGGCGCCCATGGCGGGCGGCCCGGCGATCTGTATGTGGACGTGCACGTCCGGCCGCATCCGGTGCTCCGGCGCGACGGCGCGGACCTGCACATCACCGTCCCGGTGGCGGTGCACGAGGCGGCGCTCGGGGCGCGGATCGAGGTGCCGTCGTTCGACGGCCCGGTCAAGTTCCGGATTCCGCCGGCGACGCAGGCCGGCCACCGGGTCCGGGTCGGCGGCCGCGGCGCGGTCACCTCCTCGGGCGGCCGCGGGGACCTCTGGGTGGAAGTGCGGGTGACGCTGCCGGCGATGCTCGATGAGCGATCGAAGGACCTGATGCGCGAGTTCGGCCGCCTGCACCAGGAGGACGTCCGGGAGGGGCTCAGGAAGAACTTCAACGAGGCCGAAGGCTGAGATGGTGACCAAGCGCGGCGGCAAGGCGTACTACATGATCAGCGCGGTGGCGCAGAAGTACAACATCCACCCGCAGACGCTGCGCCTGTACGAGCGCGAAGGGCTGCTGAAGCCGTCCCGCACCGAAGGCAACACGCGCCTCTATTCCGAAGAGGACCTCGAGCGCCTCGAGACGATCCTGTCGCTGACCCGCGAGCTGGGGGTGAACCTCGCCGGCGTCGAGATCATCCTCAACATGCGCGCGAAGATCGAGGCCATGCAGTACGAGGTCAACGAGTTCATGACCTACGTCAAGGGTGAGCTCTCGCGCGGCATCGGCGACTGGGAGCAGCGCCTCAGCACGGCGCTCGTGAAGTCGTCGCCCACCGATCTGGTTCGCGCGGCCCCGACGACCACGGATAGCACACCGGACACCATTCCGGTTGATGCTCGGCCGGTCGACAAGGCGCGCAGCTGATTGTCGATTGTCGATTGTCGATTGGCGATTGGATTGACGATTGACGATTGACGATTGG
>JBBECO010000288.1:2233-4592 GCA_040881785.1 Vicinamibacterales bacterium
GATTGACGATTGACGATTGGATTGTTGATTGGGGATTGATGATTGGATCGGCGATTGCGGATTGCTGAATTGATGGCGCCAATCCTCAATCGAGAATCGGCAATTCAATCGGCAATCGCAAATCGACAATCCAATCGGCAATCTCCAATCCGCAATCAAATCGACGCTCGACAATCGACGATCGACGATCGGGAGATGTTAGAATCCCCGTACCCATGTGCGCCCTCTGCGATGACACCGGGTGGAAGCCCGTTGAGATGAAAGGCACGCGTCGCGTCGAGCGATGCGACTGCTGGCGCGAGGGGCTGACCGCACGCATGCTCGACGAGGCGCGCATCCCGCCGCGGTACCGCCGGTGCGAGATCGAAAGCTTCGTCACCTATCCGAATGAGAAGCTGATGAGTGCCGTGCGCCAGGCGCAGCGCTTTGCCGAAGAGTTTCCGGCCATCGGCAAAGGCCTGTGCCTCATCGGTCCGCCCGGGATCGGCAAGACGCATCTGGCGGTCGCCGTCCTGCGGCGTGTGATCCTGACGCGCGGGGCGCGCGGGCTGTTCTATGACACGCGCGACCTGCTCCGCGTGATCCGCAGCACCTACAACCCGACGGTCAAGGCCGCAGAAATGGACGTGCTGCGGCCCGTCATGGACGCGGATCTTCTCGTCCTCGACGATCTCGGATCCGAGAAAACTTCGGAATGGGTCGAGGAAACGATGAATCTGATCGTGAATACGCGCTACAACGAGCGGCGCCACACGATTTTCACGTCGAATTACGACGACACGCCCGATGACAGCGATCCGGACTGCCTGAAGGCGCGGATCGGCTTCCGGATCCATTCGCGTCTGCACGAAATGTGCGAGTTTCTGGAGTTCGACGGCGCCGATTTTCGCCACCTGCCGCCGAATGGCGGTGTGGACGACCTGCTGGCGATGTGGAAGATGAAGCCCAACCGCCGGACGCTGCCGGCCAGGACGACGACGAAGCCCGTCCGCGCGCAGTTGAAGGCCCCGACCGGCAAGGCCGATCTGGGGTGGACCGGTGGTAAGGCCGGCTCCTGAGGTAACGGAGGTTACGGAGAGAACGGATTTTCACAACGGAGAAACGGAGGAACGGAGACGGCAAAACGGAGAAGGAAAAAAATTTTATTGTTTTCTCTTCTCCGTTCGTGCCTCCGTTAGCTCCGATCCTCCGTTGTGAAAATCTCCGTTTCCTCCGTCCCCTCCGAGACAGTGACACCGCTCTCCAACATGTCTCTCGGCCTCTACGTCCACATACCGTTCTGCAACTCCATTTGCAACTACTGCAACTTCAACCGCGGTCTCTTTGACGCGGCGCTGAAAGACCGGTATGTGGACGCGCTCGAGCGGGAGATCCGTCTCTCGGCGGACGGCAGTCCCGCGGACACGATCTTTTTCGGCGGCGGCACGCCGTCGCTGCTCGAGCCGGCGGAGATCGGCCGGCTGATCGCCGCCTGTCGCGCGAGCTTTGACATGCCTGCGGACGCCGAGGTCACGCTCGAGACCAATCCGGAAACATCATCGGACGCGCGGATGCAGGGTTTCCGCGAAGCCGGCGTGAACCGTGTGAGCTTCGGCGTGCAGTCATTCCGCGAAGACGAGCTGCGGCGTCTCGGACGGATCCATTCGGTCGCACGTGCGCGTGAGGCGGTGCAGGAAGCGCGCGCCGCAGGCTTCGACAACATCAGCCTCGACCTGATGATGTGGCTGCCGCAGCAGACCACGGCCGACTGGCAGTCGAACGTGGACGCGCTGATCGACGTCGGTCCCGAGCACGCGTCGCTCTACCTCCTGGAGTTGTATCCCAACGCGCCGCTCAAGGAGGACATGGCCCGCGCCGGCTGGTCCCAGGCCCCCGACGATGACGCGGCGGAGATGTATTTGTGGAGCCTGGGCCGGCTGGAGGCGGCCGGCTACCGGCAATACGAGATCTCCAACGTCGCCCGCCCGGGCCGCGCCTCGCGCCACAACCTCAAATACTGGCAGGACGCCGAGTGGCTCGGCTTCGGCTGCGGCGCGCATTCGACCCGTCGAGGTGTCCGGTGGAAGAATGTGTCGTCCACGGAGGACTACATTTCCCGTCTGATCGAAACCTCCGGTCCAGTGGCCCTGAGCCTGGTCGCCGATCGCCGGGAGATGACCCCGGCGGAGCGGCTTGGCGACGCCCTTTTTACGGGTATTCGCCTGACCGAAGGCGTGGATATACAGGCAATTGGGGCCAAATACGGCGTGGACGTCTGGAGTCGATACGAGATGGCACTGGAGCCGTTCATAGTGGAGGGTCTGGTGCACCGGGAAGGCCCGCGTTTGCGCCTCAGCCGAAACGGCATGCTCGTTGCCAA
>JBBECO010000288.1:4692-9391 GCA_040881785.1 Vicinamibacterales bacterium
GACTTTCGGACCTTTCGTACGGTAAAGTGTCGCTCTTTGCTGTGTTCGCCCAAGGAGGAGATTGGATGCGTCGCGTAATCATCAGTGCTTTGGCGCTGGCTCTGCTGCCGGCTGCCGCGTTTGCTCAGGAACCGCCCGTGCAGCAGCCCCCGGCCCAGACCGCGCCCGCGGCGCCGGAGCAGCCTGCTGCCCCGAAGATGACGTTCTCCGGCGCGGCCGGCATGCTGCTCGTGCCGATCAAGCCGGACCAGACGGCGGCCTTCGAAGAGATGGCGACCAAGCTCAAGTCGAGCCTCGCGGCCTCGACCGATGCCGCGTTGAAGACCGCCGGGGACGCGTTCAAGTTCTACAAGGCCGCCGAGCCGATGGGCGCCAACGCGCTGTACGTCGTGCTCGTGGACCCCGCCGTGGCCAACACGGAGTACGACTTCTTCATGTTGATCAACAAGACGCTCACCGAGGAGCAGCAGCGTGACCCGGCCAACGTCGAAGCGTTCAAGCGCTGGGCGGGGGCGTTCGCAGCCGGTCCGAACCGGCTGAACCTCACGCCCATCGGCGGGGGGATCTAACGCAGAGGGTGCGGGGCGCTTCGCTGAGAGTGCGGGGCGGCTTCGCCGAGAGTGCGGGGAACTGACGCAGAGGGTGCCGGGGCTTTGCTCGAAGTGCCGGCACCCTCTCGTTGTTTTCCGCACCCTCAGCGTCAGTTCCCCCTGCGTCAGAATTTGAGATTCAACCCCGCATAAAACCGTTGCGGCTTCGAATGCCGCACGTCCTCCCCTCGGAACGTGAAGACCCGATAGTCCAGCCGTAACCGCAGCGGACCGGCCAGGTTCATCTTGACGCCGCCCCCGATGTTGAACCCGACGTCGGTCACCGTGTCGTCACTCAACGTCTCCCGGAACACACCGCCGCCGGCCGTGGCGTAGAACTGCATGCCCCCGACGGGGATCGGCGTCTGCACCAGCCCGTTGACCATGTAGGTCTTGAGCCCCGGCGCGAGCTGGTCGAGATCCTCGACCGTGTTCGCATACTCGAACTCGAAGCCGACGATGATCAGGCCGACGCCGCCCGAGAAGCCCGTGAGCACGCGGTTGGACGGCGTGGGATTGACGCCGAAGAACGCCGTGACGTCCGCCGACGCGGTGGCGGGGACGAACAGCGCCGCGGTCAGAAGCGCCGGCAGCAGAAGTATGTGTCGCATTGTCCGAGAATACGCCAAGTCGCGACATTCCAACCGGCTGTCCGCAAGACTAACCGCCAAGAACGCCAAGCACGCAGAGAACCAGAATCTTCTCTGCGCCCTTTGCGGCCTTTGCGGTGAACCCGTGACGGCGTCTGCGTGATAGATTTCGTTTGATGGATTTCCGCCCGACAGACGAACAGGAGCTTCTCCGGCGCTCGGTGCGGGAGTTCGCCGAAACGGAGATGCGGCCGCACGTGATGGAGTGGGACGAGGCGCAGCACTTCCCCATGGAGCTGCTGCCGAAGCTCGCCGCGCTCGGCCTCATGGGCATCCAGTTCGACGAGGCGTACGGCGGCTCGGCGATGTCGTCGGTGGACTACTGCATCTGCATCGAGGAGCTGTCACGGGTCTGCCCGGCGATCGGGTTGTCGGTGGCCGCGCACAACGGGCTCTGCACGTCGCACATCGCCATGTTCGGCAACGACGCGCAGAAGCAGCGCTACCTGCCGCGCCTGGTGACCGGCGACGTGCTCGGCGCCTGGGGCCTGACGGAGGCGAGTGCCGGGAGCGACGCCGCCGGCATGCGTACGGTGGCGGTGAAACAGGCCGACGGCAGCTGGGTGTTGAACGGCTCGAAGACCTTCATCACGCACGGCAAGATCGGCGGCGTCATGGTCGTGATGGCGATTTCCGATCGCACGAAGGGTCACCGTGGGATCTCCGCGTTCGTCCTCGAGCACGGCACGCCGGGGATGATCGCCGGCAAGAAAGAGAACAAGCTCGGGATGCGCGCCAGCGACACGAGCGAAGTCATCTTTCAGGACTGCCGGCTTCCCGCCGAGGCTCTGCTCGGGGACGAAGGGCAGGGCTTCATCAACACGCTCCAGGTACTCGACGCGGGACGCATCGGCATCGCGGCGCTGGCGGTCGGCCTGGCGCAGGGCGCCTACGAGGCGGCGCGCAGCTACGCGAAAGAGCGCCGGCAGTTCGGCCAGCCGATCGCGTCGTTCCAGGCGATCCAGTGGAAGCTCGCCGACAACGCCACGCGTATCGAAGCGGCGCGGCTCCTGACCTACCGCGCGGCCTATCTCAAGGATCTCGGCCAGCGGACGACGAAGGAGTCGGCCATGGCGAAGCTGTTCGCGGGCGAGATCGCGGTGAAGGCGGCCGACGACTGCGTCCAGATCCATGGCGGGTACGGCTTCGTGAAGGATTACCCGGCCGAGAAGTACTTCCGCGACGTCAAGCTGGTCACGATCGGCGAGGGCACGAGCGAGATCCAGCGGCTCGTCATCGCGAGGCAGTTGCTGGGCCAGTGACCGAATCGACGCTGTCCGCACGTGTGCTCGCGGGCGATCCGCGCGCGATCGCGCGGGCGATCTCCCTCATCGAAGACGAAGCGCCGGCCGGCGCGGAGCTGATCCGCCGGATCTTCGGCCGCACGGGACGTGCGTATCTGATGGGCGTCACCGGACCGCCGGGCGCCGGCAAGAGCACGCTGGTGGATCGCATGACCACCGAGATCCGCAAGACCGGGCAGACGGTCGGGGTGGTCGCGGTGGATCCCACGAGCCCGTACACGGGCGGGGCGATCCTCGGCGACCGGGTCCGCATGCAGGCGCATGCCGGCGACGCCGGCGTCTTCATCCGCAGCATGGCGACGCGCGGACATCTGGGCGGCCTCGCGCGCGCCACCGGCGAGGTCGCGGCCGTCTTCGACGCAGCCGGCAAGGACATCGTCATTATCGAGACGGTGGGTGTCGGCCAGGACGAAGTGGACATCGTCCGCACCGCGGACGTGTCGATCGTCACGATCGTGCCGGGGGCGGGTGACGAGGTGCAGGCGCTCAAGGCCGGCATCATGGAGATCGCTGACATCTTCGTCGTGAACAAGGCGGACCGTGAGGGGGCCGACCGGACCGTAACCTCGATCGAAGCCATGCTGTCGCTGCAGACGTTCGCGGAGGGGGACTGGCGGCCGCCGATCGTGAAGACCGAGGCGATCACCGGGCGCGGCGTGCCGGAGCTGCTCGAGACGATCGAGCGCTTCAGACAGCACACGGCGGCCACGCAGGGGAGCCGCCGCCGCGCGCGGGCCGAATGGCGATTGCGCGAGCTGCTCGGCCACCGGTTCCTGCAGCACGTGGAAACGAAGATCCTGCGGGAGGGTGAGTTCGAGCAGATCCTGGACCGGATTGCGAAACGCGAGCTGGATCCGTATTCGGCGGTGGATGGCATCTTCGAGCGCAGCGTCGGAGGCAAATGAAAGCCGTCATTGATCACATCGGGATCGCCGTTGGGGATCTGGGGGAGTCGCTCAAATTCTTTCGCGACGCGCTCGGCCTCGAGCTCGAGGCGCCGGAGGAGGTCCCGTCGCAGCGCGTGCGTGCGCACTTTCTGCAGGCCGGCGAGGCGGCGATCGAGCTGGTCGAACCGACCTCCGACGATTCGCCGATCGCCAAGTACCTCGCGAAACGCGGCGCGGGCATCCACCACGTGGCGCTCCGCGTGGACGATCTCGTCGCGGCGCTCGCGGAGCTGAAGGCGAAGGGGGTCCGGCTGATCGACGAGGTCCCGCGTCCTGGCGCGCATCATTCGCTGGTGGCGTTCATCCATCCGTCGAGCACGCACGGCGTCCTCGTGGAGTTGAAGCAGCGTCTGTGAAGTCCATTCAACTCGGTGACCTCGAGCTGACGCCTCTCCTGGACGGCTACTTCCGCCTGGACGGCGGCTCCATGTTCGGCGTCGTGCCCAAGCCGCTGTGGGAGCGGCGCGCACCGGCCGACGAGCGCAATCGCATCTCGCTTGCGATGCGCCCGCTGCTCGTACGCGGGGAGAAGCTGATGCTCGTGGATGCGGGCGCCGGCAACAAGATGGACGCCAAGAGCGTCGACATCTACGCACTCGATCGGCGCCGCAACGTCGTCCATTCACTTGCCGATATCGGACTGGGCCTCGGGGACATCGAGATCGCGCTGGCCTCGCACCTGCACTTCGATCATGCCGGCGGCTTCACCACGCGCACCGAGTCCGGCGACATCCGGCCGACGTTCCCGAACGCGCGGTACATCATCCGGACGGGGGAGTGGGAGGACGCCACGCACCCGCACGAGCGGAACCGGGCGAGTTATCTGCAGGACGACTTCGTGCCGCTCGAGCCGGCCGGCGTGCTCGACCTGGTCGACGACGACAGGGACATCATGCCCGGCGTCCGCGTGCGGTGGACGGGCGGGCATGCGCGAAGCCACCAGGTGATCTTCATCGAATCCGCGGGACGGACGGCCGTGTTCACGGCGGACATGATGCCGACCACCGCGCACATCGACGAGCCCTGGATCATGGGGTACGACCTGTACCCGATGGAGACTCTCGCGTTCAAGAAGGCATTCGTGCGGGACGCCATCGAGCGCGAGTACCTGATCTTCTTCGAGCACGACCCGAAGATTGCTGCCGGGTACATCAGGGTGAAAGACGGCAAGAAGTATGTCGAACCCGTCATTGTTGATTCATAATTGC